>NZ_JAIOKW010000005.1:0-286640 GCF_020093335.1 Pseudomonas fluorescens group sp. | reverse complement strand
AATGTGGGAGGGGGCTTGCCCCCGATGAGGCCCTAAAGACCACCCCCTTCCAACTGCCTCAACGCCGCCTTGCGCTGCCCCACCGGCAACCCACCCAGCCTCTCCACCGCCGCATAAAACCTCACCCAATCCCCACCTTCCCGCGCAAACAACGCCGCAAACGCCGGCACCCACTGGTCATACAACCCAAACGGCAACAGCCGCGCATTGTTCATGGGCTGGTTGATCCAAGCGTCATAACGCTTATCCCCGCCCCACTGGTGATCGCGCATGTGCCGATATTCGGCGCGCAAACGCTCGAACTGATCCGCCTTGGCCTGACGCATCGCATCAGCTGCCAACGGTTGGGCGTAGAGCTTTTCCAAACGTTGACGGGTATCGAGGACTAACTGGATAAATTGATCACGCTGCTTCGACGTCGATAAGCTATCCGCTGCCAAACCGCGTGCAGCACGCCACTGGCGCGTACCCTCCTGCTCGACAAAATTGGCAAACGACTCGTTGAACTCGGTGTCGTCCTTCACATAGAAACGCTGGTGCGCCAGCTCGTGGAAGATCAGCGTGGCCAGGCGCTCATCACCCCAGTTCATCATTGAATTCATGATCGGGTCGTTGAACCAGCCCAAGGTGGAATAGGCCTCGACGCCACCGATCGACACATCCATGCCCTGCTGCTTCAACAACGCGGCTTCGCCACGCGCCGCGCCCTGGTTGTAGTAACCGCGATAGGCCACACAGCCGGCGATGGGGAAGCAATGGGTTTCGGGTGATAGGGAAAACTCCTGCGTGGCGAAGACGTTCCAGACCACATAGGGCCGGCCGATGTCGGCATACAACCTGTAACTCTGGTTGTCGGGCAGGTGCAGGTGTTCACTGGCGAACGTACGCGCCTTTTGCGATTGCGCCAGATGCTCGCGCAATAACGCTGGGCGGGAAGGGTCGGCAATCACCTGCGCCACCGGCTCCCGGGCGCGTAGCAATTGCCACTGACCACTGGCCAACTGGCCGTAATAACTGACACTGGAGCAGCCGCTGAGCAGCACAACCATCAACCCTGGAAGAAAACGCCTGACCATGCCCCGACCGCTCCTGGGTAATTTGCTCGCCAGACTATCGCGCCCGCACGGAATTTTTCCATCGCATGACGTGTTTATACTCATAGGGAGTCTGCTGCCGTCGGCGCCGGGCTCAATTCTCTCTATTCCGTCGAGTGCCTGCCATGCGTCAGCTCTTGTTTCCCGTCGCCGCCCTGTTCCTCAATGCCTGCACCACTACGCCCGTACCGCCGGTGGACCCGCAGCAAGCCTGGGTCGATTTCACCACGCCGACGCCGGGGTCCAAGCTGGTGATGGCGCAGCGTCTGGACGGCAAGAACCTGGATGACGGGCGTTTCTTCCAGTTCCCGCCCGGCCATCATGAACTGATGGTGCGCTTCGACTTTGAAGTCCCCGCGGGCGGCGGTTTGGGTGGGCTGAGCCAGATGATGTACCGCACCTGCTTCATGACCCTGGAATACGATCACTTCCGGGCCGGCCAGCACTATGTGCTGGAAGGGCGCTCGCTGGCCTTCACACCCAATATCCGGTTGTATGACTCGGCGCGTCAGTTGCTCGCGGAAGAACGCAGCGTCAACTGCCTCTGATCAGTCGTTGTTCTTCTGGTAGACGATGGCCTTGGTGCCGTTCTCACAGCTGCCGACAACCATGGCGCTGTCGTGCTTGTCGGCTTCTTCCTTGCTGACGATCTCCAGGGTGTAGGACGGAACCGCGTTAGCCTGGATCTTGACCTCGATCTCTTTCCTGAGCTCTTCGCAGTCTTTGGGTGCGGCCACGGCCGAGGTGGCCAATACACCGCAGATGATTGCCAAGGCAAAACGTTTCATGTTTGAAGCTCCCTGAATGCATTGCGCACGAGTGTGCGGCTAAGGCTGCATGGTAATAGGACCACACTTACAAAACACGAGTTCTGATCCAACGCAGAACTAAATGTGGGAGGGGGCTTGCCCCCGATGGCGGTCGATCAGCAACAGAGATGTTGACTGCTTCACCGCTATCGGGGGCAAGCCCCCTCCCACATTGGACCTGCTGCGTTAGCCAACCAAGGTGGCATCCAGGCTGATTTTCGCGTTCAGCACTTTCGACACCGGGCACCCTTCCTTGGCCTTCTTGCTCAGTTCATCGAACTGCGCCTGGCTCGCGCCGGGAATCTTGGCCTTAAGGATCAAATGCACGGCGGTGATCGCAAAACCACCTTCAACCTGGTCCAGGGTCACTTCGGCCTGGGTGTCGATGCTGTCAGCCTTGAGCCCGGCATCGCCAAGAATCATGGAAAACGCCATGGAGAAACAGCCGGCATGGGCTGCGCCGATCAATTCTTCCGGGTTGGTGCCCTTGCCGCCCTCGAAACGGGCCTTGAAGCCGTAGGGCGCTTCACGCAGCACGCCGGTTTCCGTGGAAATGGAACCCAGGCCAGTCTTCAGGTCACCTTCCCAATGCGCGGATGCTTTTTTAACGATACTCATAGCGGTCTCCTCGAACGGTGGTTTTGCTTCAGTAAGGGTTCTGAGGATAGACGGCCCGGCAAAGTTCATCTTGTCGGAGAAACCTAGCGATTTAGTAGGAAATTTCTACGCTCGCTATTGAATCTCGGGTATATGCCCTCATTGCATAGAACATGCACATGAAGCGGCAGGTTTTGGTTCGTCTAAGAAGCCTGCGCCCCCATTGGAGAAGCAGGCTTATGAAATCGCTGTCCGACGTAAAGTTCTCGACCCTCGACCTGGTGCCCGTGCGGGCCAACGGCAGCCCGGCGCAGTCGCTGCGCAATTCACTGGACCTGGCCCAGCACGTGGAAAAGTTCGGCTACAACCGTTTCTGGGTGGCTGAACACCACAACATGGACGGCATCGCCAGCTCGGCCACCTCGGTGTTGCTGGGTTACCTGGCCGGTGGCACTTCGACCATTCGCGTCGGTTCCGGCGGTGTGATGCTGCCCAACCACGCGCCTCTGGTGATTGCCGAACAGTTCGGTACCCTGGAAAGTCTCTACCCCGGCCGTATCGACCTGGGCCTGGGCCGCGCGCCCGGCTCCGACCAGATGACCGCCCGCGCCCTGCGCCGTGAACGCTCCGGCAGCGCCGATGACTTTCCGGACGATGTAGCCGAATTGATGGCCTACCTCGGCCCACGTACGCCTGACCAACGGGTGATCGCCGTACCGGGCACCGGTACCAATGTACCGGTGTGGCTGCTGGGCTCCAGCCTATTCAGTGCGCAGCTCGCCGGTGAGCGCGGTTTGCCTTACGCCTTCGCCTCGCATTTCGCACCGCGCCTGATGCATGAAGCGATCCGCGTGTACCGCAACCACTTCAAGCCTTCGGCCGTGCTGGACAAGCCCTACGTGATGCTCGGCATTCCGTTGGTTGCGGCGGACACCGATGAACAGGCGGACTACTTGGCGACCTCCGTGTACCAACGCATTCTCGCGCTGATGCGTGGGCAGAGCCTGGTCCAGCGCCCCCCGGTCGACAGCATGGATGGCCTGTGGTTACCCCATGAAAAAGAGGCGGTCGGCAGCTTCCTCGGGCTGGCGATGGTCGGCGGCCCAGCGAAAATCCGCGCCAAACTGGAAGTGTTGATCGAGCAAACCGGCGCCGACGAGCTGATTTTTACCAGCGACCTGTACGAACATGCTGACCGGATTCATTCCTACGAGCTGCTCGCGCAAGTAATGAAGGGCTAAATCCCACGCGAAAAAAACCGACGCACTTGTGGCGAGGGAGCTTGCTCCCGCTGGGCTGCGTAGCGGCCCCAAAAAACGGGAGTGCTGCGCACTCCAGCGGGAGCAAGCTCCCTCGCCACAAGTACGTCGGTTTTATGTCCGGAGCACGAGGTTAACCGCGCTTGTAGGCGATTTCCTTGGTGCCGGCTTCGCAGCTGCCGACTACGGTGTAGCCATCGGCTGCAGCGCCTTTGTCCACCACTTCCAGCGAATAACCCGAAGCGCCCTTGGCGTCGATTTTCGCTGCAATCTCGCTTTTCAGCTCTTCACAAGGCTTGCCCGCCGCCAGGGCTGTGCCGGCAATGCTCAACAAACCTACCGCTAACAGGAACTTCTTCATCCGTTACTTTCCTTGCGCTGATCAAAAAGAGCGTGCCGACGCTCGTGGCATCGGCACCCATTGGTTGTAGCGCAGGTTATGGCAATCGGCCAGTCGGCAAGTTCAACCGATGCGATCAACTACTGGCAATTCGGAATCCCACCTTGAGGGTGACCTGATAGTGCGCGACCTTGCCGTCTTTGATGTGGCCACGGGTTTCAGCCACCTCAAACCACTCCAAGTGCTTGATGCTCTTGTTGGCTTCGGCGATTGCGTTGTTGATGGCGTCCTCGATGCTGGTCGTCGATGAACCCACCAGTTCGACTTTCTTGTACGTGTGATGATCAGACATGGCGTTTCTCCTGAGGTCTCTAGTGAGCGTAGCAGTCAATGTTCGTACTGCTTCAGGCGACGGTTCCTACCTGAAAGTTCAGATTTACTGCACTTTCTGAAACGGCCGCAGTCGGTATCTACACACGCCACTCAATCACTTCAGGAGAGTCCAAATGGCTAACACTTCTTTACGCAAAGCATCGCTGGAAAGCATGGAAGCCGAGATTTCGAGCCTGCTCAAGTCTCTGGAGAGCCTCAAGGACGATGCGTCCGATGAGTCGCGCAAAACGTTGAAGGCCCTGAAAAGCAACGCCGAGAATGCCCTCAAGCACTCCCGTCACCTGATCAGCGATGCCTACGAAGAAAGCAAAGTCAAAATCCGCGAAACCGGTGTTGCCACCCGGGATTACGCACAAGAGCACCCATGGACCACAGCCGGCGTCGCTGTCGGTGCACTGGGTCTGCTGGCTGCTTATCTGCTGTGCAAACGTGGTGACTGATTGTTTACCGGCTAAACCGGCTCGCGCAACAGCTCAGCCTTGAGCCACTGCGCCAGTTGCCCAGCGCGCCCGTCTGCGGCGCGCTTGGGTAGCCACAACGCCAAGTGCGCCGGGGTTTCACTGAACCCCCACGGCGCCACTAGGCGGCCTGCTCGCAGGTCCTCTGCCACCAATGGCTCGGGTGCAATCGCCACCCCCAATCCCGCCACTGCCGCCTCCAGCAAATAATACAAATGCTCGAACCCCTGGCCATGCTTCAGTGCGCCGGGCGCGATGCCGTGTTGCTGCGCCCAACTGGGCCAGGCTTGCGGGCGGGAGGTGGTGTGCAATAACGCTTCATCACACAAGGCCTGGGCGGGAGCCTGGCGCAAGTGCTCGTAGCCGGCATACCGTGGGCTCATCACAGGCCCGATGCGCTCGCTGGCCAGTTCATACACCTGCATATCCGCCGGCCACGGCGGCTCTGCGAATACCAGCAAGGCATCCAGACCCGGCCGCCTGGGGTCGAGATCACCGTCACCCGCCGAGAGGTGCAGGCGCAAATCCGGCAGGTCGGCGTTCAAGCGCCCCAGGCGCGGGATCAACCAGCGTGCCAGCAAGCTACCCGAGCAACCCAGCACGAACGGTGCATCGGCGCTGCTTTGGGTCAGCTCGGCGCACACATCCCGCAGCCGGTCGAACGCCTCGGCGCTGGCATCACGCAAACGCACGCCGGAATCTGTGAGTTTAAGGCCACGCCCATCCTTGACGAACAGGCTGATACCCAAGTGCTCTTCCAACACCTTCAACTGACGGCTGACGGCGCCATGGGTCACGTGCAATTGCTCGGCGGCCTGGCTGACGCTATTGAGCCGCGCTGTCGCTTCAAAGGCACGCAACGCGTTAAGGGGCGGGAGGTCTCGGCTCATTTGTGAGTTTTCCTGACAGGTTGCGGCGATCTTATCGGTTTTCAGCGTGGAACGTCAGGGGTAGAGTGGCCGTCATTGCTTTTCACACGAATGCTTACCTGGAGCCTCCCATGACTCAGTCCCAGACCGATCTACGCAACGGCCCAGACGCCAACGGCCTGTTTGGCGCGTTCGGCGGCCGTTACGTCGCTGAAACCCTGATGCCGTTGATCCTCGACCTGGCCCGCGAATACGAAGCGGCCAAGGACGATCCGGCATTCAAAGAAGAATTGGCCTACTTCCAGCGCGACTACGTCGGCCGTCCAAGCCCGCTGTATTTCGCCGAGCGGCTGACCGAGTTCTGCGGCGGCGCCAAGATCTACCTCAAGCGCGAAGAGCTGAACCACACCGGCGCGCATAAGATCAACAACTGCATCGGCCAAATCCTTTTGGCACGGCGCATGGGCAAAAAACGCATCATCGCCGAGACCGGCGCCGGCATGCACGGCGTGGCCACTGCCACCGTGGCTGCTCGCTTTGGTCTGCAATGCGTGATCTACATGGGCACCACCGACATCGAGCGCCAGCAAGCCAACGTGTTCCGCATGAAGCTGTTGGGCGCCGAAGTGATCCCGGTGGTGGCCGGCACCGGCACCCTCAAAGATGCGATGAACGAAGCCCTGCGTGACTGGGTGACCAACGTCGACGACACGTTCTACCTGATCGGCACCGTGGCCGGCCCGCACCCGTACCCCGCCATGGTGCGTGACTTCCAGGCCGTAATCGGCAAGGAAACCCGCGACCAGTTGCAAGCCCAGGAAGGCCGCCTGCCGGACAGCCTGGTGGCGTGCATCGGCGGCGGTTCCAACGCCATGGGCCTGTTCCACCCGTTCCTGGATGACACCAGCGTCGAGATCATCGGCGTTGAAGCGGCCGGCTACGGCATCGAGACCGGCAAGCACGCCGCCAGCCTCAACGGCGGCGTACCGGGCGTGCTGCACGGCAACCGCACCTTCCTGTTGCAGGACGACGACGGCCAGATCATCGACGCCCACTCTATTTCCGCAGGCCTGGACTACCCCGGCATCGGCCCTGAACACGCCTGGTTGCATGACATCGGCCGCGTCCAGTACACCTCGGTGACCGACGACGAAGCCCTGGACGCGTTCCACAAATGCTGCCGCCTGGAAGGGATCATTCCTGCACTGGAAAGCGCCCACGCCCTGGCCGAAGTGTTCAAGCGTGCACCGACCTTGCCGAAGGATCACCTGATGGTGGTCAACCTCTCGGGCCGTGGCGACAAAGACATGCAGACGGTGATGCACCATATGGAAACCGCTAAGCAGGAGAAACACTGATGAGCCGCCTGCAAACCCGCTTTGCGCAGCTGAAAGAACAGAATCGCGCCGCCCTGGTGACCTTCGTCACTGCTGGCGATCCTGGCTATGACACCTCCCTGGCGATCCTCAAAGGTTTGCCGGCCGCCGGCGCCGATGTGATCGAACTGGGCATGCCGTTCACCGACCCAATGGCCGACGGCCCGGCAATCCAGCTGGCCAACATCCGCGCGCTGGAAGCCAAGCAGAACCTGGTGAAAACCCTGCAGATGGTTCGCGAGTTCCGCAAGGACAACAACGACACGCCACTGGTGTTGATGGGCTACTTCAACCCGATCCATAAATACGGTGTGCCTAAGTTCATCGCTGACGCCAAGGAAGCCGGGGTCGACGGCCTGATCGTGGTCGACATGCCACCAGAGCATAACGGCGAGCTGTGCGACCCGGCCCAGGCCGCCGGCATCGACTTTATCCGCCTGACCACGCCGACCACTGACGATGTGCGCTTGCCGACAGTCCTGAACGGCAGCTCCGGCTTTGTGTACTACGTGTCGGTGGCCGGCGTGACCGGTGCCGGCGCCGCGACCCTGGAACACGTCGAGGAAGCCGTGACCCGTCTGCGTCGTCATACCGACCTGCCGATCAGCATCGGCTTCGGTATCCGTACGCCGGAACAAGCGGCGGCCATCGCCCGTCTGGCCGACGGAGTGGTGGTGGGTTCGGCGCTGATCGATCACATCGCCAACGCCAGCAACGACCAGCAAGCCATCGACGGCGTGTTGAGCCTGTGTGCGGCGCTATCGGAAGGCGTTCGTAACGCTCGTAAGTAAAGGCTCCGTAACCAGTAGGTAAAGTTCCTGATACAGAGGAATCAACCCGCTCGGGCACGGCCTAAACAGCAAGACCAAGGGATTTCGAACCGTGTTCGAGATCCCTTTTTTGTAGGTGTGCCCTGAGGAATACCCGATGAAAATGCCCAAATCCGTGATTGCGGGCCTTGGCGTGCTGGTGCTTGGCGCCAGCGCCCTGGTGCAGGCCGCGCCTTATGACCAAGGCGGCCCAGACCGTGGCGGCCCGCAAGGCCAGCACGAACAACGTGGCGACGACCATCGCGGCCCGCCGGATAACCGTCGCGGCGGCCCACCCCAGGACTTTGGCCCAGTTCGGCAGATCATCCACGACAACCACGGCCAGTTCTCCCGTGGCGCGCCGCCGCCGCCGAATGTACGCCTGGTGCGTGGCCAGCCGTTGCCTCGTGGTTATTACGGCGAACGCCTGGACAACCGTGCGCTGGCGCGCCTGCCGGTGTATCCAGGCTACGAATGGCGCCGCTCCGGGCCGGACGTGGTGTTGATCGCGGTGGGCACCGGCATCGTCTACGAGATTCTCGACGGCGTCCTCAACTAAGCCCGGACGATAGGGTGGCGACTTAGCTTCTGTGGTGAGCGGGCTTGCCCCGCGTTGGGGTGCAAAGCGCCCCCAGAACGGTCAGCGCGTAACACCTGACCAAACGCAGCGGCCTCAATGGGGCTGCTGCGCAGCCCAACGCGGGGCAAGCCCGCTCACCACGACAAGCGCCTGACCGTGGGTTATTCATTGAGCTCGATTCGCTCCACCTTACCGACCAGCAACACATAGGAAAGCGCGCCCAGCAACGCTAGCACCGCGATATAAGTGATCGCCGGCGCAAACGAGTCGCCACTGGCCAGGAAGCCAATCACAATCGGCGTGGTAATCGCCGCCAAGTTGCCGATAAAGTTGAACACGCCACCGGTCAATCCCAGCAAGCGTGCGGGGGCCAGTGTCGACACCAGCGACCAGGTAATCGAGGCCAGGCCATTGCCGAAGAACGCCACCGCCAGGAACGCAATCACCCACGCCGTCGAGTCCACGTAGTTGGCGCCGATGATCGCCGTGGAAATCAGCAACCCACCAATGATCGGCAACTTGCGCGCAAACCCCACCGACGCGCCGCGACGAATCAGCCAGTCGGAAAACACCCCGGAACACAGCACGCCGACAAACGCCGCGAGAAACGGCAACGACGCCAGCAGGCCGGACTTGATGAAGTCCATGCCGCGATATTTCACCAGGTAGGTCGGGAACCAGGTCAGGAAGAACCAGAGCGTGGAGTTCAGGCAGAACTGACCCAGGTAGATGCCCCAGAGTTTGCGCTTGCTCAACACGATGCCCAGGTCGACCCAGCTGAACGGCGCCTTGACCGTTTTCGCCTGCATATCCACCAGCCCGCCCCCTTCACGGATCAGCTCGATCTCCGCGGCGTTGGCGCCTTTGAAATCCTTGGGCTCGCGATACACCGCGTACCAGATCACCGCCCACAAGATGCCCACGCCGCCCGTGGCGACAAACACCATGTGCCAGCCAAATGCGTGCTGCAGCCAAGCCAATACCGGCGTGAGAAACGCCAGCCCGACAAACTGCCCGGAGGTGTACACGCCAATCGCCGTGGCGCGCTCGCGCTCGGGAAACCACGTGGTGACCACGCGGCTGTTGATCGGGTAAGCCGGGGCTTCCAACGCCCCCACCGCCATACGCAGCACGAACAGCGCGATAAAGCTGGCAGCGAAGCCAAGCATCACGGTGGCAATGGACCACAACAGCAGTGCAGCGGTGTAGAGAATGCGCGGCGGCACGCGGTCCACCAGCCAGCCGCCGGGGATTTGCATGGCGGCGTAGGTCCAGCCGAACGCGGAGAAAATCAGCCCGACGTGCACCGGGTCGATGCCCAGTTCACTGGTCAGCGCGGGCGCTGCGATCGACAGGTTGCTGCGGTCGAGGTAGTTGATCACCACAGTGATAAACAGCAGCACCATGATGAAAAAACGCTTTCTGGTAGGCGTGACGAGAGAAGCCTGCCCGGTGAAGGACTCAGGGTGCATGGGGGATGCCTCTTCTTATGTTTATTGAGGACAGATCTGACTGAAGAAACGAGGTAAATGTGGGAGGGGGCTTGCCCCCTCCCACATTCTCTAACCGCGTTTGTTCAGAGGAAAATCACCACTCGGCGAAGCTGCCGTCGGCGTGGCGCCAGATCGGGTTGCGCCAGCGGTGGCCGATGGCCGCGCGTTCGATCACGTATTCCTCGTTGATCTCAATGCCCAAGCCCGGCCCGTTAGGGATCTTCACGAAGCCTTTGTCGTAGTCGAAGACTCGCGGATCTTTCACATAGTCGAGCAGGTCATTGCTCTCGTTGTAGTGAATGCCCAGGCTTTGCTCCTGGATAAACGCGTTGTAGCAGACCGCGTCCAGTTGCAGGCAGGCTGCCAAGGCAATCGGGCCCAGCGGGCAGTGGAGGGCCAGGGCCACGTCGTAGGCTTCGGCCATGTTGGCGATCTTGCGGGTTTCGGTGATGCCACCGGCGTGGGACGCATCCGGCTGAATGATGTCGACGTAACCTTCGCTGAGCACGCGCTTGAAGTCCCAGCGCGAAAACAGGCGTTCGCCCAGGGCAATCGGCGTGCTGGTCAGCGGTGCCAGTTCTTTCAACGCTTCGTAGTTTTCGCTGAGCACCGGCTCTTCGATAAACATCAGCTTGTACGGGTCCAGCTCCTTCATCAGCACCTTGGCCATGGGTTTGTGCACCCGGCCATGGAAGTCGACGCCGATACCGACGTTGGGGCCCACGGCATCACGCACGGCGGCCACGTTGGCCAGGGCCAGGTCGACTTTTTCGAAGCTGTCGACGAACTGCAGTTCTTCGGTGCCGTTCATTTTTACCGCCGTGAAGCCACGGGCCACGGCCTCTTGAGCGGCGCGGGCGGTGTCGGCCGGGCGGTCGCCGCCGATCCACGAGTACACGCGAATCTTGTCGCGCACCTGGCCACCGAGCAGGTCGCTGACGGAAACGCCGAGGGCCTTGCCCTTGATGTCCCACAGCGCCTGGTCGATACCGGCGAGGGCGCTCATGTGCACGGCACCGCCCCGGTAGAAGCCGCCACGATAGAGTACGGTCCAGATGTCTTCGATATTGCGGGGGTCTTTGCCGATCAGGTAGTCGGACAGCTCTTCGACGGCAGCTGCCACGGTGTGGGCGCGGCCCTCGACCACGGGCTCACCCCAGCCGGTCACGCCCTGGTCGGTCTCGACCTTGAGGAAGCACCAGCGCGGCGGGACGATGAAGGTCGTCAGTTTGGTGATTTTCATCTGTTATCTCTCTTATAGATGCGGCGCCTGTGGGCGCGGAACTTGAAGTCAGCTCAGGGCTTTCCAGGCGGCGACATAAGCCTGGGCGCGGCTCGCTACCTGATCCACTGTCATACCCGGTTTGAACAACCCGGAACCCAGCCCGAAACCTTTGGCGCCGGCGTCGATGAACACCTGCATGTTGTCCGGGGTGATGCCACCCACCGGCAGCAGCAAGGTGCCGGCCGGCAATACCGCCAGCCACGCCTTGATCACCGCCGGGCCCATTTGCTCAGCCGGGAACAGCTTCAATACGTCGGCGCCTTCGGCCAATGCGGCGAAGGCTTCGGTCGGCGTCGCCACGCCCGGTGACAGGTACAGCCCCGCCGCTTTCGCGGCACGCAATACCTTGGCATCGCTGTGAGGCATTACGATCACCTGGCCACCGGCCGCCTTCACCTGCTCGACCTGCTCAGGCAGCAACACCGTACCGGCACCGATCAGGCAATCGGCGGGCAGGCTGTCGCGCAGGGTGCGGATGCTGGTGTAAGGGTCAGGCGAATTCAGCGGAACTTCGATCACGCGAAACCCGGCCTGGTACAGCACCTGGCCAACGGCCTCGGCTTCGTCCGGGCGGATGCCGCGCAGGATGGCGATCAAACCGTTTTGCGCGAGTGCTTGCTTGAGCATGTCAGGCCTCCGATACAGGTTGAGTGAGCCCGGCCGCCACGGCCAGTTGCCACAGGCCACGCTCGGTGGCTTCCTGCGCCAGGCTGACGTGGGCAAAGCCGCAAAGGGCAAGGGCGCGTTGATAACGGGCGCAGAGAGGAGCGGCGCCGACCAGGA
This sequence comes from Pseudomonas fluorescens group sp., assembly GCF_020093335.1. Taxonomy (NCBI): domain Bacteria; kingdom Pseudomonadati; phylum Pseudomonadota; class Gammaproteobacteria; order Pseudomonadales; family Pseudomonadaceae; genus Pseudomonas; species Pseudomonas fluorescens group sp. The sequence goes on along the minus strand of NZ_JAIOKW010000005.1, from coordinate 274,495 downwards.
CGATCGGCGTGTGTTTTGCGCTGCCGGGCAAGCCGGCGAGTTCATGGCCAATCAGCAGCCCGGAGAGGTAGTCGGGCTGCTGGTCGGGGGCGAGTGCGCCAGTGAGCCCGAGGGTGCGTGCACTGAACAGGGTCGACAGCACACCGCGCTCGCCGTCCGTCGACAGCGCCACGTGCACGCCTCGGTCAAAGGCTTCGGCCTGGAAATGCTCGCAAGGTTGCTGGGTGCGCCCGAGGATGCTGTGCTTGCTCAGCACCGCGAACAGCTCGCCGGTCATGAAGGTGTCGAAGTGGGTGATGCAGCCTTCGACCACTTCGACCCATTTGGAATGGCTGCCGGGCAGGCCGATCAACCCATCGACGCCCAGCCCTTGCAGCACGCCTAATACCTGGGTTTCTTCGCCGCGCATCACGTTGGGCAAGCCAACCTGCTCGATCACACCCGGCACGATATGCACGTCGACCCCACGCAAGCTGCGTACCCGGTGCAGGGCCTGGCCCAGGCTCGCCACGTCGACCGGGGTGTTGCGGTAGGCCGCTTCGCTCCAGCCCTGGGCGCTGCCGACCATGCCACAGGCGATCACCGGCAGGGTGGGCGCGGCGTCGAGCCAATCGCCGCAGGCTGCATCGAACGCCAACTCGAAGCCATCGCTGCAGTGAACGCCTGCGATAACCCGCGGCTCGCTGGGCAAATGCATGATGCCCCACGCCAGCGAGCGCTGTTCCAGCACCACGCCTGCGGGGCCGAGTTTATAAGCACGAAGGGAGCTGGTCCCCCAATCGAGCGCGATCAATTGCGCCTGCATCGCTTCACCTGAGTTCTGAGCGGATGCAGCGAATATAAACCTACGCGCGAGGAAGTCTCAATATATAAATATCAATCCCATATTTAGGGATGTAGTTTAGGAAAAGGCTGACAAGTTCAGTTCCCGCATGGCGCCCATCCAGATGGCATAGTCGGTGTGATCCTTCAGGTCATCGCCGGTATCCGGGTGCAGAAACACCACCAGCCCATTGCGATGGATGACCAGCCACGGCAGCACCACGCCGATGTATTCGGCATCGAACGCCAGCTGGCAGCTCCAGTCCGGGTGCGGGCCTACCGGCCGTTGGTGCACGCGCCCCATGCGCAGCGGGAAAAGCTTGGCGGCGTCTTCGCACAAGGTGCGCGCCTGTTCGATAGTGTTCGCGTCGAAGTAGATATGGGCGTGGTAACCCTTGATACGTTGCATGACGGACTCCGAATCCAATAGGCGCCAGATGCTAGACCGCAATCGACGGCAGGGCCAGCCCGGTCAGCGACTGCGCGCTGCTGGCCTGCTCGGCCACCAGCCAGTCGACAAAGCGCTCCACCAACTGCCCTCGGCGTTTGCGCTGGGGCTGCACCACGTAATAGCCGAAACGCGAGATGACGGTGTCGCTGAGCGGTCGGCATAGCCAGTTCTGCTCTAACAGGTTATCCACCAGATGGCGCCAGCCGATGGCCACACCCTGGCCGGCAATCGCGGCCTGGATCAGCAGAGTGTAGTTGTCGAAGCGCAGTTGGCCGGGCGTGGGCGCCGTGGCGATGCCCAGTTCGCGAAACACGCCGCTCCAGTCGAACCACTGGCTGTTATTTTCCTGGCGCAGGTGCAGCAAGGGGAAATCGTGCAAATTTTGTACAGTCAGCGGTGTGGCCTGGTCCTTCAGCCACTGCGGGCTGCACACCGGGAACACTTCCTCGTTGAACAACCACAGGCTGTCGCCCTGCTTGAAACGCCCGTCGCCAAACAGCACTGCCACGTCAATGTCGCTGCGCAACGTGGCGTGGTTGCGTTCGCTGGTCACCAGGCTCACATCCACCTGAGGGTTGGCCGCGTGAAAGCGATGCAAACGCGGCATCAGCCAATAGGCGGCGAACGCGAAGTCGGTGGCCACTTGCAGCACTTCGTGCTGATCCTGCTGGGTGATCACGCTGAGGCCCGCGTTGATGGCCTGCAAACCACCCTGCACATGCTCGAACAACAGGGCGCCGGCATCGGTCAGCTCGATGCCCCGGTAGATGCGATCAAACAGGCGGATTGCCAGCTGTTCTTCCAGGCGCTTGATCTGCTGGCTGATCGCGGGCTGGGTGGTGCCCAGTTCCATCGCGGCGGCGGTAAAACTGCGGTGACGCGCTGCCGCTTCGAACGCGCGCAGCAAATCGAGGGACAGGTCACCGAGGGCTTCATACATAAGCTGTGCTTATCCTAGACATTGCTTTGGGTGGGCTTTACCCCATTTTCCATGGGCTGCATGCTCATTCGCATAAACACCGCCTATGGAATGCCGATAGATCATGAAGCGCAAGAACATTCTTTTCATCATGGCCGATCAAATGGCCGCGCCGATGCTGCCGTTCTACGGACCTTCCCCGATCCAGTTGCCGAACCTGAGCCGCCTCGCCGCCCAGGGCGTGGTGTTCGAGGCTGCCTACTGCAACAGCCCGTTGTGCGCACCCTCGCGCTTTACGCTGGTGAGCGGGCAATTGCCGAGCAAGATCGGCGCCTACGACAACGCCGCCGATTTCCCCGCCGATGTGCCGACCTACGCCCACTACCTGCGCCGCCTCGGTTACCGCACGGCATTATCGGGCAAGATGCATTTCTGCGGGCCAGACCAACTGCATGGTTATGAAGAGCGCCTGACCAGCGACATCTATCCCGCCGACTATGGCTGGGCCGTCAACTGGGACGAGCCGGACGTGCGCCCCACCTGGTACCACAACATGTCGTCGGTGCTGCAAGCCGGGCCGTGCGTGCGCACCAACCAGCTGGATTTCGACGAGGAGGTGGTGTTCAAGGCCCAGCAGTACCTGTTCGACCATATCCGCGAAGACGGCGACCAGCCGTTCTGCCTCACCGTGTCGATGACCCACCCCCACGACCCCTACACGATTCCCAAGCCGTTCTGGAACCTGTACGACGACGCCGACATCCCTTTGCCTACAACGCCCGCGCAGGGCGATCTCGATCCACACTCCCAACGCCTGCTCAAGGTCTACGACCTGTGGGACAAGCCGCTGCCTGTGGATAAGATCCGTGATGCCCGCCGTGCCTACTTCGGTGCGTGCAGCTACATCGACAGCAATGTCGGCAAGCTCCTGCAAACCCTGGAAGACACCGGCTTGGCAGACGACACGATCATCATCTTCTCCGGCGACCACGGCGACATGCTCGGCGAGCGCGGCCTCTGGTACAAAATGCACTGGTTTGAAATGGCCGCCCGCGTGCCGCTGCTGGTGAGTGCGCCGGGGCAATTCGCGGCAGGCCGCGTGTCCAAAGCCGTGTCCACCGCCGACTTGTTGCCGACCCTGGTGGAACTGGCCGGCGGCGAGCTGGACCCGCGCCTGCCGCTGGACGGCCGTTCGCTGGTCCCGCACCTGCAAGGGCAGGGCGGGCACGACGAGGTGTTCGGCGAATACATGGCCGAAGGCACCATCAGCCCGCTGATGATGATTCGCCGTGGCGCCTACAAATTCATCTACAGCGAAGACGACCCTTGTCTACTGTTCGATGTACACAACGACCCTCGGGAACAGGAAGAACTCAGCCAGTCGCCGCCGCATCAGGCGCTGTTTGCAGCCTTCCTGGACGAGGCGCGGGCCAAATGGGACATCCCGGCGATCCACCAACAGGTGCTCGCCAGCCAACGCCGCCGCCGTCTGGTGTTTGAAGCACTGACCCAAGGCAAGCTGAAGAGCTGGGATCACCAGCCACTGGTGGACGCCAGTCAGCAATACATGCGCAACCACATCGACCTCGACGACCTGGAGCGCAAGGCACGTTATCCACAACCCTGCCAAAACCAATAAATAGTCAGAGGGAAGGCCATGCAAAAGTTAACTGTGGTGTTGGGTATGTTGGTACTGAGTAGCGCCAACGTGTACGCGGACGCCAGCTGCGAAACGGTAAAGATGGCCGATCCAGGCTGGAGCGATATCGCGGCCACCAATGCCATCACCGGTTTTTTGCTGACCGGCATGGGCTACAAGGCCAAGGTCGACACCCTCGCGGTCCCGATCACCTTCGGGGGGCTCAAGGACGGCCAGGTGGATGTGTTCCTGGGTAACTGGATGCCGGCGCAGCAAGGCTTCTACGACAAGTTCGTGGCTAATGGCGATGTGGTGCAACTGGCGAAAAACCTCGACGGCACCGAGTTCACCCTCGCCGTGCCGGACTATGTGTGGGACGCCGGGGTGCATGACTTCGCCGACTTAAACAAATTTGCCGACAAATTCGACAAGAAGATCTACGGCATCGGCTCCGGTGCACCTGCAAATATCTCGTTGCAGGAAATCATTAAGAAAAACGACTTTGATCTCGGCCAGTGGAAGCTGGTGGAATCCAGCGAACAGGCGATGCTCGCCGAAGTATCACGGGCTGTTAAGAAGCAGAAATTCGTGACCTTCCTCGGCTGGACTCCGCACCCGATGAACGTGCAATTGAAAATGCACTACCTCAAGGGTGGCGAGAAATATTTTGGTGACACCGGCAGTGTGTATACCTTGACCCGCAAGGGCTATGCACAGGCCTGCCCGAATATAGGGAAATTGCTGACCAACCTGAGCTTTACCCAGGAGATGGAGAACGCAATCATGGCGCAGGTGGCCAATAACAAGGTCAGCAACGCCGAGGCGGCGAAGGCGTGGATCAAAGCCAACCCGGCGGTATTGGACAAGTGGCTGGAGGGTGTAAAAACACTGGACGGCAAAGACGCACTTTCTGCAGTTAAAGCCAAACTCTAAGGCGTGATGCAATCCAGATGTGGGAGGGGGCAAGCCCCCTCCCACGGGAACTGATCTGGACTGATATTCTGCGCCAAACCTTTAAACCGAGTCTGCGATGCCCCGGCCCAACCGCCATACACTGTTCCCCTTCCTCAGCTGGCTCCCGCGCCAAACCCGCGCCAGCGTCGGCCGGGATGCAATCGTCGGCCTCAGTGGCGCGGTTCTCGCGTTGCCACAGTCGATTGCCTACGCCCTGATCGCCGGCCTGCCCCCCGAATACGGCCTGTACGCTGCGATCATCCCGGTGCTGATCGCGTGCCTCTGGGGTTCATCCTGGCACCTGATCTGCGGGCCTACGGCGGCGATTTCCATTGTGCTGTATGCCAGCGTCAGTCCCTTGGCCGTGCCGGGCTCCCAGGACTACATCACCCTGATGTTGCTGCTCACCTTCCTCGCCGGGGTTTTCCAGTGGCTGCTGGGCATGCTGCGCTTCGGCGCGCTGGTGAATTTCGTCTCCCATTCGGTGGTGCTCGGTTTCACCCTGGGCGCCGCCGTGGTGATTGCCCTGGGGCAGTTGCCCAACCTGTTGGGGCTGGATCTGCCGAGCCAGGCCACGGCGATCAATAGCCTGCTGGCGCTGATCCACCACAGCGGCGAATGGGACCATGCATCCCTTGCCCTCGGGCTGGGGACTCTACTGGTGGGCGCACTGCTCAAGTACCTGGTGCCCCGCTGGCCGACGCTGTTGATCGCGCTGGCGTTGGGCAGCCTGGTGGCGTGGTTGTGGCCGGCGATGTTCGGGCATGTGGCGCTGGTCAGTTCGTTTATTGGCAAGCTGCCGCCGTTCAGCCCGTTGCCGATGGACCTGGACATGATCCTGCGCCTGCTGCCCAGCGCCGTGGCGGTGGGCATGCTCGGGCTGGTGACCAGCCTGTCGATTGCCCGCTCGCTGTCGGCGCGTTCGCAACAATTGCTCGATGCCAACCAAGAGGTTCGCGCGCAGGGTTTATCCAATATCGTTGGCGGCTTTTTCTCCGGCTACTTGTCAGCCGGTTCGTTTACGCGCTCGGGCCTCAGTTATGAGGCGGGCGCGTGCTCGCCGTTGGCCGGGGTGTTTTCCGCACTGTGGGTGGCGTTGTTCGCATTGTTTGGTGCGGCGCTGATCGCACACATTCCGATCCCGAGCATGGCCGCGAGCATCCTGCTGATTTGCTGGGGGTTGGTGGACCATCGCGGCATTCGTGCGTTGTTCCGCGTCAGTCGCGCCGAGTTTGTGGTGATGGGCCTGACGTGCGTCGCCACCTTGCTCTTGGAGCTGCAAACCGCGATTTATGCCGGGGTGCTGGCGTCGCTGTTCTTCTACCTCAAGCGCACCTCGCAACCACGGGTTCAGCAATGGCGCGATGGCGATGAGGATGTGTTGCGGGTGGGCGGCTCGATCTTTTTCGGCGCCAGCCACTACCTGCAAGTGCGCCTCCAACGTTTACAAGGCGAGCGGGTGGTGATCGAGGCGCAGCAGATCAACTTTATCGACTATTCCGGGGTGGAGATGCTGCACCAGGAGGCGCGGCGCTTGAAGGGCTTGGGGCGTAGCCTGACGTTGCGCCGGGCCAGGCCGCAAGTGGTGGAAGAGTTGAGGAAACTGGAAGGGGCCGACCAATGCCCCATTCACTTTCAAGACTGAATGCAGTTCAACTGTGGGAGGGGGCTTGCTCCCTCCCACATTGAATTGAGGTTAGGCCAATTGGCGGCGCAGTTCGGCCAACACCGGCGCCGACTTCGGACGCACACCGCGCCACAGGAAGAACGCTTCCGCTGCCTGTTCCACCAACATCCCTAAACCATCCATCGCCACCGTCGCGCCTTGTTCAGTCGCCCAGCGGCAGAACGCTGTCGGTTCCTTGGCATACATCATGTCGTAGCAAAACGTCTTACTCGGTTCGATCAAGCTGCCGGCAATCGGCGGTACATCGCCTGACAGGCTGGCGGACGTGGCGTTGATGATCACGTCCACCGGCTCACGCAGCCAATCGAAACCGCTGGCAGACACCGGGCCCAGATCGTCGAACAACTCGGCGAGCAACTCGGCCTTTTCCACGGTGCGGTTGGCGATGATCAGCGAGGCAGGCTGCTCGGCCAGTAACGGCTCCAGCGCGCCACGTACCGCGCCACCGGCGCCCAGCAGCAGGATGCGCTTGCCTCGCAGGCTCAGCCCGGCGTTGACCTTGAGGTCGCGCACCAGGCCGGCGCCGTCGGTGTTGTCGCCCAGCAGGCTACCGTCGGGCCGCTTGCTCAGGGTATTCACCGCGCCAGCGCGTTGAGCTCGTTCGGTGAGGATGTCGGCCAGGCGGTAGGCGTCTTCCTTGAACGGCACGGTGACGTTGGCGCCACGACCCTGTTGAAAAAACTTACGGGCACAGCCGGTGAAATCCTCCAAAGGCGCCAGCAAGGTGCTGTAGTCCAGTTGCTCGCCGGTCTGCTCGGCGAACATACGGTGGATCAGCGGCGACTTGCTGTGGCCGATGGGGTTGCCGAACACCACATAACGGTCCATCAGACCGCCGCCTTAGGCGCAGTAAGGCCCAGCCAGTCGCGGTCTTGCAGGAAGTAGTCGGTAAGGCGCGCTTCTTCGCTGCCGACCTCGGCCTTCCAGTCGTAGCTCCAGCGCACTTGCGGCGGCAGCGACATCAGGATCGACTCGGTGCGCCCGCCCGACTGCAGGCCGAACAGGGTGCCACGGTCGTAGACCAGGTTGAATTCAACGTAGCGGCCGCGGCGAAACTCTTGGAACTGACGCTGTTGCTCGGTATAGGCCATAGCCTTACGGCGTTGCACGATCGGCAGGTAAGCATCGATGTACGCGTCGCCGATGGCGCGGATGAAGGCGAAGCAGGTGTCGAAGTCCCACTCGTTCAAGTCATCGAAGAACAGGCCGCCGATGCCGCGCGGTTCGTTGCGGTGCTTGATATGGAAGTAGGTGTCGCACCATGCCTTGTAGCGTGAGTACACGTCCGGACCGAACGGCGCACAGGCCTGCTCGGCCACGCGGTGCCAGTGGATGCAGTCTTCTTCGTTGCCGTAGTAAGGCGTGAGGTCGAAGCCGCCCCCAAACCACCACACCGGCTCTTCGCCTTCTTTTTCGGCGATGAAGAACCGTACGTTGGCGTGGGACGTGGGGACGTGAGGGTTGTGCGGGTGGATCACCAGCGACACACCCAGGGCCTCAAAGCCACGGCCGGCCAGCTCAGGCCGATGCGCGCTGGCCGAGGGTGGGAGACCGCTGCCAAACACGTGGGAAAAGTTAACGCCGCCTTTTTCGATCACCGAACCGTTTTCGATCACACGGGTGCGACCACCGCCGCCAGCTGGCCGGGTCCAGGCGTCTTCGATAAAGCGAGTGTCCGTCTCGAAGGTTTCCAGGGCGCTGCAAATGCGGTCTTGCAGGTCAAGCAGGTAGGCCTTTACAGCCTCGGTGCGGGTAGTCATGGCATCACCTTGAATCGGGCAAAGCTACGCGAGGCCATTGGGCATCGGCGGCAAATGGGCGCACAGGATACCACTGCACCCCATTGCGCCGCAGTTGACGAAGATCAAGCTTAGGAGTGGGATAGTGGGCTACGCGAATTCGACCCAAGGAGAAGGCAGATGGCAAAACGTATCCAGTTCAGCGCCCATGGCGGCCCCGAAGTGCTTGAGTATGTGGACTACACCCCGGCGGAGCCGGGCCCGCAGCAGGTGCGCGTGCGGAATGAGGCGATCGGCCTGAACTTCATCGACACCTATTTCCGCAGCGGTCTGTACGCCCCGCCCGCATTGCCATCGGGGTTGGGCGCAGAGGGCGCCGGTGTGGTCGACGCGGTTGGCAGCGAAGTCACCCAATTCAAGGTCGGCGACCGCGTGGCCTATGGCAGCGGCCCGCTGGGTGCCTACAGCCAACTGCACGTGTTGCCCGTCGCCAATCTGGTGCACCTGCCGGACGACATCAGCTTCGAACAAGCCGCCGGCGCCATGCTCAAGGGCCTGACCGTGCAGTATCTGCTGCGCCAGACCTACGAAGTGAAGGCCGGTGAAACCATCCTGTTCCACGCCGCTGCCGGTGGCGTGGGATCGCTGGCCTGCCAATGGGCCAAGGCCCTGGGCGTGAAGTTGATCGGTACCGTGAGTTCGCCGGAAAAAGCCGCAGTGGCCAAAGCCCTCGGTGCCTGGGAAACGATCAACTACAGCAAGGAAGATGTCGCACAGCGCGTGCTGGAGTTGACTGACGGCAAAAAGGTGCCGGTGGTGTACGACGGCGTCGGCAAGGACACCTGGCTGACATCGCTGGACTGCGTGGCGCCACGTGGGCTCGTGGTGAGCTTCGGTAATGCGTCAGGCGCAGTGGATGGGGTGAACTTGGGGATTCTGTCGGCCAAAGGCTCGCTGTACGTCACCCGACCGACCCTGGCGACGTATGCCAACAACCCGCAGAACCTGCAAGCGATGGCGGATGACCTGTTCTCGATGATCAAGAGCGGCAAGGTGCGCATTGATATCAACCAGCGGTATGCGCTGGCGGATGCGGCGAAGGCGCAGACGGAGTTGTCGGGGCGCCGGACCACAGGCTCAACAATTTTGCTGCCTTGACTGCCCCTTGTGGCGAGGGAGCTTGCTCCCGTTGGGCCGCGAAGCGGCCCCAAAACAGGCGATGATGTTTTTTCAGATAAACCGCATTCGCTGGCTTTGGGCCTGCTTCGCAGGCCAATGGGAGCAAGCGCCCTCGCCACAAAAGCGCTACGAAGGCCGCACCACCTCACCCGTCACCAGATCGCGAATCAAGCTCGGGTTCTTGCGCCCACCCAGGGCGCCACCCAACACCAGATCCACCTGCCCACGGAAATACTGCTCCACGCGAATCCGTGTGCGGGCAGCCGGGCGGCCTTGAGGGTTGGCCGAGGTGGAAATCAACGGCCCCACCAGCGAGCACAGATCCCGCACCAGCGGATGGTCCGTGACCCGCACCGCCACGGTGTCGTGCACACCTGTCACCCATTCCGGCAGCAGGCCCTGATGAGGCACCAGCCAGGTGTTCGGCCCAGGCCAAGTGCTGGCCATGCGGTCGATCCAATCCTGCGGGAAGTCTTCGAACAGGAAGTCGAACTGACGGATGTTGTCCGCCACCAGGATCAGGCCCTTGTCCACCGAACGGTTCTTGATGGCGAGCAAACGGTCCACTGCTTCTTCGTTCCACGGATCGCAGCCCAGGCCCCAAACCGCTTCGGTTGGATAGGCAATCACCGCGCCTGCGCGAATTTCTCGTGCGGTTTCCAGCACACGCCACCGGTTGACCATTGTTGACTCTCCAGACTAAAGCTCTGCGCAGTTTACCGATCTTCGTTACAAAACCTAGCAGCGCGCAAGCCAGCGCCCGCTTTCGCAGATGACCTGGCCCTCCAGCTCCAGCTCGGTAAGGGTCGCCAACACGTGGGACAACGACCGCCCGCTGGCAATCGCCAGGCCTTCACTGGTATGGGGCGCCGCGTGCAGCAGGGCCACCAGCGGATGCACGACCGGCATCGGCGTAGGGCGCGACAGCGCCTGCCAACCGCGCAAGCCCTCCAGGATGTGCTCGATGGTTTCCACCAACACGGCGCCATCGCGGATCAACTGGTGACAGCCCTTGGCGCCGGGATGATGAATGGAGCCGGGGATCGCATACACCTCGCGCCCCTGTTCGGCCGCCAGTTTCGCAGTGATCAGCGAACCACTGGCCATGCTGGCTTCCACCACCAGCACGCCCAGGGACAGGCCACTGATGATCCGATTCCGCCTGGGAAAGTTGCCGGCCTGGGGCGGGGCGTCCAAGGGAAACTCGGAAATCACGGCGCTGCCCTGATCAATCATCGCCGCCGCCAGCCGTTTGTGGCGCTGTGGATAAAAATTTTCGAGCCCGGTGCCGAGCACGCCGATTGTCTGGCCGCCCACATCCAATGCCGCTTGATGGGCTGCGCCGTCGATGCCTAGTGCAAGACCGCTGGTGATGACAAAACCGGCGCTCGCCAAACTGCGGGAAAACGCAGCCGCCGTGTCCATGCCGGGGCGAGAAGCACGGCGACTGCCGACCATCGCCAGTTGCGGTTTTTCCAGGATCAGAGGGTCGCCAGCGACAAATAACAGCGGTGGCGCGTCATCAATCTGGGCGAGCAGCGCGGGGTAGTCCGGCTGGTCCCACATCAGCAAATGCTGGCCCTGACACGCCAGCCAGGCTAATGCCGCACTGGCACCGTCGCGGACTTCATGGCTGCGCCGGGCATCGGCACTGATGGCTGGTACCCCCAACGAACGCCAGGCACTGGCAGGCGCGCTGATGGCCTTTGACGCAGACCCGAAGGCTTCGATCAGTAAGCGAAAACGCTTCGGACCCAGCTCAGGCAGCCTGTGCAAGCGTAGTCGGGCTTCCAGTTCTGACGGGGATATTTCATGACAGTTTATCGGATTCATTTGATCATCCTTGACCGGAACAAGCTGTGGATAACTCTGTTGGTAACTTATTTAGCAGGCTATTTATTGTGTTTGATGGGCAGTCTCGAAACGGTCCGTCACGGCCAGCGGCCGTGAGGCACTGAGCACCAGGGCGTAGCTGAGCTTTTCGTAGGTGCGAAACACCAGCAGGGTGCCGGCGCGTTCATCAGGAAGTTGGGTTGGCGCGCCCGTCAAGCTGTCGCGTACGCTGGCGCCGGTCTTGATCACGTTGAGCAGTTGGCCCTCAACCAGGCCGTCGCGGCGGCCTTTATTCAGGGTTATCGCGTCGAGTACGCCGATCTGGGTGACACCCTTGGGGATATCGATGATTTGCCCTTCGATGAACGGCGCTGTAGGCGTGACCGCAAGGGTTGCCGGGTCGACGAAAGATTGCGCGCGTAGCAGGCGATCACCGGGGCGCACTTCCTGGGTGATCCGCTGCACGGCCAGGGTGGTGAGGTCGCCCGCCGTTACGAACCGGGCAGTGCCGATGTCGTCGGCATTGATGCCCAACAGCTCTCGGGTTTGCGGGTCGGTGTAGGTCTTGCCTCGCCGGAATATTCCATAACTTGGCTGGGAAGCGTCCAGGACGCCCCGGGCATACACTTGCTCGCCATTCGCGCCCAGCACTCGGCCAGCATCCGCGGCGACGATGTAGGGTGCGCTGTCCAGGTCGTGGGGCGAATCAAGAATGCGGTTATGCAGTAAAAAGCGCTGGATGGCCTGTTGCGTCGGTTGATCCAGGCGCTGGGCGGGCTGCGGCACCAAGGCCATGGCAAGCGGGGCCATAGCAAGCGGGGCCCACAGCAGCAAGACGAGTAGCGATTTCCTCATGGGGTGAATCTCCTTTATTATGTGCGTTCGCGTGAAATGCCAGAGCCTTCGCGGCCTCGGGACGTTTCACACCGGCTGTTTGGGTCCATCCCAACGCCGATTTGCCTCTACCTCACATGTGCAGCAATTACGCTTATGGCTATTTTGAACATCCTCGAATTCCCCGACTCGCGCCTGCGCACGATCGCCAAACCGGTGGCCGTAGTGGACGACAAGGTTCGTCAGTTGGTCGATGACATGTTTGAAACAATGTATGAAGCGCCGGGCATCGGCCTCGCCGCGACCCAGGTCAACGTGCATCTTCGCGTCGTGGTCATGGACCTGTCGGAAGATCGCAGCGAACCAAGGGTGTACATCAACCCAGAGTTCGAACCGCTGACCGACGAGATGGGCGAATACCAGGAAGGCTGCCTGTCGGTGCCGGAGTTCTACGAGAACGTCGAACGCCCGCTGCGCGTGAAAATCAAGGCCCTGGACCGCGACGGCAAGCCGTTCGAACTGATCGCCGAAGGCCTGCTGGCAGTGTGCATCCAGCACGAATGCGACCACCTCAATGGCAAGCTGTTTGTCGACTACCTGTCCACGCTCAAGCGCGACCGGATCAAGAAGAAGCTGGAAAAAAAGCATCGCCAGCAAGCTTGATGCCCCCCTTCCAAAGGCTTGCTGCGGCAAGCCTTTTTCTTTTGTGACTGCTTTTAACCGAGACCTCCCATGACCGAGCCACTGCGCATTGTTTTTGCCGGTACCCCCGAATTTGCCGCCGAACACCTCAAGGCGCTGCTCACCAGCCCTCATGACGTTGTCGCGGTGTACACCCAGCCGGATCGCCCGGCCGGGCGCGGGCAAAAACTGATGCCGAGCCCGGTGAAGCAGTTGGCGCTGGAGCACAACATTCCCGTGCTGCAACCACCGACCTTGCGCAACGCCGAGGCCCAGGCCGAGCTGGCGGCGCTGAACCCGGACTTGCTGGTGGTCGTGGCGTACGGTTTGATCCTGCCGCAAGCGGTACTGGATATCCCGCGCCTGGGTTGCATCAACAGCCATGCGTCATTGCTGCCACGTTGGCGCGGTGCGGCGCCGATCCAACGTGCCGTCGAGGCCGGTGACAGCGAGAGCGGCGTGACCGTGATGCGCATGGAGGCGGGCCTGGACACCGGCCCGATGCTGCTGAAAGTCACCACCCCGATCACCGCCGCAGACACCGGTGGCAGCCTGCACGACCGCCTCGCCGAGCTGGGCCCGCCTGCCGTGATCCAGGCCATCGCCGGCCTGGCTGCCGGCACCTTGGAAGGTGAGGTCCAGGACGATAGCCTGGCCACCTACGCCCACAAGCTGAACAAAGACGAAGCACGCATCGACTGGAGCCGCCCGGCCGTGGAACTGGAGCGTCTGGTACGCGCCTTCAACCCGTGGCCGATCTGCCACAGCACGCTCAACGGCGAAGCCTTGAAAGTGCTGGCCGCGACCCTCGCCGAGGGCGCAGGCGCTCCCGGTGAAATCATCGGCGCCAGCAAGGACGGCCTGTTGGTCGCTTGCGGTGAACAGGCGCTGTGCCTGACCCGTCTGCAATTGCCTGGCGGCAAGGCGCTTAATTTCAGCGATTTGTTCAACAGCCGTCGTGAGAAATTCGCCCTGGGCACCGTCCTTGGAGTGGTCGCCCAATGAACCCACGTCTGGCCGCCGCCAAGGCTCTCGCCGCCGTCCTCAACGGCAAGGCGTCGCTGAACAGTTCGTTGCCCACGCAGTTGGACAAGGTCGAAGACCGCGATCGCGGCTTCACCCAGGACCTGGCCTTTGGCACGGCGCGCTGGCAGCCACGCTTGTCGGCGCTGTCGGCCAAGTTGTTGCAGAAACCCTTCAAGGCGGCCGATGCGGATGTCGAAGCGCTGCTGCTGGTCGGCCTCTACCAATTGCTCTACACCCGCGTACCCGCTCACGCCGCGATCGGCGAGACAGTCGGTTGCGCCGACAAGTTGAAAAAGCCTTGGGCCAAAGCCTTGCTCAACGCCGTACTGCGCCGCGCCCAGCGCGAAAGCGAAGCGCTGCTGGCCGAGCTGGAACATGACCCCGTGGTGCGCACCGCCCACCCGCGCTGGCTGCAAAAGTCCCTGAAGGCGTTCTGGCCTGAGCAATGGGAAGCCATCTGCGCGGCGAACAATGCGCACCCGCCGATGATTTTGCGGGTCAACCGTCGTCACCACAGCCGTGACGCCTACCTGCAACTGCTCACCACTGCCGGTATCAACGCCACGCCGTGCGTGTACAGCGTCGACGGCATCGTATTGGAAGCCGCCGCAGACGTCCGCAGCCTGCCGGGCTTTGCCGAAGGCTGGATCAGCGTGCAGGACGAAGCGGCGCAACTGGCCGCCGACCTGCTCGACCTGGCGCCCGGCCAACGCGTGCTCGACGCCTGCTGCGCACCGGGCGGCAAGACCTGCCACATCCTGGAAGTCGAAAAAGACCTGGCCGGGGTGGTCGCTGTCGACCTGGAAGCCAAGCGCCTGGTACGCGTGCGGGAAAACCTCGCCCGTCTGGGCCTCAGCGCCGAGCTGATCGCTGCCGACGGCCGCGACACTGCCACCTGGTGGGACGGCAAACCGTTCCAGCGCATCCTGCTTGATGCGCCGTGCTCAGCCACCGGTGTGATCCGTCGCCACCCGGACATCAAGCTCACCCGCAAACCCGACGACATCGCCGCCCTGGCCGCACTGCAAGGCGAGCTGCTCGACGCACTGTGGCCGACCCTGGACGTCGGCGGCATCCTGCTTTACGCCACCTGCTCCACTTTGCCGACCGAAAACACCGAGGTGATCGAAGCCTTTCTCGCCCGTACCAGCGGCGCACGGGAACTGGACCTTGCCACCACAGCCGGCATCAAGCAGCCCCACGGCCGCCAATTGCTCGCGCAAGAAGGCGGACACGACGGCTTCTACTACGCCAAACTGATCAAGATCGCCGCCGCGCGCGGCTGAATGGTTTTAAGGGAGTGACCGGATGAAAATCATCATCCTTGGGGCAGGGCAGGTCGGCGGTACGCTGGCTGAACATTTGGCCAGCGAAGCCAACGACATCACCGTGGTCGACACCGATGCCGAGCGCCTGCGCAACCTCGGCGACCGCCTGGACATCCGTACGGTGCAGGGCCGCGCGTCGTTCCCGACGGTGCTGCGCCAGGCGGGTGCGGATGATGCCGACATGCTTGTCGCCGTGACCAACAGCGATGAAACCAACATGGTCGCCTGCCAGGTCGCCCACACGCTGTTCCACACGCCGACCAAGATCGCCCGTGTGCGCGAAGCGGCCTACCTGACCCGCGCCGGGCTGTTCGACAACGACGCGATTCCGGTGGACGTGTTGATCAGCCCGGAGCAAGTGGTCACCCACTACATCAAGCGCCTGATCGAAATCCCCGGCGCCCTGCAGGTGATCGACTTTGCCGGTGGCAAGGCGCAACTGGTCGCGGTGAAGGCCTATTACGGCGGCCCGCTGGTCGGCCAGCAACTACGGCAGCTGCGTGAACACATGCCGAATGTGGAAACCCGCGTCGCGGCGATTTTCCGCCGTGACCGACCGATCCTGCCCCAGGGCGATACGGTGATCGAGGCTGACGACGAAGTGTTTTTCATCGCCGCCAAGGCGAATATTCGCGCCGTCATGAGCGAAATGCGCCGCCTCGACGAGACCTACAAACGCATCGTCATCGCGGGTGGCGGGCAGATCGGCGAGCGCTTGGCCGAAGCCATCGAAAGCCGCTACCAGGTGAAGATCATCGAGATGAGCCCGGCACGCTGCCGGCATTTATCCGACACCCTGGACAGCAGCGTCGTACTGCAAGGCAGCGCCTCGGACCGCGACCTGCTGATGGAAGAAAACATCGCCGACGCCGATATCTTTCTGGCCCTGACCAACGATGACGAAGCCAACATCATGTCGTCGCTGCTGGCCAAGCGGTTGGGGGCGAAGAAGGTGATGACCATCATCAACAACCCGGCCTATGTGGACTTGATCCAGGGCGGTGATATCGACATCGCCATCAGCCCGCAGTTGGCCACCATCGGCACCCTGCTGGCCCACGTACGCCGTGGCGATATCGTCAGCGTGCACTCCCTGCGTCGGGGCGCGGCGGAAGCCATCGAAGCGATTGCCCACGGTGACTCGAAATCGAGCAAGGTGATCGGCAAGGCAATCCGCGATATCGGCCTACCACCGGGCACCACCATTGGCGCGATCATTCGTGATGAAGAAGTGATCATTGCCCACGACGACACGGTGATCGCCACCGGTGACCATGTGATCTTGTTCCTGGTGGATAAAAAACATATCCGCGATGTGGAGAAACTGTTCCACGTGGGGTTGAGCTTCTTCTAAATCGGAGTATTCCACTGTGGCGAGGGAGCTTGCTCCCGTTGGACTGCGTAGCGGTCCCATAGATTTTGCGAGCGCTTCGCACTCGAGCGGGAGCAAGCTCCCTCGCCACAACAGCCTTCTTTCGCTCAAGGTGACAGTAAATGCTCGAATCCCTGGAAAAAATGCTCGCCAAGGGTGTGGATAACGCGCTGCTGCGGTTTGGTTTGGGCAAGGGTTATCTGGACCTGAAGGACAACGCCAAGGCGGCGGAGCATTTGCAGAAGTGCGTCGAGTTCGATCCGAAGTATTCGGCGGCGTGGAAGTTGTTGGGCAAGGCCCACCAAGCGCAGAGTGACAGTGACGCCGCGCGACAGGCGTGGGAGAAGGGTATCGAAGCGGCCCAGGCCCATGGCGACAAACAAGCCGAGAAAGAGATGACGGTGTTCCTGAGAAAACTCGACCGCCAAGCCTGAGTGGGATTCAAATGTGGGAGGGGGCTTGCTCCCGATAGCGCAGTGTCAGTCGATGCCTATATGACTGAAGCACCGCCATCGGGAGCAAGCCCCCTCCCACATTGGTTTTGTACTGCCGGTGAGTCAGCGGTGAATCAGTACCACCGCTCTTCACCCGGTGGGCGTTTCTTGAAGCGCTTCATGCTCCACATGTACTGGCTCGGATAAGCGCCGACATATCGCTCCACCACCTTGCTCATCGCTGCGCAGGACGTGGCGGTGTCGGTGCTGTACATGTCTTCCGGCGCCGCTTCCAGGATCACTTTGTAGCCCGAGCCATCCGGCAGCCGCAGCGCATGCAGGAACACGCCCACCGCCTTGTGGCCGGCGAGCATGTTCGGCACGAACTTGCTGGTAAGTGCCTGGGTGGCGAAGAACGGCACGAAGATCCCGGCGGATTCCGCAGGCTCAGGATCGGCCGGGATTCCCACCTGGCCGCCTTTGCGCACTTCCTTGATCACACTGAGGATGCCTTCCTTGGTCGACGCCGCTACGCGGTTGCCCAACTGCACGCGCTGCTTGCGCAGCAACTCATCCACTGCCTTGAGCTTCGGCGGCCGGTAGAAAATGATCGGTTTGCACTGGCTGCAATAGAAGTGGTTCAGCACTTCCCAATTGCCCAAGTGGCTGGTGATGCCGACCACGCCTTTGCCCGAGGCGAGGGCTTCGTGCAGCACTTCCAGGCCTTCGACTTCGCGCACCAGGTCGATGGAGCGCTGGGCCGGCCAGATCCAGGCGCAGGCGCTTTCGGTGAGGGACTTGCCGATGTCCTTCAGGCTCTGGCCAACCAGGCGCTCGCGTGCAGCCGGGTCCATATCGGGGAAGCATTTGGACAGGTTGATCCGCACCGTGTCGCGGGAGCGGTTGGGGGTTTTCCACATGATCCAGCCAATCGCCGTACCGACCGCTTGGACAGCGCGCCAGGGCAGCAAGGCAAACAATCGAAGAGCGCCTACCAGCAAGGCGCCTTTAAACTTTTCCACAGGTCACTCCTGATCGTGTGTGTGGTGCGCAAAGCCGTCATTCTAACCGGCGTTGGCCAGGTCCGCGTAACGGTCGCAGTCCTGGGTGTGGTCCATGACCATGCCCGAGGCCTGCATGAACGCGTAACAGATGGTGGGGCCGACAAAGGTAAAGCCGGCTTTTTTCAAGGCTTTGCTCATGGCTTCAGCCTCCGGCGTGATCGCCGGGACCTCGCTGCGGTCCTTGAAATGATTGACCTTGGGCACGCCGCCGACGAAGGACCAGAGCAACCCGACCGGGTCCTCCAGCGCCAGCCAGGCGGCGGCGTTGCGGCGGGTGGCGTTCAGCTTGAGGCGATTGCGTACGATGCCCGGATCCAGCATCAACGCTTCAATTTCGGCATCGGTCAGCTTTGCCAACCGCTGCGCATCAAAACCGAACAAGACCTTTCGATAATGCTCGCGTTTGCGTAAAACGGTGATCCAAGACAGGCCCGCCTGGAACCCTTCGAGTAAAAGCAACTCGAACAGACCCTGCGCATCGCGCAGCGGCGTTCCCCACTCCTGATCGTGATAAGCCATGTACAGCGGATCTTCAGAACACCAAAAGCAGCGTGGCATAAGGCTCCAGGGGATGGTGGCGCGGCCGAATCGGGTATACTCCCGCTCTTTAAATCGCAGCCCAAGTAACAGGTGAATTTCGTGAGCCAGCCTACGCCAGCCGTGCGTACCTTCCAAGACTTGATCCTCGCCCTCCAGCAATACTGGGCCGAGCAAGGTTGTGTGGTACTTCAGCCCTACGATATGGAAGTAGGCGCCGGCACTTTCCACACCGCTACATTCCTGCGGGCCATCGGCCCGGAAACCTGGAACGCCGCTTATGTGCAGCCCAGTCGTCGCCCGACTGACGGCCGCTACGGCGAAAACCCGAACCGTCTGCAGCATTACTACCAGTTCCAGGTGGTACTGAAGCCGAACCCGGACAACTTCCAGGAACTGTACCTGGGCTCGCTCAAGCATGTGGGCCTGGACCCACTGGTCCACGACATCCGTTTTGTCGAAGACAACTGGGAATCGCCGACCCTGGGCGCCTGGGGCCTGGGCTGGGAAGTCTGGCTCAATGGCATGGAAGTGACGCAGTTCACTTACTTCCAGCAAGCGGGCGGCATCGAGTGCTACCCGGTGACCGGCGAGATCACCTACGGTCTTGAGCGCCTGGCCATGTACCTGCAAGGCGTGGATTCGGTCTACGACCTGGTATGGGCTGACGGCCCGTTCGGCAAAGTCACCTACGGCGACGTGTTCCACCAGAACGAAGTGGAGCAGTCCACCTACAACTTCGAACACGCCAACGTCGACAAGCTGTTCGAACTGTTCGACTTCTATGAAAGCGAAGCCAAGCGCCTGATCGAACTCGACCAGCCGCTGCCGTTGCCGAGCTACGAAATGGTATTGAAGGCATCGCATACCTTCAACCTGCTGGACGCGCGCCGTGCCATCTCGGTAACCGCACGCCAGCAATACATCCTGCGTGTGCGCACCCTGGCGCGTTCCGTCGCCCAAGCCTACCTGCTGGCTCGCGCCAAGCTGGGCTTCCCGATGGCAACCCCGGACCTGCGTGATGAAGTGTTGGCTAAGTTGGAGGCTGCACAATGAGTGCTCAAGATTTCCTGGTTGAACTGGGCACCGAAGAGCTGCCACCCAAGGCACTCAATACCCTGGCCGACGCGTTCCTGGCCGGTATCGAAAAAGGCCTGCACAGCGCTGGCCTGAAGTTCGAAGCGAAGAAAGTCTACGCCGCGCCACGTCGCCTGGCCGTGTTGCTGACCGCACTGGAAACCCAGCAACCGGACCGCAGCATCAACCTCGACGGCCCGCCGCGCCAGGCGGCGTTCGACGCCGAAGGCAACCCGACCCAGGCCGCCCTTGGTTTTGCCAAGAAGTGTGGCGTGGAGCTGAGCGAGATCGACCAGAGCGGCCCGAAACTGCGTTTCAGCCAGGTCATCACCGGCAAGCCGACCGCCAGCCTGCTGCCGACCATCGTTGAAGACTCCCTGAACGACCTGCCGATCCCCAAGCGCATGCGCTGGGGTGCACGCAAGGAAGAGTTCGTGCGTCCAACCCAATGGCTGGTGATGCTGCTCGGTGACCAAGTCATCGACTGCACCCTCCTTGCCCAGAAGGCCGGCCGTGACTCCCGTGGTCACCGCTTCCATCACCCGCAAGCCGTGCGCATCACCTCGCCAGCCAACTACGCCGCCGACCTGCGCGCCGCTTACGTGCTGGCCGATGCCAACGAGCGTCGCGAGCTGATCAGCAAGCGCACCGAAGAGCTGGCCCGCCTGCAGGAAGGCACCGCCATCGTGCCGCCAAGCCTGCTCGACGAAGTGACCGCGCTGGTTGAATGGCCGGTGCCGCTGGTGTGCTCGTTCGAGGAACGTTTCCTCGACGTGCCGCAGGAAGCCCTGATCACCACCATGCAGGACAACCAGAAGTACTTCTGCCTGCTGGACGTGGACGGCAAATTGCTGCCGCGCTTTATCACCGTGGCCAACATCGAGAGCAAGGACCCGCAGCAGATCATCGCCGGTAACGAGAAAGTCGTTCGCCCGCGCCTGACCGACGCCGAGTTCTTCTTCAAGCAAGACAAGAAGCAGAAGCTGGAAGACTTCAACCTGCGCCTGCAGAACGTGGTGTTCCAGGAAAAACTGGGCAGCGTCTACGACAAGGCTGTGCGGGTTTCCAAGCTGGCCGCCTATATTGCACAACGTATTGGTGGCGACGCGGCCTGGGCTGCGCGTGCAGGCCTGCTGTCCAAGTGCGACCTGGCCACCGAGATGGTCGGCGAGTTCCCGGAAATGCAAGGCGTTGCCGGCTACTACTACGCCCTCAACGACGGCGAGCCGGACGATGTCGCCCTGGCGTTGAACGAGCAGTACATGCCGCGCGGTGCCGGTGCTGAACTGCCGACCACCCTGACCGGTGCAGCCGTGGCAATCGCCGATAAGCTGGACACCCTCGTGGGTATCTTCGGTATCGGCATGCTGCCAACCGGCAGCAAAGACCCGTATGCCTTACGCCGTGCGGCGCTGGGTGTACTGCGCATCCTGATCGACAAGAAGCTCGACCTCGACCTGACCCAGGCCGTGGTGTTCGCCGTCGGCCAGTTCGGTGCCAAGGTCAAGCAGGCCGGCCTGGCCGAGCAAGTGCTGGAGTTCGTGTTCGACCGCCTGCGTGCGCGTTACGAAGACGAAGGCGTGGATGTGTCGGTGTACCTGTCGGTACGTGCCCTGCAGCCGGGTTCGGCGTTGGACTTCGACCAACGCGTACAAGCCGTGCAGGCCTTCCGCAAACTGCCGGAAGCCGATGCCCTGGCCTCCGTGAACAAGCGTGTGTCGAACCTGCTGAGCAAGGCCGAAGGCCTGGGCAACGCCGACGTCGACCCTGGCCTGTTCGCCGATGCCAAGGAGTTCTCGCTCAACTCGGCCATCGCCAAAGCTGAAAACGCTGTGAAGCCGCTGATCGCCGAACGCAACTATGCCGAAGCGTTGGCGCGCCTGGCGACCTTGCGTGAGCCGGTGGATGCGTTCTTTGAAGCGGTAATGATCAATGCCGAAGATGCCGGCGTGCGAAAAAACCGTTACGCGATGCTGGCGCGCCTGCGTGGCTTGTTCGTCAATATCGCTGACATTTCGACGCTGAGCTGACCATGCTGAAACTGCTGATTCTCGATCGGGACGGGGTGATCAACTACGACTCCGACGCTTACATCAAGTCGGTGGCGGAGTGGATTCCACTTCCCGGTTCGATCGAGGCCATCGCGCAGTTGAGCAAAGCCGGCTGGACGGTGGCCATTGCCACCAACCAGTCCGGTATCGCCCGCGGTTATTACGACATCGCCACCCTGGACGCCATGCACGCGCGCTTGCGCACGTTGGTGGCCGAGCAGGGCGGTGAGGTGGGGCTGGTGGTGTACTGCCCCCACGGACCGGATGAGGGCTGCGATTGCCGCAAACCCAAGCCTGGCATGTTGAAAACCATTGCAGAACATTACAAGGTGCCTTTGGCTGGGATATGGTTCGTCGGGGATAGCCTCGGTGACCTGGAGGCGGCCAAAGCCGTCGACTCTCAGCCAGTTTTGGTTAAGACCGGGAAAGGCGAAAAGACCCAGGCGAAAAACCTGCCGGTAGGCACCTTGATTTTTGACGATCTGGCGGCCGTTGCCGCAGAACTTATCAACAACTAGCCGCCCTCGACTTCCTGACCAAGGACTGTTCGGGAGTGCGCTTTTAACAGGCGGGCCGCGTCCCGCAACGGTAAATGCCGCCATGTCGATTTTGCAGGCCATCAGAACCTTTTTCTTTTACCTGCTGTTGGGCACCAGTTCGTTTCTCTGGTGCACCCTGAGCTTTTTTATCGCGCCGTTCCTGCCGTTCAAGGCGCGCTATCGTTTTATCAACGTCTATTGGTGCCGCTGTGCGTTGTGGCTGACCAAGGTGTTCCTGAACATTCGCTTCGAGATCAAAGGCGCGGAAAACGTCCCGGACCAACCCTGCGTGATTCTGTCGAACCACCAGAGCACCTGGGAGACGTTCTTTCTCTCGGCGTACTTTTCTCCGCTGAGCCAAGTGCTCAAGCGTGAATTGCTGTACGTGCCGTTCTTCGGCTGGGCCATGGCCATGCTGCGTCCGATCGCCATCGACCGTGACAACCCCAAGGCGGCCCTGAAACACGTGGCCAAGAAGGGCGACGAGCTGCTCAAGGATGGCGTGTGGGTGCTGATCTTCCCCGAAGGTACTCGCGTGCCCTATGGCACCGTAGGCAAGTTCTCACGCGGCGGTACCGCGTTGGCGGTCAACGCTAACCTGCCCGTGTTGCCGATTGCTCATAACGCCGGCAAGTTTTGGCCAAAGACTGGCTGGGCCAAACGCCCAGGCACTATCACGGTGGTGATCGGTGAACCTATGTACGCCGAAGGCGAAGGACCACGCGCCATTGCCGCACTGAATGACCGTGCTGCCGCATGGAATGAAGCGCAGCAACGGGCCATGGGCTCACTGCCGCCAGAGCCGGTTGTAGTCGACACCCCGGTGACCTGACCATCTGTGGATAACCTGTGCACGGTTTGTTGGCGAATTGTGCTTTTTGACTCTTAAGAAGCTGATTTACTTACATATTTCCTAAGCTCATAAAATCACGGAAAAGGTGCATAAGTTTTTTCCGCATAAAAAAACCGGTCCTTGTGACCGGTTTTTTATGCACAGCAGGAAAGTACGTTTTTTCAGTCGTCCAACAGGGGTAATTGCAGGCTGAACGTGGTGCCTTTGCCTACCACGCTTTCACAGCTGATGCGCCCACCGTGGCGCTCAACCACCGCCTTGACCATGGTCAGCCCCAACCCCAAGCCCTCACTGCCCTGGGCGGAATCAAAACGACGGTATTGGCTGAATAGCTCAGGCAAGTCCTGCGCGGCAATCCCCGGTCCCTGGTCACTGATACGGCATTCCAACCAGCCTTGCGCACTGCTGTGTCGCAACCTCACGGTGGTACCGGAGGACGAGTATTTGACCGCGTTCTCCAGCACGTTGAACAACGCACGAGTGAGCAATGACTGGTCCGCAGACACCATGCCCTCGTCGGCTTCATCCAAGTCGTGAACCAAATGAATACCCTTGAGCTGGGCAATCAACGCGACTTGATCAAAGGCGTCCATCACCAACATGGCGAACAATGTTGGCTGGAACTGGTAACCGTCAGCCTCAGCCTTGGCCAACTGGACGAAGGATTCCGTGAGGCTCAAGGCGCGACGAACTTGTTGTTCGATCTTGGCGAACACCGGCGACTCACCGTCATGCACATCCAACAGCGCGAGGATCGCCGAGTGCGGCGCACGCAGGTCGTGGGAGAGGAACCGCAACATCGTCTCGCGGTGTTGCTGGGCTTCGCGCTCCTTGCTCAAATCGGTGAGGCTCAGCAGCCAGCCAAGTGCGACATCACCTTCGGCGGGGAGCATGGGCGCCAATTCCATGCGCAGGCTGCGTTGGTGGATATCGCGGAACTCCACCAGCTCCATCGCTGAGAGAGCAGGGCGCACACCGTTGTGCAGCGGCGGGTAGCCCAGGTCCGCCAACTGCTCCAGCAAGTTTTCGGTGACAAGGTCATTGCCGAACACCTCGCGGGCAATACGGTTGGCCAGCAGGATATTGCCTTTGGGGTCGGTGATCAGTGTCGCCACCGGCAGGCACTCCAGGCCGTCAGCCATGAAGCGCCGGGTGTCGCGTGTGCGGCTTACGGCCTGCTCCAGGGCGAAGATACGCGCCTGCAATACATCGCCTTTGCTGGCGGGTGCTCGGCGGCGTTCAGGCAGGACTTTGGGTTCGTTATCCAGGCGTGTCAGTTCCCAGCCGAAGTAAGCGATGATCACACTGAGGCGACGCCAGTTCCAGATCAGGTAGCTGAGCAACAACCCAATCAGGCAGGCCGCAGGCGACCACCAGTGGCCAAGACGCAACAGGGCCCAGGAACCGAGCAACGCGCCGGCCATGCAGCCGAGGGTCATCCACAGCGCGTAGCGTGGACGGTAGAGCAGCAGGCCCAGCAGCAACGCCACGAGGGCAGTCGCCATCAATGCCGCCAGCCAGCCCGGAAGATCCACGATAATGCGACCTTGCAGCAAGCCATTGAGCACATTGGCCTGGATCTCCACACCGGCCGTGGTGCCCACCGTGGAGGAGAGGGGCGTGACAAATCGATCCCCCATCCCGGATGCCGTCGACCCCACCAGGATCAGCCGGTTGCGCAGTTGCTCTGGAGGTACTTCTCCACGCAATACGCTGACGTAGGACACGCTGGGAAAATGACTATGCGGCGCGATAAAGGGGATGCGGATTGAATGTTCACGATGCCAGGGTTGGGCTACCAACGGCTGAGGCTCACCCGGCATCTCTGATAACTCGCCACTCATCTCGTAGGCCAGCCAGGTGAGCTGCGGCGCGGTGGCATCGGGTGGACCTTCACGCATAAACAAACTACGGACAACGCCGTCGCTGTCTGCCTCGACATTGATATGACCTACGCCTTTGGCACATTTAAGCAGTGGCAGCATCTGTGCACTGGGTTGGCTGTAGCTCGCTGTGCCTTCACGCACCAACGGCAGCAAGACATTGCCGGCATTGCAGACCGCCTCGGCCAAGCGTTTGTCATTAGCCGGATCGCCGGGCTCACTGAAGATCACATCGAACAGGATACCCGCCGGTTGCGCCGCACTCAGACGGTCGATCAGGTCAGCGTGCAGGCTGCGCGGCCAGGGCCATTGGCCGAGTTTTTTCAGGCTGGAATCGTCGATGGTCACCAGCAGGATGCGCGGGTCTACAGGCAGAGGCGTGAGGCGGCGCAGGCTGTCGTACAACGGATTATTCAAGGCCAGGCCTGGGCTCACCGACAGGTAGGCGGTGACGGGCAGCAGTAGCAAACCGATCCACAGCCACTCACGCACCAAGCCGTGGAACAAGCGCTGGGCATGGGTGGGTTGACGTTTCTCGGCCTTGCCCCAAAGCATCATAGGTCAACGTGCCTGAGCGGTAGGTGGGTAGTAGAAGATGTCATAGACCCCGGTTTCTCCCTCCAGGCCGTTTTCGTCATACGCCGACAAGCGCACGTGATAGAACGAGGCTTTGAGCCCAGTGAAGCTCATTTTCGGCGCAGCGGAAAAGTTTTCCTGCTTGATATTCATAAAGGCCTTGTCGGTGGCGACCTGGGCCCGGTACCTCTGTGCGCCGGGCAAGGGCCGAAGGTACAGACTCCAGACCGGTGCATCACCTTTCTGGCCATCCTGTCCCACAAGCGTGGGCGCGGCGAGTAATTCAACGGGTTTCAAATCGCCCTGTTTCTTGAAGAGCAGACCTTGCCGGGCGCCTACTTTTACCTCTTGCTCCACCGACTTGGTCTTAACCTCGCGGTTGACGGCGACCTGTCCGTCCAACACTTCCAGTACCGATTGCTCAGCGTCATTGCGCACCCGGAAGTGCGTGCCACGCACACCCAGCACACCCACTGGCGTCACGATCTGGAAACGATCATGGTCGCTGATGCGCTTGATCACATACGCCTCGGCCTGGCCTTGCTCAAGCACCACCTGGGGAATGGACTGCTTCTTTTCCAGACGCAATCGCACTTGCGAACTGGAGGGCAATACCACCCTGGATCCGTCACCGAGCAACAGGCTGACGAACGCCGAAGCCGATGTCTTCACACCTTCCTGCTCATCGATGGTCATACCCTCTAGCAAGGGGCTCGCCGTGCCCCTGGCATCGAGTTTCCACGCCTCACCCGTGAGGTGCTGGACAATCGCCGGTAAAGGCTGGGCTCGGCACAGAACGTTGTCATCGATATAAGGCGAACGAACCTTGGCTGCCGCCCCCACAGAGCTGACCACCATGATCAATAATGGGGGGAGGGCGCGGCGCAAGCGGTTCGGAGAAAGGATCATGGCGCTCATCAAGGTTGGGGTTCCAGAGGGCAACTGACATCAGCACGCAAGAGTTTACGGCAGCGCATGCGTCGGCTGATCCTTTTCCTTATGGTCGGGAGCCGGTATCTTTCCTACATCGGTGGCGAGGACGTTCAATGGATTAAACCCTCATTGGTCTCAGCGTATCGAGAGATCCAAGGGCCAACGAATCTGAGCACAATTCTTCAGATTCCATGGCCGGCATCTGAGCAGTCCGTGCCCATAAACGAAACCGGCCGACGGCTGCCGTACTTCAAGACGAAAGGACCCACCCATGCGTGTCGCAATATTGGATGACGAACCCGCGGAACTGCGCCGGGTGGAACAGACACTGCGACAAATCCCCAGCACCGCCGAACAGCCCTGGACTCTGCATTGCTTCGAACGTGGGGAAGACCTGCTGCGCCAGCTACGTCGGGAGACGTTTGACCTGCTGATCCTCGACTGGCAACTGCCGGATATTACCGGTATCGCACTGCTGCGCTGGACCCGTGAACACATGGAGTCGCCACCCGCCGTCATCATGCTCACCAGCCGTGACGCCGAGAGCGATATCGTAACTGCGCTGAACAGCGGTGCGGACGACTACGTCAGCAAACCCTTTCGCCCCAATGAACTGAAAGCGCGAGTGACGGCTGTTCTGCGTCGACATGGACTGCAGAAGTCAGCGACCCATGAAGTACAAAGCTTCAATGACCTGACGTTTGATGATGCTGAATTGACCGTAACGCGGGCGGGTAAACCTATCAACCTTACCGAACGTGAATACAGGCTGGCGAGCTGCCTGTTTGCCAACCTGGCGCGGCCATTGTCTCGCGAGTACCTCTACGAGCGGTTTTGGACCCATGAAGAAATGGTGTCGTCGCGGCCGCTCGATACGCATATCTATCGGTTGCGCAATAAGCTGGGGTTGACCGCAGACCGGGGCTGGCAGCTGTTGACGATCTACGGGTATGGGTACCGATTAGAGAGCGTGGCAGCCGCTTCTGAAGGCTGAAAATGCTGATGTTCCACGTGGAGCATTTTGTAGATCACCGAAAACTACCCAATAAAAAAGGCCAACGCTAAGCGTTGGCCTTTTGGGTTCAGCTGTTACTTGAATCAGAAGTCCAGGTTAGACACCGCCAAAGCATTGCTCTCGATGAAGTCACGACGAGGCTCGACCGCATCACCCATCAGGGTGTTGAAGATCTGGTCCGCGCCAATGGCGTCTTCGATGGTCACGCGCAGCATGCGACGCTGAGCCGGGTCCATGGTGGTTTCCCACAGCTGATCCGGGTTCATTTCGCCCAGACCTTTGTATCGCTGGATGGTGTGACGCTTGGTGCTTTCGGCCATCAGCCAGTCGAGGGCTTCTTTGAATTCCTTGACCTGCTTCTTGCGTTCGCCACGCTGAATATAAGCGCCGTCGTCCAGCAGCGTGCTGAGTTGCGCGCCCAGGGTTACTACGGTCTTGTAGTCATTGCTGCCGAAGAAGTCGCGGTTGAAGGTGACGTAGTTCGACAGGCCGTGGGAGATCAGTTCGACCTCTGGCAGCCACACGTTACGTTCACGGTCTTCACGCAGACTGGCTTTGTACACCAGGCCGGACTTCTCCGAGGTGCGCAGGCGCACTTCGTATTGGGCCAGCCATTCCTGCATGTGTGCGTGGTCACCCAATTGCTCGAGGCTCACGGACGGCAGGTAGATGAAGTGCTCGGTCAGCTCCTGAGGGTACAGGCGTGACAAGCGCTTCAGCGTTTTCATGACCATACGGAAGTCGTTAACCAAGCGCTCCAAGGCCTCGCCGGAAATGCCTGGGGCTTCGTCGTTCAAGTGCAGGCTGGCATCTTCCAGGGCCGACTGCGTCATGTACTCTTCCATGGCGTCGTCGTCTTTGATGTATTGCTCTTGCTTGCCCTTTTTCACTTTGTACAACGGCGGCTGGGCGATATAGATGTAGCCGCGCTCGATCAATTCCGGCAACTGACGGAAGAAGAAGGTCAGCAACAGGGTACGGATGTGAGAACCATCGACGTCAGCATCGGTCATGATGATGATGTTGTGGTAGCGCAGCTTGTCGATGTTGTACTCGTCGCGGCCAATACCGCAGCCCAACGCCGTGATCAAGGTGCCAACTTCCTGGGAAGAAATCATCTTGTCGAAGCGGGCCTTCTCGACGTTGAGGATCTTACCCTTCAACGGCAGGATGGCTTGGGTGCGACGGTTACGACCCTGCTTGGCGGAACCGCCAGCAGAGTCACCTTCCACCAGATACAGCTCGGAGAGGGCAGGGTCCTTCTCCTGGCAGTCAGCCAGTTTGCCTGGCAGGCCAGCGATATCCAGCGCGCCTTTACGGCGGGTCATCTCACGGGCTTTACGCGCAGCTTCACGGGCACGTGCAGCGTCGATCATCTTGCCGACGACCAGCTTGGCTTCGTTCGGGTTCTCCAGCAGGAAGTCGGAGAAGTACTTGCCCATCTCCTGTTCCACTGCGGTCTTCACCTCGGAAGACACCAGCTTGTCTTTGGTCTGGGAGCTGAACTTAGGGTCCGGCACTTTCACCGAGATAATCGCGGTCAGGCCTTCGCGGGCATCGTCACCGGTGGTGGCGACTTTGTGCTTCTTGGCCAAGCCTTCGGCTTCGATGTAGGTGTTCAGGTTACGCGTCAGTGCGGAACGGAAACCCACCAAGTGAGTACCGCCATCGCGCTGAGGAATGTTGTTGGTGAAGCACAACAGGTTCTCGTTGAAACTGTCGTTCCACTGCAGGGCGATTTCCACGCCGATGCCGTCTTCACGCTGGATGTTGAAGTGGAACACCTGGTTGACCGCAGTCTTGTTGGTGTTCAGGTATTCAACGAATGCACGCAGACCACCTTCGTACTTGAACAGCTCTTCCTTGCCGCTGCGTTCGTCCTTGAGGACGATACCCACACCGGAGTTGAGGAAGGACAATTCACGAATACGCTTGGCCAGGATGTCCCAGCTGAAGTGAATATTCTTGAAGGTTTCAGCCGATGGCTTGAAGTGGATCTGCGTACCGGTCGACTCGCTGTCGCCGACGATTTTCATCGGTTCTTGTGGAACGCCGTGGACGTAAGTCTGTTCCCAGATCTTGCCGCTACGGCGAACCGTCAGAATCAGTTCTTCGGACAGCGCGTTCACAACCGACACGCCCACGCCGTGCAAACCACCGGAGACTTTATAGGAGTTGTCGTCGAACTTACCGCCGGCGTGAAGCACGGTCATGATGACCTCTGCCGCCGAAACGCCTTCTTCTTTGTGTACGTCTACCGGAATGCCGCGACCGTTGTCGCGCACAGTAATCGACTCATCCGGGTGGATGATAATGCTGATGTCGTCGCAGTGACCGGCCAGAGCTTCGTCGATGGAGTTGTCGACCACCTCGAACACCATGTGGTGCAGACCGCTACCGTCATCAGTGTCGCCAATGTACATACCGGGACGTTTGCGTACGGCATCCAAACCTTTCAGCACTTTAATGCTGGTCGAGTCGTACGTGTTTTCTTCGCTCATGCCTTCACTCCCGATGGTCGTGGGTCTGGGTGATACGGCCTTGTTCCACGTGGAACAAAGCGACTGGCGTTTCCGTCTGCCAGCCTTCCCTCAATAATTCGTGGTCTACACAGGTGATAAACACCTGGCAGCGTAATTCTTCCAACAAGCGGCATAACGCGCGGCGGTGCTGCTCGTCCAGTTCAGACGGCAAGTCATCCACCAGATAAATACACTGTCCGCGTCGGGCCTGGCTAACCAGATGACCCTGTGCGATACGCAGTGCACACACCACCAACTTCTGCTGGCCACGGGACAAGATGTCCGCAGCATTGTGCGCGCCTAATCTAAGACGCAAATCAGCCCGCTGGGGTCCGGCCTGGGTATGGCCAATTTGCTGATCCCGCTGCAAGGACGTGGCGAGCACTGCACTCAGCTCGCGCTCTTTGTCCCAACCACGGTAGTAACTCAGTGTCAGCCCCTCGAGATCCAGCAACTCACTCAAGGTCTGCTCAAAGACTGGTTTCAAGGCTTTGATATAGGCACGGCGGTATTCATCTATTTCGTCGCTGGCCAGGCACAGTTCCCGGTCCCAGGCCGCTTGCGAAGCGGCGTCAAGTGTACCATGCCGCAGCCATGAGTTCCGCTGCCGCAGGGCCTTCTGCAAGCGCTGCCAGGTGGCCATAAAGCGTGGTTCCACGTGGAACACTCCCCAATCGAGGAATTGCCTGCGGATTTTTGGCGCACCTTCCAACAGACGGAAACTGTCGGGGTTGATCAATTGCAGCGGCAGGATTTCCGCCAGCTGTGCAGCACTGCGAGCATTTTGCCCATCAATGCGAATTTGAAACTCTCCGCCGCGATCACGGGATATCCCCAGGCTACTGTGCCCACCCTCAGCCAGCTCAACTTGGCCAAACACCGTGCACGCCAATTGCTCGTACTGGATGACCGGCAACAGGCGAGCGCTGCGAAAGGAACGGGCAAGTCCCAACAGATGAATGGCTTCCAGCACGCTGGTTTTGCCACTGCCGTTGGCGCCGTGGAGGATATTGATGCGGGGGGAGGGGGAGAAGGTCACCGGGTGCAGATTGCGCACCGCGGTGACCGAGACGCGACTGAGGGACATCTAGCTTCTGCTGAGCATGATTACAGGCGCATCGGCATGACGACGTAAGCCGAGTCGTCGTTGTCGGATTCCTGTACCAAGGCGCTGCTGTTGGAGTCCGACAGAATCAGGCGAACCTGTTCGGTGGTCATCACACCCAGTACGTCCAGCAGGTAGCTCACGTTGAAGCCAATCTCGAGTGAACCGCCGTTGTAGTCGACGCCCACTTCTTCTTCCGCTTCTTCCTGCTCCGGGTTGTTCGCCTGAATCTTCAACTGACCGTTGGCCAGTTGCAGACGGATACCACGGTACTTTTCGTTGGACAGAATCGCGGTACGGCTGAACGCCTCGCGCAAGGCCTGGCGATCACCGAGTACCAGCTTGTCACCGCCTTTAGGCAGCACGCGCTCGTAATCCGGGAACTTGCCGTCGACCAGTTTGGAAGTGAAGGTGAACTCGCCAGTGGTAGCGCGAATGTGGTGCTGGCCCAACACGATGCTGACATTGCCTTCCGGCTCAGTGAGCAGACGCGCCAGCTCAAGGATACCCTTGCGTGGCACGATCACCTGGTGACGGTCCGGCTGGCCGATATCAGCACGCATCGAGCACATCGCCAGACGGTGACCGTCGGTAGCCACGGCGCGGATAATGCCTTCCGACACTTCCAAGAGCATGCCGTTGAGGTAGTAACGCACGTCCTGCTGGGCCATGGCGAAACTGGTGCGCTCAATCAAACGACGCAGTTTGCTTTGCTCCAGGCTGCAGGTCAGCGAACCAGGACCTTCTTCCACCGTCGGGAAATCATTGGCCGGCAAGGTGGACAGGGTGAAGCGGCTGCGACCGGCTTTGACGACCAACTTCGCTTCATCAACCTTGATGTCGATCAGCGCGTCGTTCGGCAGGCTTTTGCAGATGTCCATCAGCTTGCGCGCCGGCACGGTGATCTCGCCAGGTTCGGCGGGCTCTTCCAGCTGCACACGACCAACCAGCTCGACTTCCAGGTCGGTACCGGTCAGGGACAATTGCTGGCCTTCGACCACCAGCAATACGTTGGAGAGCACCGGCAAGGTCTGTCGGCGCTCGACGACGCCTGCGACCAGTTGCAGGGGTTTCAACAGGGCTTCGCGTTGAATGGTGAAATGCATGGTCTAGTCCCTTGCCTTAATAAGCTGCGCTGGTGTCATCACGTTGTCAGTGTACGCAGCAGGTTCTTGTAGTCCTCGCGAATATCCGCGTCGGATTCCTTAAGTTCATTGATCTTGCGGCACGCGTGCAAGACCGTGGTGTGGTCACGCCCGCCAAACACATCGCCGATTTCCGGCAGGCTGTGGTTGGTCAACTCCTTGGAGAGTGCCATGGCCACCTGACGGGGACGTGCTACCGAGCGCGAACGGCGCTTGGACAGCAGGTCGGAAATCTTGATTTTGTAATACTCGGCCACGGTGCGCTGGATGTTATCCACACTCACCAGCTTGTCTTGAAGTGCCAACAAGTCCTTCAGGGACTCGCGGATCAGCTCAATGGTGATGTCGCGGCCCATGAAGTGCGAGTGCGCGATGACCCGCTTGAGTGCGCCTTCCAGCTCACGCACGTTGGAGCGGATGCGTTGAGCGATGAAAAACGCAGCATCGTGAGGCAGGTCGACTTTCGCCTGGTCGGCCTTTTTCATCAGGATCGCGACGCGGGTTTCGAGCTCCGGCGGCTCTACTGCAACAGTCAGGCCCCAGCCGAAACGCGATTTCAGGCGTTCTTCCAGACCTTCGATCTCTTTCGGATAACGGTCACTGGTCAAGATGACCTGCTGGCCACCTTCGAGCAGGGCGTTGAAGGTATGGAAAAACTCTTCCTGGGAACGCTCTTTACGGGCAAAGAATTGAATGTCATCGATCAGCAACGCATCAACCGAGCGGTAGAAACGCTTGAATTCATTGATGGCATTGAGCTGCAGGGCCTTGACCATGTCAGCCACGAAGCGCTCCGAGTGCAGGTACACGACCTTGGCATTCGGGTTCTTCTTTAATAGGTGGTTACCCACAGCGTGCATCAAGTGAGTCTTACCCAAGCCGACGCCACCATAAAGGAAGAGAGGGTTGTAACCGTGCTTGGGGTTGTCGGCGACCTGCCAGGCGGCTGCACGAGCCAGCTGGTTGGATTTACCTTCGACGAAATTCTCGAACGTGAACGTGCGGTTCAGGTAGCTGGTGTGCTTGAGCGCACCTTCAACCTGAACGGTGCGCTGTTCGGCACGGATCGGGGCTTGCTGGGAGCTGGCACCGGCCATCGGGTCGAAGCTATCGCGCGACGGTTCTTCATTCTCGGCTGCATTTTTCTTCGCAGACGATTTGGAAGGAGCCGGTGCAGGTGTACTGGCAACCGGTGCCGCCTGGGCTTGCGACGCAGCAGCGGCCAATGGCGCGTTCGGCGCAGCACGAGGTGCGGAGCTACGTTTGCTGCCTATTAATAAGGAGAGCACGGGTGCGAGGCCGTTGCCGTGTTCATCGAGCAATTCGAGCACGCGGCTCAGGTACTTCTCGTTGACCCAGTCGAGAACAAAACGATTGGGCGCGTAAACACGCAACTCGTCGCCTTCGGCTTCGACCTGTAGTGGACGGATCCAGGTGTTGAATTGCTGGGCAGGCAGCTCATCGCGCAAAAGCTCCACGCACTGCTGCCAAAGTTCCACTGACACGGATATCCCCTAAGTTGAAAGCCGGTGAGGCAAAAACAGCCGCCATTGTAGCGGCGAGCCGCCCACTTATCCACATGTAGGTTGATCACGGACCGGCCAAAATCAACGTCTTAAGGGTAATAAAGGCGACCAATGGTCTGTGCATAAGCTCTGTGGATAAGCCCCCCTAAGGTCGTTGCACAAGTGGGGGAGAAAGTCTGTGGGTAACTGGCCTGTGGATAACAACCCATTCCACACACAGCTTATCCGACAGCGCAGCACAGGCAGAGCACCGTTTCTCCCCCGTGTTGTCATTCTCTGTACATCACGTAGAACATGGCCTCAAGGTAGTTATCCACAGATGATCGCCTGCCTAGCTTTTATAAGCTTTACAGAAAAGCTTTAAATAACTTCCTTCTTTATTTTTATATCTATGGCATTGCCCGTGGAAGCGGCGCGGACGCAAAAGGGCAAATCGGCTGCAGAGATCTAATTAAAGGAAAAGCTGGTTGGAAATTGACCTAGAGGCTTGCTTTCACTAGAATCGCCGGTCTCTTAAAACGGGGGCCATTCCGGCCCGTTGTGGACGAACCAGGTAACAACGCCATGAAACGTACTTTCCAACCAAGCACCATCAAACGCGCCCGCACCCACGGTTTCCGTGCTCGCATGGCTACCAAGAACGGCCGTGCTGTCCTGTCGCGTCGTCGCGCCAAAGGTCGTGCGCGTCTGGCAGTTTGATAATCCGGTACTGGTGGTGAGTCAGGACTTCAGTCGGGAAAAGCGTCTGCTAACCCCCCGGCATTTCAAGGCAGTCTTTGACTCCCCCACCGGCAAGGTTCCGGGGAAAAATCTCCTGCTCCTTGCGCGTAACAACGATCTGGATCACCCCCGTCTCGGGTTGGTGATCGGCAAGAAGAGCGTAAAGCTCTCCGTTGAGCGCAATCGCCTCAAGCGTCTGATGCGCGAATCGTTTCGCCTCCACCAGGACACTCTGGTTGGTTGGGATATTGTTATCGTCGCGCGCAAAGGCTTGGGGGACGTAGAAAACCCCGAATTGATTCAGCATTTCGGCAAGCTCTGGAAACGTTTGGCGCGTACCAACAAGCCAGCACCAGCAGTCAGCACCGAAACTGTAGGGGTAGACAGCCTTGATGCGTAAACTGGCCCTCGTTCCGATCCAGTTTTATCGCTATGCCATTAGTCCTCTGATGGCCAACCACTGTCGTTTCTACCCCAGTTGTTCCTGCTACGCGTTAGAGGCCATAGAAAACCATGGTCTTCTGCGCGGTGGCTGGCTGACCTTTCGTCGTTTAGGTCGCTGTCATCCGTGGAATCCCGGTGGTTATGACCCGGTTCCACCTATCCCTACCTCCCGTTCTTCTTCGATGGCCGAGTAATCATGGATATTAAACGCACGATCCTGATCGTCGCCCTGGCAATCGTGTCCTACGTCATGGTTCTTAAGTGGAACCAGGACTATGGCCAGGCTGCCCTGCCGACTCAGAATGTTGCTACCAACCAGGCTGCGCCGGCTATTCCGGACACCCCGCTGGGTAACAATGCGTCCGCGAGTGCCGATGTTCCCAGCGCGAATGGCGAGACAAGCGCCCCTTTAGAAACGCCAGTGGTCACCAATAAAGACCTCATCCACGTCAAAACGGATGTGCTCGACCTGGCTATCGACCCACAAGGTGGTGATATTGCGCAGTTGAAACTGCCGCTGTATCCACGTCGCCAAGACCATCCGGATGTTCCGTTCCAACTGTTCGATAACGGTGGTGAGCGTACTTATCTGGCGCAAAGCGGCCTGACCGGCACCAACGGTCCGGATGCACGTGCTACCGGTCGTCCGGTTTATTCGACCGAGCAGAAGACTTATCAACTGGCCGATGGCCAGAACCAGTTGAACGTCGACCTGAAATTCAGCCTCGACGGCGTCAACTACATCAAGCGCTTCAGCTTCACCCGTGGTTTGTACGACTTGAAGGTCACTTACCTGATCGACAACGAAAGCGGCAAACCGTGGAGCGGCAACCTGTTTGCCCAGCTCAAGCGTGACGCGAGCTCCGATCCTTCTTCCAGCACCGCCACCGGCACCGCGACTTACCTGGGCGCAGCCCTGTGGACAAGTAACGAGCCGTACAAAAAAGTGTCGATGAAAGATATCGACAAGGGCTCGCTGAAAGAAACCGTTCAAGGTGGCTGGGTTGCTTGGCTGCAACACTACTTCGTGACCGCCTGGATCCCGAACAAAGGTGATGCGAACCTGGTTCAAACCCGCAAGGACAGCCAAGGTAACTACATCATCGGCTTTACTGGCCCGGCGTTGACGGTCGCACCAGGTGCCAAGGCTGAAACCAGCGCTACCCTGTACGCCGGTCCGAAAAGCCAGGCCGTGCTCAAAGAGTTGTCCCCAGGTCTGGAACTGACTGTGGATTACGGCTTCCTGTGGTTCATTGCCCAGCCTATTTTCTGGCTGCTGCAACATATCCACAGCATCGTCGGTAACTGGGGCTGGTCGATCATCTTCCTGACCATGCTGATCAAGGGGATCTTCTTCCCTCTGTCGGCAGCCAGCTACAAGTCGATGGCTCGTATGCGTGCCGTGGCCCCGAAACTGGCGGCACTGAAAGAACAACATGGCGATGACCGGCAGAAGATGTCGCAGGCCATGATGGAGCTGTACAAAAAAGAGAAGATCAACCCGCTGGGTGGATGCTTGCCGATTCTGGTGCAGATGCCGGTGTTCCTGTCGCTGTACTGGGTACTCCTGGAAAGCGTGGAAATGCGCCAGGCGCCGTTCATGCTGTGGATAACTGACCTGTCGATCAAAGACCCGTTCTTTATCCTGCCGATCATCATGGGCGCAACCATGTTCATCCAGCAGCGCTTGAACCCGACTCCGCCGGATCCGATGCAGGCCAAGGTAATGAAAATGATGCCAATCATCTTCACCTTCTTCTTCCTGTGGTTCCCAGCCGGTCTGGTGCTGTACTGGGTGGTCAACAACGTGTTGTCTATCTCTCAACAGTGGTACATCACACGTAAAATCGAAGCGGCTACTGCAAAAGCCGCGGCGTAATTTACTCTGTGGATAACCACTCAAGACGCCCCCTAGTGGGGCGTTTTGCTTTCCGTCACTTTTGTTTTGGAATCTGCTGATGAGCGCACCTCGTGAAACCATCGCTGCCGTCGCTACCGCTCAAGGTCGCGGCGGTGTCGGCATCGTTAGAATTTCCGGGCCGCTCGCAAGCGTTGCAGCCAACGCTATCAGCGGCCGTGAATTGAAGCCACGTTATGCCCATTACGGACCGTTCCTGGACGCTGACCAAAGCGTGCTGGACGAGGGGTTGGCCCTCTATTTTCCAGGCCCGAATTCGTTTACTGGGGAAGATGTCCTGGAATTGCAGGGTCACGGTGGCCCGGTTGTCCTGGATATGTTGCTGCAACGTTGCCTGCAACTGGGCTGTCGCTTGGCCAGGCCAGGTGAATTCAGCGAACAGGCCTTTCTCAATGACAAGCTCGACCTGGCCCAGGCTGAAGCCATTGCTGATTTGATCGAAGCCAGTTCTGCACAGGCTGCACGTAATGCACTGCGCTCGCTGCAGGGCGCGTTCTCCCTGCGTGTGCATAACTTGACCGAGCAACTGATCAGCCTGCGTATTTACGTCGAGGCCGCGATTGATTTTCCCGAGGAAGAAATCGACTTTCTCGCCGATGGCCACGTATTGGCGATGCTGGATAAAGTTCGTGATGAGTTATCCACAGTCCTGCGCGAAGCGGGGCAAGGCGCGCTGCTGCGTGACGGCATGACGGTGGTGATCGCTGGGCGGCCGAATGCGGGTAAATCCAGCCTGCTCAATGCGCTGGCGGGGCGTGAAGCCGCCATCGTCACCGAGATTGCCGGTACCACCCGGGATATCCTGCGCGAACATATCCACATCGACGGCATGCCACTGCATGTAGTCGATACCGCAGGTTTGCGTGATACCGACGATCAGGTGGAAAAGATCGGCGTGGAACGCGCACTCAAAGCCATCGGCGAAGCGGATCGGGTGTTGCTGGTGGTGGATGCCACGGCGCCCGAGGCTGTGGATCCTTTTGCATTGTGGCCGGAATTCCTCGAGCAACGGCCGGACCCGGCCAAAGTCACCTTGATTCGCAACAAAGCCGACTTGACGGGTGAAGCCATTGCCATGGAAACCAGCGCGGATGGCCATGTCACTCTAAGCTTGAGCGCGAAATCGGCAGGTGAAGGTCTGGAATTGCTGCGCGAGCACCTCAAGGCCTGCATGGGTTACGAGCAGACGTCGGAAAGCAGCTTCAGTGCGCGCCGCAGGCACCTGGAGGCGTTGCGTCATGCGAGCGCAGCGTTGGAGCATGGTCGGGCGCAATTGACCTTGGCGGGGGCAGGGGAGCTGCTGGCTGAGGATTTACGCCAGGCGCAGCAACTGCTGGGAGAAATCACCGGCGCATTCAGCTCCGATGATTTGTTGGGGCGGATATTTTCCAGCTTCTGCATCGGCAAATAACCAAGTTATCCACACCCCTGTAGGCGCTGGCTTGCCAGCGATAGCGGCCTGAAGAACAGCAGAATTCTTCAGGCCCTCATCCATCACCAGTTATACGAAACCGTCCCAAGCAGCGTACGGCTTTCACCCCAATAGCAGCGGCCCGCGTCGTTGCAACCAGATACATATTCCTTGTCGAACAGGTTCTTGGCGTTCACGTCCACAGACCAATGTTTGTCGATCTGATAGCCAACGGCTGCGTCCACCAAGGTGACGCTTCCTGCATCCAACTTCCCGTACAGCGTTGGCGCGGTGTAGGAAAAGGTGCTGTCGAAATAACGCACACCGCCGCCCAGGGACAAGCCTTTGAGTTGGCCATCAAGGAATCGGTACTTGCCCCACACCGAAGCCTGGTTGCGTGGAACTCCCGTCATCTGGTGCCCTTCGACCAGCGATGTAGCCGAATCCTTGGTAATCCGAGCGTCAGTGTAGGTGTAGGCGGCCGTCACATTCAGGTTGGGCGTGATGTTGCTGTTCACCTCGACTTCCGCACCTTTAGCCCGGCTTTCGCCCACCTGGCGATAGCTGTTGGTGGTGGCGTCGAGGTAGGTGTCGTCTTCCTTGCGCAGGTCATACACCGACAGGGTCATCGCCGTATCCCAGCCGATCGGCTCGTACTTCACACCCACTTCGTACTGGCTGCTGGTAATCGGCTTCAGCGGCGAACCGGCATTGGAGATCTGCTGCACCGGCACAAATGCGGTGGAGTAGCTGACGTACGGCGTCAGGCCGTTGTCGAACTGGTACATCACCCCGCCCTGGTAGGTGAACTTGCGGTCTTGCGAGCCGGTGTTGCTGGCCTTGTTGACCTTGTCGCGGAAATCGCTGTCGACCCAGTCCTGACGACCACCCAGCAGGAACAGCCAGTGGTCATATTTGCTCTGGATCTGTGCATAAACGCCTTTCATCTGCTGCTCGAGCAAGGTGTTTTGCACCGCCACGGGCGTAAGTGGATCACGCAGATACACGGGGTTATATACATTGATGGTGCCGGCGAAACCGGCATCCCAATCCTGATTGAAAGAGGTGCGGTCATAGCTAGCACCCAACAGCACGGTGTTTTCCAGGCCACCCACCTGGAATTTGCCTTCCAACTGGTTATCCAGGGAATACACCATCGACTTGTTGTAGCGGTCGTAGGCAGTCATGTTCAGTTGCGTACCGAATCCGCGGTTATTCAGCGCGCTGGGCCAGGTTTCATGACGGTTGATGCGGGACTGCATATACCGCGAGTTCTGACGGAACTGCCAATCATCGTTGAAGCTGTGGCTGAATTCGTAACCGGTGCTCCAGGCTTCACGTTCAAATGTGTTCCAGTCCGGGTCGCCGAGCAGGGTGTGCTTGGACAGCTTGCCATTGGGATTTTTCAGCAAGGTGCCCGCGGCTGGTAGGCCAAGTTCGAGATTGGTGTGGTCCTTTTGGTAATTGGCTAACAGGGTGAGGGTGTTGTAGTCGTCGAAATTCAGGGTCAGTGAGGGGGCTATGTACAGGCGATCATCTGGCACATGGTCAGTCTGCGTGTCGGATTTTCGACCAAGCATCACAACCCGCCCAAGGATATTGCCGCTGTCATTGAGCGGCCCCGAGATATCCACACCCAACTGACGCCGATTATTCGAGCCGTACCCCAGCTGGACTTCACCTTGCGGCGTGGCAGTCGGGTGTTTGCTCACCAAGTTCACCAAGCCGCCAGGTGCGTTTTCGCCGTAGAGCAGGGAAGAGGGGCCACGGAAGATTTCGACGCGCTCCAGGCCATACGGCTCACTGGTGGTGTCATACCGATTGCCTTGTACGCGTAGGCCATCTCGCAGCAAACCGTAGCCGTAATCCGTGGCATTGAAACCACGAATGAAGAACAGGTCACCGGCAAGACCGTCGCCGGCAGCAAAGGGTGGCGCGAAGATACCCGGCACGTAGCCCAACACTTCCGTCAGGGTTTGCGACTTTTGGTCCTTGATACGCTGGCTGGTGACGACCGATACCGAACGCGGTGTTTCTGACAGGGGCGTGCTGGTCTTGGTACCGATGCGGCTGTTTTGTGCCTTGTAGCCCACATCCCCGGCGATCTCCTGGTTGAAACCGCTCTGTTGATAAGTGCTGACCGTGGTGGGTGCAAGCGTGAGTTGCCCTGCGGGAATGACTTGCAGGACATAGCTGCCGGGCGCCTGGGATACCGCTTGTAACCCCGAGTTCTGCAGCAACAGCGCAAAGCCTTGCTCCACCGAATACTCGCCCTCA
The DNA here is from genome assembly GCF_020093335.1 of Pseudomonas fluorescens group sp. Classification (NCBI taxonomy): domain Bacteria; kingdom Pseudomonadati; phylum Pseudomonadota; class Gammaproteobacteria; order Pseudomonadales; family Pseudomonadaceae; genus Pseudomonas; species Pseudomonas fluorescens group sp. The sequence goes on along the minus strand of NZ_JAIOKW010000005.1, from coordinate 234,001 downwards.
AGCCCGGTCGTGCTCAAACGCGCGGTTTGCTGGGGTGAGAAAGACAGAATCACGTTCGCTTTGGCCGCAAATTGGCTCAAGGCATTGTCCAGGGGACCGGCTGCAATGACGTAGTGCTGCACCGCGCTGGCGGCCAGGGCATCAGTGGATAACAAAACACTGGCGGTGGCTGCCGTGCCGAGCAGCAGGCTGCACGTCATACCGTGGTAGGAAAGTCGTTGGCGGAGCTTGGAAGGGAGGCGCATAGGTGGATAAGCCCTGAAGGTGACGTCGTGATTACCTGTAGGGCCGTGTCAGGTAAAAAAAAGATAACCCCTGGTGCGGATATTTTTTGCGATCAACCGATTCGCTTGACCGAAACCCAATAACGGGTGAAGTACTTCACCTGGATCGGCAGTGTTGCCTGCAGATTGGCCAGTACCGCATCGGTGGAATCCAGGCGGAAGGTCCCGGAGACACGCAGGCGTGCCGACGCCAAGTCGCATTGCAGGACGCCAGGGCGGTAGCGGGCGAGGTCTTCGATCACCTCTCCGAGGCGAGCATTCAATACGATCAACTGACCATCGACCCAGGCCGCCTGTGAGCTGCGGTACGCGTGGTTAACCCCCACGTGTTGGCGATCAAAGTCAGCGCTTTCACCGGCACTGAGTAGCCGCGCATGGCTGGGTTGGTCACCAGGCGCTACGCTCACCCTATCCTCCAGGACGCCGACACGTGTGGAATCTGGCAACTGGCGCACGTTGAATGTGGTGCCCAAGGCCTGGATTCGGCCTTGGCGCGTCTCGACATAAAAGGGCGTTTGACCACCCCGCTTGCCTGTGTGGATAAGTACTTCACCTTCACGCAGGCGGATCAAACGCTGACGCCCATCGAATACCACGTCAATTGCCGTACGGGTGTTCAGATCAATTCGCGTGCCGTCAGCCAACTCGACACGTCGGCGCTCACCCACGGAGGTCCGGTAGTCGGCCCATACGTTGCCAAGGGGCGTGTGTTGCTGAACATTCCAGCCGAGGTACCCGGTACCGCCCAACACCAGCATCCACTTCAACACCTGGCGACGTTGCTGGCTGGTCGACAATGCGCGGCGGGTGAAATCCTGGGGCAGGGCGCCGAGGCTGCGCTGCAACTGCTCCATCTGGTTCCACGCGGCCTGATGGGACGGATCGCCGTTGAGCCATTGTTGCCAGGCATGGCGCTCGGCGGCGGTCGGTGTCTGGGATTGAAACTGCACATACCAACTGGCAGCGGCCTCGAAGGTCTTGCGATCAGGCGCCGCCATTACAAGCTGGCCATGATCAGCGAGCATTCAGTCAATGCACGGATCATATGCTTCTTCACCGTGGTCAGTGACACCTGGAGCTGATCGGCAATCTGTTGATAAGTCAGCCCCTCGATCTGCGACAGCATGAAAATCCGCCGGGCCCGCTCACCGAGTGCAGACAAGGCTTTATCCACAGCCACTAACGTCTCGAGGATGATGGCTTTATCTTCTTCGCTGATGGCATTCGCTTCAGGCCGTTCGGCCAAGGTCTGCTTGTAAGCCTGTTCGATGGCGTGCCGACGGTAACGATCAATCACCAGGCCTCTGGCGATGGTCGCCAAATAGTCACGCGGTTCAACGATCTGCGCCGCATGCCGCCCGCCCAGGATGCGCACGAACGTATCGTGCGCCACATCGGCCGCATCGCAGGCGTTATGCAACTTACCTTTGAGCCACCCATGCAGCCAGGAATGGTGCTGCTCATAGATGTTCTGGACCGCAGCCGTGTGTGAGGAAGGGGACATAGGGCATGACAAGGCAGGTTAATGATAATCGCTATTATTAACTGTCCTGCGGTTTTCTCACAATAGATCTCTTTTTGCCGTGCTCACCACCGAGTGGAAGGTTTCGGCTGGCGTTGTCGTGGACAGAATACAGCCAGATTCACTGATTTCTGTGGATTAAGCCCTGTGAATAACCGCTCCTGTGCCCAGTTGATAACAGGGCCTGAAACCTGAGCAAAAACCCCTATGTGGATAACCACCTGTTTAATCCACAGGCTTAACGCACTTATCCAACGGCCTCATTGGCACATGACCACAGACTTTTGAATCGCTGTACACAACGTAAATTAAGGCCTGTAGAGATCTATCCACAGAAATGTTGTTCAGTAGAAATAAACATAAAAACAAAGCTTTAATATATTTCTCTCTTTTAATTTCTATTGTCTGTGATTCATCCACAGCTGGTTAAATTTTGTGCAAAGGGTTCTTTAGGAAGGGCTAAGTCCCTATACTTGCCGCCAAAGCTCTAAAACCAGCTCAACCAATCAATTCCTAATTACCTACATAAGCAGGCACGAGGTGCGTGGTGGATTTCCCTTCCCGTTTTGAAGTGATCGTCATCGGCGGCGGTCATGCCGGTACCGAGGCAGCACTGGCGTCAGCACGCATGGGCGTAAAAACCCTGTTGTTGACGCATAACGTGGAAACCCTCGGTGCCATGAGTTGCAACCCCGCCATCGGTGGGATCGGCAAAAGCCACCTGGTCAAGGAAATCGACGCCCTTGGCGGTGTGATGGCCATGGCGACCGACAAAGGTGGCATCCAATTTCGCGTGCTCAACAGCCGCAAAGGTCCGGCCGTACGTGCCACTCGGGCACAGGCTGACCGCATCCTGTACAAGGCTGCCGTTCGCGAAACCCTGGAAAACCAGCCGAACCTGTGGATATTTCAACAAGCAGCGGATGACCTGATCGTCGAGCAGGACCAGGTACGCGGTGTTGTCACGCAAATGGGCCTGCGCTTCCTGGCAGAATCCGTGGTGTTGACCACCGGCACATTCCTCGGCGGACTTATCCACATCGGTATGCAGAATTACTCCGGTGGCCGCGCCGGCGATCCGCCATCGATTGCCCTGGCAAAACGCCTGCGTGAACTGCCGCTACGCGTCGGTCGCTTGAAAACCGGGACCCCGCCGCGTATTGACGGGCGTTCTGTGGACTTCTCGGTGATGACCGAACAAGCCGGCGATACGCCGATCCCAGTCATGTCGTTCATGGGTTCCAAAGAGCAGCACCCCAAACAGGTCAGCTGCTGGATTACCCACACCAATGCACGTACCCACGAGATCATCGCCGCGAACCTCGACCGTTCGCCGATGTATTCCGGTGTGATCGAAGGCATTGGCCCGCGTTATTGCCCGTCGATCGAAGACAAGATCCATCGCTTTGCCGACAAGGAAAGCCACCAGGTCTTCATCGAACCCGAAGGCTTGACCACTCACGAGCTGTACCCGAACGGGATTTCCACTTCCCTGCCGTTCGACGTGCAAATCCAGATCGTGCAATCGATTCGCGGTATGGAAAACGCACACATCGTGCGTCCGGGCTACGCCATCGAGTACGACTACTTCGACCCGCGTGACCTGAAGTACAGCCTGGAAACCAAAGTGATCGGCGGTCTGTTCTTTGCTGGGCAAATCAACGGCACCACCGGTTACGAAGAAGCCGGCGCCCAGGGTTTGCTGGCCGGGACCAATGCTGCACTGCGTGCTCAAGGCAAAGACAGCTGGTGCCCGCGTCGCGATGAAGCGTACATCGGCGTGTTGGTGGACGACCTGATTACCCTGGGTACCCAGGAACCGTACCGGATGTTCACTTCCCGGGCGGAATATCGCCTGATCCTGCGGGAAGACAACGCCGACCTGCGCCTGACCGAAAAAGGTCGCGAGCTGGGCCTGGTTGATGACGCACGCTGGGAAGCCTTCTGCAAAAAACGCGAAAGCATCACGCTCGAAGAGCAGCGCCTGAAAAGCACCTGGGTTCGCCCGGGCACTGAACAAGGCGACGCGATTGCGGAAAAATTCGGCACGCCGCTGACCCACGAGTACAACTTGCTGAACCTGCTGTCGCGTCCGGAAATCGACTACGCGGGTCTGGTCGAAGTGACTGGCCAGGGCGCAGAAGACCCACAGGTTGCCGAGCAGGTCGAAATCAAGACCAAATACGCCGGTTACATTGACCGCCAGCAGGATGAGATCGCTCGCCTGCGCGCCAGTGAAGACACCAAGCTGCCTACGGATATCGACTACACCGGAATTTCCGGGCTGTCGAAAGAAATCCAAAGCAAGCTGGGGATAACTCGGCCGCAGACTTTGGGCCAGGCTTCACGTATCCCCGGCGTCACCCCGGCAGCGATTTCGCTGTTGATGATCCATTTGAAAAAACGCGGCGCGGGCCGTCAGTTGGAGCAAAGCGCTTGAGTTCGTTGGTCACCTCGCAACACGCCGAAGAGTTATCCACAGGTGCGCGCCAGTTGGGCGTCGACCTGACCCCGGCCCAGCATGAATTGCTGTTGGGCTACCTGGCCCTGTTGATCAAATGGAACAAGGCTTACAACCTGACCGCAGTGCGTGATCCCGACGAAATGGTCTCCCGCCATCTGCTCGACAGCTTGAGCGTGATGCCGTTTATCGAAAACGGTCGTTGGCTCGACGTGGGCAGTGGCGGCGGCATGCCCGGCATCCCGCTGGCGATCCTGTTTCCCGAGTCGCAAGTGACCTGCCTTGATAGCAATGGCAAGAAAACCCGCTTCCTGACCCAGGTCAAACTCGAACTCAAACTGGATAACCTGCAAGTTATCCACAGCCGGGTCGAAGGCTTCACGCCTGAACAGCCTTTCAACGGAATCGTTTCCCGGGCATTCAGCAGCATGGAGAACTTCAGCAACTGGACCCGCCATCTGGGCGATCGTGATACCCGTTGGCTGGCAATGAAGGGCGTTCATCCAAGCGACGAGCTGTTAGCATTGCCGGCAGACTTCCACCTCGATAGCGAACACGCCTTGGCCGTACCCGGTTGCCAAGGCCAACGCCATCTGCTGATACTGCGCCGCACGGCATGATTGGGAACACAAGCAAGAATGGCTAAGGTATTCGCGATAGCGAACCAGAAAGGTGGCGTGGGCAAAACCACCACCTGCATCAACCTCGCAGCATCCCTGGTCGCCACCAAGCGTCGGGTGCTGCTGATCGATCTCGATCCACAGGGCAACGCCACCATGGGTAGCGGTGTGGATAAACACGGCCTGGAAAACTCGGTCTACGACCTGCTGATTGGTGAGTGCGACCTGGCCCAAGCCATGCACTACTCCGAACACGGCGGTTACCAACTGCTGCCGGCCAACCGCGATTTGACCGCGGCGGAAGTTGTGCTGCTGGAAATGCAGATGAAAGAAAGCCGTCTGCGCAGCGCATTGGCGCCGATCCGCGAGAACTACGACTACATTTTGATCGACTGCCCACCGTCATTGTCGATGCTGACATTGAACGCGCTGGTGGCCGCCGACGGCGTGATTATCCCCATGCAGTGCGAGTACTACGCACTGGAAGGCTTGAGTGACCTTGTGGATAACATCAAGCGTATTGCCGAGCTGCTCAACCCGAACCTGCAGATCGAAGGCTTGCTGCGTACCATGTTCGATCCGCGCCTGAGCCTGATGAATGATGTGTCGGCCCAGCTCAAGGAACACTTCGGCGAGCAGTTGTACGACACCGTGATTCCGCGCAACATCCGCCTGGCCGAAGCACCCAGCTATGGCATGCCTGCGCTGGCATATGACAAGACTTCGCGTGGTGCCATTGCCTACCTGGCGCTGGCCGGCGAGATGGTTCGTCGCCAACGCCGCAACTCACGCACCGCTGCAGCCCAGCCAACTTAAGGAATCCCCATGGCCGTCAAGAAACGAGGTCTCGGACGTGGACTGGATGCACTGTTGAGTGGTCCGACCGTCACATCGCTTGAAGAACAGGCGGTGCAGGCCGACGAACGCGAGCTGCAACACCTGCCCCTGGACCTTATCCAGCGCGGCAAATACCAGCCTCGCCGGGACATGGACCCGCAGGCGCTGGAAGAGCTGGCCAATTCGATCAAGGCTCAGGGCGTGATGCAGCCGATCGTGGTGCGTCCGATTGGGGGTGGCCGCTTTGAAATCATCGCCGGTGAACGCCGCTGGCGCGCGAGCCAGCAGGCCGGCAAGGACACCATCCCGGCGATGGTGCGCGATGTGCCGGATGAAACCGCCATCGCCATGGCGTTGATCGAGAACATCCAGCGCGAAGACCTCAACCCGATTGAAGAAGCCATCGCGCTGCAACGTTTGCAGCAGGAATTCCAGCTGACCCAACAACAAGTGGCCGAGGCGGTGGGGAAATCCCGCGTTACCGTTTCGAACTTGCTGCGCCTGATCGCACTGCCGGAAGTCATCAAGACCATGCTTTCCCACGGCGATCTGGAGATGGGTCACGCCCGTGCTTTGCTCGGTTTGCCGGAAAATCAACAGGTTGAAGGGGCGCGACACGTTGTCGCACGAGGTCTCACCGTTCGTCAGACCGAGGCCCTGGTTCGCCAATGGCTCAGCGGCAAACCTGCACCGGTCGAAACGGCCAAACCTGATCCGGATATCGCACGTCTCGAGCAGCGCCTGGCCGAGCGCCTAGGCTCTGCGGTGCAAATTCGCCACGGTAAGAAAGGCAAAGGACAATTGGTCATCGGATATAACTCCCTTGATGAGCTTCAGGGCGTCCTTGCTCACATCCGCTGAAACATTTGCTTATGTAGCGCGTGATCGGAAATCACTACCCGGCAGTTGAATAGGGGCAGAACCGCCCCTATACTCTGCGCGCATTTTGTCGGCACAAATTATGCCAAGTTATTGATTTCCGGCAGCCGACCATTGAGGAGCAAGAGTGATGGAAACCCGCACGCCAAACACGTTGCCGTTCCATCGCTTGGCCGTTTTTCCGGTTTTATTGGCTCAATTTGTCGTTTTGCTGATCGCCGCATTGGCGCTTTGGTATTGGCATGGAGTCGTAGCCGGATATTCAGGACTCTGCGGAGGCCTGATAGCCTTGCTGCCCAATATGTATTTTGCTCACAGGGCCTTTCGGTTTTCCGGCGCCCGAGCAGCCCAGGCTATCGTCCGGTCTTTTTATGCCGGCGAGGCGGGGAAACTGATTTTGACGGCAGTGCTGTTTGCACTGACCTTTGCAGGTGTGAAGCCATTGGCGCCGCTGGCTGTATTCGGCGTCTTCGTGTTGACCCAACTGGTCAGCTGGTTCGCTCCCCTGCTAATGAAAACAAGACTTTCGAAACCTTAGGGCGTTTGAGGCAACCATGGCAGAAACAACCGCTTCGGGCTATATCCAGCACCACTTGCAGAACCTGACCTTCGGTCAGCTTCCTAATGGCGGCTGGGGCTTTGCCCACTCCGCAGCAGAGGCCAAAGAAATGGGCTTCTGGGCTTTCCACCTGGACACTCTGGGCTGGTCGGTCGCATTGGGTCTGATCTTCGTCCTGATTTTCCGCATGGCGGCAAAGAAGGCAACGTCCGGTCAGCCAGGTGCTTTGCAGAACTTCGTTGAAGTACTGGTCGAATTCGTCGATGGCAGCGTGAAAGACAGCTTCCATGGCCGTAGCCCGGTGATTGCACCGTTGGCACTGACCATCTTCGTCTGGGTGTTCCTGATGAACGCCGTCGACCTGATCCCGGTCGACTGGATTCCTCAGTTGGCCATCCTGATTACGGGCGATGCGCACATTCCATTCCGTGCCGTATCGACGACTGACCCTAACGCCACCCTGGGCATGGCCCTGTCGGTGTTTGCGTTGATCATTTTCTACAGCATCAAGGTCAAGGGCATCGGCGGCTTTATCGGCGAACTGACCCTGCACCCGTTCGGCAGCAAGAACATCTTCGTTCAAGCCCTGCTGATTCCGGTGAACTTCCTGCTGGAATTCGTGACCCTGATCGCCAAGCCGATTTCCCTGGCGCTGCGACTGTTCGGCAACATGTATGCCGGCGAGCTGGTGTTCATTCTGATCGCTGTGATGTTCGGCAGTGGTCTGCTCTGGCTTAGCGGCCTGGGCGTGGTTCTGCAGTGGGCGTGGGCTGTGTTCCACATCCTGATCATTACCCTGCAGGCCTTCATCTTCATGATGCTGACCATCGTCTACCTGTCGATGGCACACGAAGAGAACCATTAAGACCAGTCTCGACTAGTCTGATGTCCTTCCCGGTGAAACGGGAAGGTGGCCCACCAGGGCTATGAAACGATTTGTTTTACCGCTTTAAAATCTAAAAAACCTAAACCATACGACGTAAAAGTCGGGAGGAAAGATGGAAACTGTAGTTGGTCTAACCGCTATCGCTGTTGCACTGTTGATCGGCCTGGGCGCCCTGGGTACTGCCATTGGTTTCGGCCTGCTGGGCGGCAAATTCCTGGAAGGCGCAGCGCGTCAACCAGAAATGGTTCCAATGCTGCAAGTTAAAATGTTCATCGTCGCCGGCCTGCTCGACGCCGTGACCATGATCGGCGTTGGTATCGCTCTGTTCTTCACCTTCGCGAACCCCTTCGTTGGTCAACTCGCTGGCTAATCACTCGAATTTTCGAGTTGATTGGAGTGATGGACAACGAATGAGCGAGGTGTTGGCGTGAACATTAATGCAACCCTGATTGGCCAATCCGTTGCGTTCTTCATTTTTGTAGTGTTTTGCATGAAGTTCGTGTGGCCTCCGGTCATCGCGGCTTTGCACGAACGTCAGAAGAAGATCGCTGATGGCTTGGACGCTGCCAGCCGTGCAGCTCGCGACCTGGAGTTGGCCCAAGAGAAAGTGGGTCATCAACTGCGCGATGCTAAAGCACAGGCAGCTGAAATCATTGAGCAAGCCAAGAAGCGCGGTAACCAGATCGTCGAAGAGGCTGTTGAAAAAGCCCGCGTCGAAGCTGACCGTGTGAAGGCTTCGGCTCATGCCGAGATCGAACAGGAACTGAACGGCGTCAAAGACGCGCTGCGTGCCCAACTGGGTGCTCTGGCGGTCGGCGGTGCTGAGAAGATCCTCGGTGCCACAATCGATCAAAACGCGCACGCGGAGCTGGTTAACAAACTGGCTGCTGAAATTTAAGCGAGGGCGATCATGGCAGAACTGACCACGTTGGCCCGACCTTACGCTAAGGCAGCCTTCGAGCACGCCCAGGCCCACCAGCAGCTGGCCTCTTGGTCAGCCATGCTCGGCCTGGCTGCAGCAGTGTCGCAAGACGACACCATGCAGCGCGTGCTCAAGGCCCCGCGCCTGACGAGCGCAGACAAGGCCGCCACTTTTATTGAAGTGTGCGGCGACAAGTTTGATGTGAAAGTGCAGAACTTCATCCACGTCGTTGCCGAAAACGACCGTCTCCCGCTTTTGCCGGAGATTGCCGCTCTGTTCGACCTGTACAAGGCCGAAGCAGAGAAATCGGTAGACGTTGAAGTGACCAGTGCTTTTGCATTGAACCAAGAACAGCAAGACAAACTCGCCAAGGTTCTCAGTGCACGACTCAATCGGGAAGTGCGCCTGCAAGCTTCGGAGGACGCATCCCTGATTGGTGGTGTTGTTATCCGTGCCGGCGACCTGGTTATCGATGGCTCGATTCGCGGCAAAATCGCGAAACTTGCCGAAGCATTGAAATCTTGAGTTTGAAGGGGCAGCAGAGCAATGCAGCAACTCAATCCTTCCGAAATAAGTGAAATTATCAAGGGCCGCATCGACAAGCTCGATGTGACCTCCCAAGCCCGTAACGAAGGCACTGTCGTCAGCGTATCTGACGGCATCGTGCGGATTCACGGTCTGGCCGACGTTATGTACGGCGAGATGATCGAGTTTCCGGGCGGCGTCTACGGTATGGCCCTCAACCTGGAGCAAGACTCCGTAGGTGCCGTTGTATTGGGCGCGTACACCAGTCTGGCTGAAGGCATGAGCGCCAAGTGCACCGGCCGCATCCTGGAGGTTCCGGTTGGTAAGGAACTGCTGGGTCGCGTAGTCGACGCACTGGGTAACCCTGTTGACGGTAAAGGTCCACTGGGCAACACCGAGACCGACGCGGTCGAGAAAGTTGCTCCAGGCGTGATCTGGCGTAAGTCGGTAGACCAGCCTGTACAGACTGGCTACAAGGCTGTCGATGCCATGATCCCTGTCGGCCGTGGCCAGCGTGAGCTGATCATCGGTGACCGTCAGATCGGTAAAACCGCTCTGGCGATCGACGCGATCATCAACCAGAAGAACAGCGGCATTTTCTGCGTCTACGTAGCCATCGGTCAGAAGCAATCGACCATCGCCAACGTGGTTCGCAAGCTGGAAGAAAACGGCGCCCTGGCCAACACGATCATCGTGGCTGCCAGTGCTTCGGAATCTCCTGCGCTGCAATTCCTGGCACCGTACTCCGGTTGCACCATGGGTGAATTCTTCCGCGACCGCGGTGAAGACGCGCTGATCGTTTATGACGATCTGTCCAAGCAAGCAGTGGCTTACCGCCAGATTTCCCTGCTGCTGCGCCGTCCACCAGGCCGTGAAGCCTACCCAGGCGACGTGTTCTATCTCCACTCCCGTCTGCTGGAGCGCGCATCCCGCGTTTCGGAAGAATACGTAGAGAAGTTCACCAACGGCGCAGTGACCGGCAAAACCGGTTCCCTGACCGCACTGCCGATCATCGAAACCCAGGCTGGCGACGTTTCCGCGTTCGTTCCGACCAACGTGATTTCCATCACCGACGGTCAGATCTTCCTGGAATCGGCCATGTTCAACTCGGGCATCCGCCCTGCAGTGAACGCCGGTGTTTCGGTATCCCGTGTGGGTGGTGCCGCTCAGACCAAGATCATCAAGAAGCTCTCCGGTGGTATCCGTACCGCTCTGGCTCAGTACCGTGAACTGGCGGCATTCGCCCAGTTCGCTTCTGACCTGGACGAAGCGACCCGTAAGCAACTTGAGCATGGTCAGCGCGTTACCGAGCTGATGAAGCAGAAGCAATACGCCCCAATGTCGATCGCTGACATGGCGTTGTCGCTGTATGCCGCTGAGCGTGGGTTCCTGACCGACGTTGAAATCGCCAAGGTCGGCAGCTTTGAACAAGCGCTGATTGCTTACTTCAACCGCGATCACGCCGAATTGATGGCGAAGATCAACGTGAAGGGTGACTTCAATGACGATATCGACGCTGGCATGAAAGCCGGTATCGAGAAGTTCAAGGCCACCCAAACCTGGTAAGCCGCAGCGGGAGCCGCAAGGCTCCCGCTTGCTAACCTGATAGGTGTTACATGGCAGGCGCAAAAGAGATTCGCAGTAAGATTGCGAGCATCAAAAGCACGCAAAAAATTACCAGCGCCATGGAAAAAGTGGCGGTCAGCAAAATGCGCAAGGCACAAATGCGCATGGCTGCTAGCCGTCCTTATGCGGAACGTATCCGCCAGGTAATTGGGCATCTGGCCAACGCCAACCCGGAATACCGCCACCCGTTCATGATCGAACGCGCCGTCAAGCGTGTGGGTTATGTGGTAGTGAGCAGTGACCGTGGTTTGTGCGGTGGTTTGAATACCAACCTGTTCAAGGCCCTGGTCAAGGACATGGCGGTAAACCGCGAAAACGGCGTCGAGATCGATCTGTGTGTTGTTGGTAGCAAGGGTGCGGCCTTTTTCCGTAACTTCGGCGGTAACGTCGTTGCAGCTATCAGCCACCTGGGTGAAGAGCCGTCGATCAATGATTTGATCGGCAGTGTGAAGGTGATGCTGGATGCGTACCTGGAAGGCCGGATTGACCGCCTGTCCGTGGTATCCAACAAGTTCATCAACACCATGACCCAGCAGCCAACCGTGGAGCAATTGATTCCACTGGTGGCGACTCCGGATCAGGAACTCAAGCACCACTGGGACTACCTCTACGAACCAGACGCCAAAGAGCTGCTTGACGGCTTGATGGTGCGCTACGTGGAGTCGCAGGTGTACCAGGCGGTGGTCGAGAACAACGCAGCTGAACAAGCGGCGCGGATGATCGCGATGAAAAACGCTACCGATAACGCCGGTGATCTGATCAGCGATTTGCAGTTGATCTACAACAAGGCGCGTCAGGCTGCGATCACCCAAGAGATCTCGGAAATCGTCGGCGGCGCTGCCGCGGTTTAACGGTTCAAATATTCAGAGGATCCAGCTATGAGTAGCGGACGTATCGTTCAAATCATCGGCGCCGTTATCGACGTGGAATTTCCACGCGACAGCGTACCGAGCATCTACAACGCGCTGAAAGTACAAGGCGCGGAAACTACTCTGGAAGTTCAGCAGCAGCTGGGCGACGGCGTAGTTCGTACCATTGCGATGGGTTCCACCGAAGGCTTGAAGCGCGGTCTGGACGTTGTCGACACTGGCGCTGCCATCTCCGTACCAGTCGGTAAAGCGACCCTGGGCCGGATCATGGACGTACTGGGCAACCCGATTGACGAAGCTGGCCCGATCGACACCGAAGAGCGCTGGGGCATTCACCGTCCAGCACCTTCGTTCGCCGAACAAGCTGGCGGCAACGACCTGCTGGAAACCGGCATCAAGGTTATCGACCTGGTTTGCCCGTTCGCCAAGGGCGGTAAAGTCGGTCTGTTCGGTGGTGCCGGTGTAGGCAAGACCGTAAACATGATGGAACTGATCCGTAACATCGCCATCGAGCACAGCGGTTATTCCGTGTTCGCTGGTGTGGGTGAGCGTACTCGTGAGGGTAACGACTTCTACCACGAGATGAAGGACTCCAACGTTCTGGACAAAGTGGCACTGGTTTACGGTCAGATGAACGAGCCGCCGGGAAACCGTCTGCGCGTAGCACTGACTGGCCTGACCATGGCCGAGAAGTTCCGTGACGAAGGTAACGACGTTCTGCTGTTCGTCGACAACATCTACCGTTACACCCTGGCCGGTACTGAAGTATCCGCACTGCTGGGCCGTATGCCTTCGGCAGTAGGTTACCAGCCGACCCTGGCTGAAGAGATGGGCGTTCTGCAAGAACGTATCACTTCGACCAAGGAAGGTTCGATCACTTCGATCCAAGCGGTATACGTACCTGCGGATGACTTGACCGACCCGTCGCCTGCGACCACCTTCGCCCACTTGGACGCCACCGTCGTACTGTCCCGTGACATCGCTTCCCTGGGTATCTACCCAGCGGTCGATCCACTCGACTCGACTTCGCGCCAGCTGGACCCGAACGTGATCGGCCAGGAGCACTACGACACCGCTCGCGGCGTTCAGTACGTGCTGCAGCGTTACAAAGAACTGAAGGACATCATTGCGATCCTGGGTATGGACGAGCTGTCGGAAACCGACAAGCAGTTGGTATCTCGCGCTCGTAAGATCCAGCGCTTCTTGTCGCAGCCGTTCTTCGTGGCTGAAGTCTTCACCGGTGCCTCGGGTAAATACGTTTCCCTGAAAGACACCATTGCTGGCTTCAAAGGCATCCTCAACGGTGACTACGACCACCTGCCAGAACAAGCGTTCTACATGGTCGGCGGCATCGAAGAAGCGATCGAGAAAGCCAAGAAACTGTAATCCAAGCGCCCGGCAACGGGCGCTCATCAGGTTGAGGCAATCAGATGGCTATGACAGTCCATTGCGATATCGTCAGCGCGGAAGGGGAAATCTTCTCCGGTCTGGTAGAAATGGTGATTGCACACGGCGACCTGGGTGACCTGGGTATTGCCATGGGCCACGCGCCGTTGATCACCAGCTTGAAGCCAGGTCCGATCACGCTGACCAAGCAAGGCGGGGAAAAAGAGGTGTTTTACATCTCTGGTGGTTTCCTCGAGGTTCAGCCGAACATGGTCAAGGTACTTGCCGACACTGTGCAACGTGCTGGCGACCTGGATGAAGCCTCCGCTCAGGAAGCCGTCAAGGCTGCCGAGAAAGCCCTGAACGAAAAGGGTGCGGACTTCGACTACAGCGCTGCTGCTGTACGTCTGGCTGAGGCTGCAGCTCAGCTGCGCACGCTCCAGCAGATCCGTAAGAAGTAAGCGGCCACGCCGTCATGCTTCATGCGCGATTGATTAAAAAGGGTAGCCTCGGCTACCCTTTTTCTTTTTCAGCAAAACACTTCGTTGGTCTGACGCCGGACCGCCCAGGATTGGTAGCCATTCATGTCTCTTGAAATCGTCATTCTCGCCGCAGGCCAGGGCACCCGTATGCGTTCGGCCCTGCCCAAGGTGCTGCACCCGGTTGCCGGCAACTCCATGCTTGGCCATGTTATCCACAGCGCTCGACAACTCGACCCACAGCGCATTCACGTGGTGATCGGTCACGGTGCGGACGTGGTGCGTGAACGCCTCGCCGCAGACGACTTGAATTTCGTTCTCCAAGACAAGCAATTGGGTACCGGCCACGCCACTGCGCAGGCGGTGCCGTTCATCACCGCCGATACGGTGTTGATCCTCTACGGCGACGTACCGTTGATCGAAGTGGAAACCCTGCAACGCCTCCTCAAGCACGTCGTGCCTGGCCAGATGGGCCTGCTGACCGTCGAACTGGACGACCCTACCGGCTATGGGCGCATCGTGCGTAATGCCGACGGCAAGGTCGCGGCTATCGTGGAGCACAAGGACGCAAGCGAGGCCCAACGCGCGATCACCGAAGGCAACACCGGCATTCTTGCAGTACCGGCCAATAAGCTCGCTGACTGGATGAGCCGTCTGTCCAACAACAATGCCCAAGGCGAGTACTACCTCACCGATGTCATCGAGATGGCCGTGAGCGATGGCCTGCTGGTCGCCACCGAACAACCCCACGACCCGATGGAAGTGCAGGGCGCCAACGACCGTAAGCAGCTTGCAGAGCTTGAACGCCACTATCAGTTGCGCGAAGGTCGTCGCCTGATGGCCCAGGGTGTGACCCTGCGCGACCCGGCACGCTTCGATGTGCGCGGAGAAGTCAGCGTGGGTCGCGATGTGCTGATCGATATCAACGTGATCCTCGAAGGCCGTGTGATCATCGAAGACGACGTGGTGATCGGCCCTAACTGTGTGATCAAGGACAGTACCCTGCGCAAGGGGGCGGTGATCAAGGCCAACAGCCATATCGATGGCGCCGTAATGGGGGAGGGCAGCGATGCCGGCCCGTTTGCGCGGCTGCGTCCGGGGACAGTGATGGGCGCCAGGGCGCACGTTGGCAATTTCGTCGAGCTGAAAAACGCGAAAATGGGTGACGATGCGAAGGCCGGCCACTTGGCCTATCTCGGTGATGCCGTGATCGGTGCTCGCAGCAACATCGGCGCTGGCGCAATCACCTGCAACTACGACGGTGCCAACAAGTACCAGACCACTATTGGTGAGGACGTATTTATCGGCTCGAATAACTCGTTGATTGCGCCAGTGACTATCGGTGATGGTTCGAACACTGCCGCGGGCTCAACCATCAACCAGGATGTGGATAAGTCCCAACTGGCCGTAGCCCGCGCCCGCCAACGCAATATCGACGGCTGGAAACGCCCGGTCAAAATCAAAAAGACCTGAGTTATCCACAATTTCACAGGCAGCATAACGCCAATGTGGGAGGGGGCTTGCTCCCGATGGCGGTGGTTCAGTCGATGCAAAGTTGACTGATCTGCCGCGATCGGGAGCAAGCCCCCTCCCACATTTGTTTTGTATAGCTTGAAAAAATGAGGTTTGCTGCTTGACGATCTTTCGCCGATAGGTTTTGATTGCCTTCGTTATCTTTCGAAACGAAACTTATCATCGCCATGTCGAAACGAAATACACCCCAACGGCGCCACAACATCCTGACCTTGCTCAATGAACAGGGCGAAGTCAGCGTGGACGAATTGGCCAAGCGTTTCGAAACCTCGGAAGTCACCATCCGCAAGGACCTGGCCGCGCTGGAAAGCAACGGCCTGTTGCTGCGCCGCTACGGTGGCGCAATCACCATGCCTCAGGAGCTGGTGGGCGATGCCACTCAACCGGTGTCGGTCTACAAGCGTGCGATTGCGCGTGCTGCGGTCATGCGCCTGCGCGAACACGCACGCATCATTATCGACAGCGGCAGCACCACCGCCGCGATGATCCCCGAGCTGGGCCACCAGCCCGGCCTGGTGGTGATGACCAACTCCCTGCACGTGGCCAGCGCCTTGAGCGAACTGGAACACGAGCCGGTGTTGTTGATGACCGGCGGCACCTGGGACCCGCATTCGGATTCGTTTCAGGGCCAGGTCGCCGAGCAAGTGCTGCGATCCTACGACTTTGATCAACTGTTCATCGGCGCCGACGGCATCGATTTGCAGCGTGGTACCACCACCTTCAACGAATTGCTGGGCCTGAGCCGTGTCATGGCCGAGGTCGCCCGTGAAGTGGTGGTGATGGTCGAATCGGACAAGATCGGCCGCAAGATTCCCAACCTGGAACTGCCCTGGAGCAGCGTCCATACCCTTATCACCGATGATCGCCTGCCGCTTGAGGCCCGCGACCAGATCCAAGCCCGCGGCATTACGCTGATATGCGCGGCAATCATCTAGGAGAAACACCATGTGTGGCATCGTAGGCGCAGTCGCTGAACGTAACGTAACCGCCATCCTGCTCGAAGGCCTCAAGCGCCTGGAATACCGTGGCTATGACAGCGCCGGTGTGGCCGTCTTCACCAATGCCGGCAAGCTCGAGCGCATGCGCCGCCCGGGCAAGGTCAGCGAGTTGGAGCAAGCCCTGCTTGGCGAGCCGCTGGTCGGTCGCCTGGGGATTGCCCACACCCGTTGGGCGACCCACGGTGCGCCGTGCGAACGCAATGCCCACCCGCACTTCTCCGGTGACCTGGCGGTGGTCCATAACGGCATCATCGAAAACCACGAAGTGCTGCGTGAACAACTCAAAGGCTTGGGTTATGTGTTCACCTCGGACACCGACACCGAAGTCATCGCTCACCTGCTCAACCATAAACTCAAGGACCTTGGCGACCTGACCGTCGCCCTGAAGGCCACGGTCAAGGAACTGCACGGCGCCTATGGCCTGGCCGTGGTCAGCGCCAGCCAGCCCGACCGCGTGGTTGCCGCCCGCAGTGGCAGCCCGTTGGTGATCGGCCTGGGCCTGGGTGAAAACTTCCTCGCCTCCGACCAACTGGCCCTGCGCCAGGTCACCGACCGCTTCATGTACCTGGAAGAAGGCGATATCGCCGACATCCGCCGTGAAAGCGTGCAGATCTGGGACGTTAACGGTCAATCCGTCGAGCGCGAAGCCGTGCAATACCGCGACGGTGCCGAAGCCGCCGACAAAGGTGAATACCGCCACTTCATGCTCAAGGAAATCCACGAGCAGCCAGCCGTGGTGCAACGCACCCTGGAAGGTCGCCTGAGCCAGAACCAGGTACTGGTCAACGCCTTCGGTCCGCAGGCTGCCGAACTGTTCGCCAAAGTGCGCAACGTGCAGATCGTGGCCTGCGGTACCAGCTACCACGCCGGCATGGTTGCCCGTTACTGGCTGGAAGAACTGGCCGGCATCCCGTGCCAGGTGGAAGTCGCCAGTGAGTTCCGCTACCGCAAGGTGGTGGTGCAACCCGACACCCTGTTCGTGACCATCTCCCAGTCCGGCGAAACCGCCGACACCCTGGCGGCCCTGCGCAATGCCAAGGAGCTGGGCTTCCTGGCCAGCCTGGCCATCTGCAACGTCAGCATCAGCTCCCTGGTGCGCGAATCCGACCTGACCTTGCTGACCCAGGCCGGTCGCGAAATCGGCGTGGCCTCCACCAAAGCTTTCACCACCCAACTGGTTGGCCTGTTGTTGCTCACCCTGTCCCTGGGCCAGGTTCGCGGCACCCTGGCCGAAGGCGTCGAAGCGACCCTGGTCGAAGAACTGCGTCGCCTGCCAACCCGCCTGGGTGAAGCCCTGGCAATGGACAGCACCGTGGAAAAAGTCGCCGAACTGTTCGCCGACAAGAACCACACCCTGTTCCTTGGCCGTGGCGCGCAATACCCAGTGGCGATGGAAGGCTCACTCAAGCTCAAGGAAATTTCGTACATCCACGCCGAAGCCTACCCGGCCGGTGAGCTCAAACACGGCCCATTGGCCCTGGTGGATGACGACATGCCGGTGGTCACCGTGGCGCCGAACAACGAACTGTTGGAAAAACTCAAATCCAACCTGCAGGAAGTCCGCGCCCGTGGTGGCCAGCTGGTGGTGTTCGCCGATGAGAAAGCCGGCATGACCAACGGTGAAGGCACCCACGTCATCAACATGCCGCACATCAATGACACCCTGTCGCCGATCCTCTACACCATCCCGCTGCAACTGCTGTCGTACTACGTTGCCGTGCTCAAGGGCACCGACGTGGACCAGCCGCGCAACCTGGCGAAGTCGGTGACGGTGGAGTAACCCGCTACGCCCTGGAGACCCGCCCGGGTCTCCAGGCTACCGCGAAAGGACGCGACCTCGATGCAAACCCCCTCCCTGATCCACCAACGTCTGAACAATCGCCGATTCACTGTCGCCAACAACGCCCAAGGACTATCTGGCGCGGGTACGGTGTTTCATTACCTTGTTGAAGGTGATGCCATTTCCGGCACTTACCAGGGCGGGCGGATTCGCCTGGGTACGCAAGTGGGGCGAGTGACCGGTGCGGATACCATCGAACTGCTGTATCAGTGCCTGACCTTGGAAGGTGAGCTGCTGTCCGGTTGGTCGCGTGGCAGGGTCGGCCTGGATCAAGCCGGGCGGCCTACCCTGAGTTTTGTATGGGGCTGGTTGTCGGGCGCGTCGGGAGGCGGAGAGTCAAACTATGTCGAGCTTGTCGAGCGTGTGAGTTATTCCTAAGGCACAAACTCCACCTTCAACCCCCGACCCGCACTGCGCCCCTGGTCATCCGTAACCCGCAACCGATACTCCCCCGACTTGCCCGGCCGCCAGTTCAGCGTGGTTTGCGGCGGGCCTTGGCCGATCAAGGTTTGATCAGCAAACCAATACAGCATCGCCGCATCGCTGGCGGCGTTGGCATTCAGCGGGATGCTTTCCTGCGGCTGGGACAGGCGCAACTGATAGCTCACCTGGGTCAACGGCGAACGGATCTGCGGTGCTTCGCTTGAATCACTGACGCGGTTGGGCTGGCAGTTTTTCATCACGTTGGGCGGTGTGCGCCTTGGCAGTCCGGCGGCGCGGTACAGGCGTTGCACGTCGCTGGGCCAGAATTCGAAGACTTCTTCGCGGGTGTATTGCGCCTCGAACGGCGGGCATGCGGCCTTGCCGGTGCGGGTGTCGATCAGCACCGGGCGGTGCAGGTTGGACACGCGAATCGGCGACACGCCGGGGATGTACCAGGTCTTGCGGGTTTGCGGGCACCAGCGGTTGGGCAGTTCACCGGAGGCGGCGCAGACGTCGATGCGCACCAGTCCAGCGGGCGGCTTGTCAGGCTTGATCACCACCGTGGGTAAGGCCAGGGGCAGGGCGTCGGCGATGCGGAAGAACAGCGGCGCAGCGGTTTTGGCACCGATAAACGCCGGGTTCGGTCGGCCGTCGAAGTTACCCACCCACACCACCAACACATAGGGGCCGACCAGGCCGGCGCTCCACGCATCGTGAAAGCCCCAGGAGGTGCCGGTTTTCCACGCGGTGCGCCAGTGACGGCCCGGCAGGCCATCCGGGCGTGGGTTGCGCCGCAGCATGTCGCGCACCATAAAGGCCGCCTGGGGCGTGAGCAGTTGGGCGCCCGTGGTCTGGGGCTGTTCCTGCACATAGCGCAACGGGCGCAGGTGCCCATCGCCAGCCAGCATCACATACAGCTGCGCCAGTTCTTCCGGGGTCATCTCACCGCCACCTAGGGCCAAGGCCAGGCCGTAATGGCTTTCGTCGCGCAGGCCTTTGATTCCGGCGCGTTGCAGCAGCCCGTACAAGGACGGCGACTTGACTTGGCTGGCCAGCCACACTGCCGGGATGTTGCGACTACGGATCAGGGCATCTCGCGCTGTCAGCGGGCCGACAAAACTGCCGTCGAAGTTTTCTGGCTGGAAGTAGCCGAAGTTACTCGGCAGGTCTTTGAGGATGCTCATAGGGTGGATCACCCCTTGATCGAGCGCAAGCCCATACAGAAACGGTTTGAGCGTGGAACCGGGCGAGCGTCGCGACAGCACGCCGTTGACCTGCCCGTGGATGCCTGTGGATAAGTAATCCGCCGAACCCACCAGCGCTTTGACGCTCTGGTCGCGGCTGTCGATCAGGATCGCCGTGGCGTTTTCCACACCCGTACTGCGTCGCTCGGCGATAAAGCCGGTGATCAGGCGTTCGAGCAATTGTTGCAACGGCAGGTTGAGGGTGCTGTTCAGTTCATTACCGACCTGGGAGGCCAGCAGCTGTTCACTCAGGTGCGGTGCCAGGAACGGGATCTGCTGGCGGTTGCGCGCTTCGAGGGGCAATTGCAGCAGACTGTCGTTACGCGGGTCTTGTGGATAAGTCTCGCGCCAGTCGTTCATCAAGCGCAGGCGGGCGTTTTGCAGCGACGGCCCGAAGCGTGCGCGCCGGCCTGGCTGCTGGGGAATCACCGCCAGCGCCAGCGCCTCGGACAACGACAGCTGCGCCGCCGACTTGCCGAAATAGATACGACTCGCCGCCTCGGCCCCTTCGATATTGCCGCCCATGGGCGCCAGGTTCAGGTAGGCCTCCAGGATGTCGTGCTTGCTGTAGCGTGCTTCCAGCCACAGCGCCAACGCCATCTGCTGCAATTTGCCTGGCACCTGGCGTGTGTTCAGGTCCCACAAGCGCCGTGCCAATTGCATGCTCAAGGTCGAGCCGCCCTGGCGCTGGCCACCGCTGTAGGTGGTCATGGCGGCGCGCAGCAATGCCGGGGGATTGATCCCCGGGTGCCAGTAGAAATTGCGGTCTTCCTTGAGCAACAAGGCTTCGACCAGTGAAGGAGAGATCCGCTCCAGCGGTAGCCATAAGCGGTATTGCCCGTCATCCGCCAACGTCATGCGCAGCAGCGAACCGTCGTCGGCCAGTACCACCCGCGATGAGGTCACAGTCTGCTCGAGCGGGGCATGGGGCCACAGCCGCAACCCCGCCAGCACCACCACCGCTGCGAGCAGCGGCGGCGTCAGGCGTTTAAGGCTTGGTAATTTCAAGCTGGCCTACTTTGCCGCGCCCTTGCAGGGTGGTTTCGTACATGCCTTCGGCGTAGGCCGGTGGCGTGTTGAAGGTACCGGCGTTGGTGGCGCGCACGCGGTACACGAACGTGCCGACATCACGCAGTGCGGTGCCGTACAACACCACCCGATCATCACGCACGTCCACATACTCCGGCTGCCAGTTGCTCAGTTCGGTTTCACCGATGGGCGCTTGCCAGCTTTGTTCTTCCTGGCTGTCTTCTTCGACGTACTCGGACTCTTCACCCTCACTTTCCTCGCTGCTGGCGGCTTCCGGCTCCGGCGGCAAGTTATACACAGGCTCGACGCCACCGGGCAGCAGGTCGACCACGGCCACTTGCTGCACCTGATCGCGGTCGGTAGCCCGCAGGCGCAGGCGCACCAGGAACTCATCACCCACGGCGACCTTGCTCACCGGCTCGCCCTTGAGGTCGAGGTATTCGTGGATGATTTCCAGCCCGTTATTGATCGGCTTGAGCTTGGCGCCCTTGTCGAAACCGGCTTCGCTGAGCATGTAGAACGCGGCCGGACCGTCGGATTTTTCCATCACCAGTTTTTGCGTGTTGCCCGGCACGGCGGCGCGCGGCGGCTGACCGGCCATCTCCAGCAATTGCTGTTGCTTGTCACCCAGCCAAGCGGTGGCCTTGAGGGTCATGTCGCTTTGCGCACGCTGGCCGTAGTTGTCCAGCGCGCGCAGCAACAGGGCCGCCGACAGCGAGTTGTAACGCTGTTCGTTGAGGCGCTTGCCGAGTTTATCCAGCAACGTCGTGGGCACATCGTCCATCAGCTCAGGGAAGTGGCGCGCCAGCAGGTGCAGGTGTTCGGCGTCGTGCACCAGCGGGTCGTAATACAGGCCGTCGCTGTCCCACTTATCCACAAGCGAACGCCATGGGATTTTGCGGAACAGCGTATCGGCCTGGCGATCCTGCTTGAGCAGCTTGTAACTGGCCGCCAGGTAAGCGGCGCCCAAGTCGTTCTGCCAGCTGTCCTTGAAGTAGCTTTCGTAGCGTTCGCGGATATCGCTCAATGCACCACTTACCAGAATCCCCTGACGGCTCAACAGGTAACTGGCGTAGGCACGGTTGCGCAATTCCGACAGGCCTTCGCTAGGACCATTGGCCAGGTCTGTCAGATACGCATTCGAGCGCACCAGCAGGTCCTCCGGCACTGGCAACCCGCGCTCCTTGGCTTCGATGAGGAAGTCGGTGGCGTAGAGGCTGGCGTATGGTGCCACGTCCGGGTTGGCCGCCCACAAACCAAAGCCGCCGGCCTGGTTCTGGCGTTGGCGCAGCATGCGTACCGCGCTGCCGAACGCTTGTTCGGCCTCGGGTGCATTGCCGCCCCAGATCAATGCCGGCATGGCCTTGGACACCAGTTGCTCGGTGCAGGCGTAGCCGTAGTCATCCAGGTAATGCTTGAGGCCGTTGGCCCATACCAGCGGCGAGGCGGCCACGCCCAGTTGCACGTCGCGCAGTTGGCTGAACAGCTCGCGAGTGGGTTTGAGCTCCTTGCTGGCGCTGTCGAAGCGGCCCAGGCTCAGGGCAACGCGATGTTCGCTCAGAGGGCGGATCGAGGTGGTTTCCGCCACCTGGATACGTTTGCCGTCCGGCAGCACTGCGATAAAACGCAGGTCTGCCGAGCCGAGGGTGTCGCCGACCTTGATCTTGAACTCGGCTGTGCCTTCCTTGCGCGGTTGCAGCGACAAGGTATTGCCCTTGTCGCCCTGCACAACCAGGCCAGCGCTGGTCTGCACTTCAAACTTCACGTCCGCCGCCGCGTCGAGGTTACTGAACACTCCGGCGCTGACGTTGAACACATCCCCCGGCGCCACAAAGGCCGGCACGTTTGGCGTGATCACGATCGGCCCGCGCACCTCGGTATTGGCTTCGCTGACGCCGACACTGTCGCTGTCCACTGCCACCGCGAACAGGTGCAGCTTGCCGTTGAAACTGTCCGGCACCTGGTAATGCAGCACGGTTTCACCGGCCGGTAAGTCCACCAGCCCGGACCACCAAGCCACCGGCGGCTGATGTTTACGCTTGAACGGGTTGAGATGATTGGCCAGGGCGCCTTCCGTATCGCCACCGGGCGCTGCCCCACTGAGCAGGCGGCTGAATTCCGGCAGGATCAGGTCAAGGATCTGACTGGTGCCGACCTCCAGCGCACGCTTCTGGAAGAAGAAGCCCAGCGGGTCCGGCGTCTGGTAGCGCGCCACTTGCAGGATGCCTTCGTCTACCGCGTACACCACAGCGCGGCCCGGACGGTCAGCGTTGACCTTGATATCCAGCGTCTGCCCCGGCTCAATCTTCGCCGGGCCTTCAACCTTCAATGCCATGCGTCGGGCATCCAGGTTGATGCTGAACGGCACCACGCCGTAGGACAGCGGGCTCATGTACACCTCGGCCGAACCCATATCGCGCACAAACTGCACGTTGACGTAGGCATTGCCCTCAAGCCCCGCAGGTACGCGTATGTGCTGCACGCTGTTGGTGCTGTCGGCCTTGAACCACTGCTGGGTGTAGACCTTGTCGCGTTCGATGGTGATCAAGCCGGCACCGGTATACGGGGCACGAATGCTGATGGCGATCTCATCACCGGTGGCGTAACTGCGTTTATCCAGGCGCAATTGCAGTTCGGCATTGCGTTCCAGCGAGCGCGACGTGTTGCCACGTCCGGCCACGCTGTAGTCGATCTGGTTGAGCAGGTTGCCGTTGGCGTCTTTCAGTTGCAGGGTGAAATCGCCCGGCGCTGACGTGTTCAACGTCTGCTTGGCGCCTTCTTTCGTCATCGCCAGCGGCGAGGCGGGCTGGCTGATGTTCTTGATGCGCGACTCGTACTTGTAGGTGCCGTTGGACTGTTTCACCAGCACCGACACATAACGGTGTTCGACCACTTCGCTGGTCAGGCCGTCCACCGCCACCGGCGTAAGGTCCGGCGCGACGGCCAGCCATTGCACCTGGCGCGGCGCATCCTTGGCGACGTACGACAGCGAATCCTGACTTTTCACACCGACCAGATAAGGTGCGGACGACACCAGCAAGGCACTTTGCGCCGCGACATTACGGCCGCCTTCGGCCTCGAACACCTGGGTCATCACCTGAAGGCGGTAGGTGCTGTTGGCGAAGCGTTGCAGGTTGAGGTCGAGCACGGCCTGGCCGTTGTCGTCGACGGTGGTTTCGGCCAGGTCTTCGGTGCTGGCCTCTTCCAGGGCATCGTTGAGGCGGAAACGGTAATCCGGGTAACGGTCAAACGCTGCGAGCGTCGGGCTCAGGGACATCTTCGCGGTGACACGACGCCCTGATGCCGGAGCGCCGAATAGGTGCATGGCGGTGACCTTGGCCACCACCTGGTCCGGTGGAATCCAACCCTGAACAGGCGTGTCATGCAGGCTCAAGCTGACCTTCATGCGGTCCGGCTCGAAGTCGCGGACCTTGAA
Organism: Pseudomonas fluorescens group sp.; assembly: GCF_020093335.1. Lineage (NCBI taxonomy): Bacteria > Pseudomonadati > Pseudomonadota > Gammaproteobacteria > Pseudomonadales > Pseudomonadaceae > Pseudomonas > Pseudomonas fluorescens group sp. The sequence goes on along the minus strand of NZ_JAIOKW010000005.1, from coordinate 209,643 downwards.
GTTGACGCTGCCCAGGTCGGTGCGGGTTTGCTTTTCGCCAATCAACTGCAGGGTCGCGGTGTACTCCCCGGCGGGGGCGACTTCGCTGCTGGGGAAATCAAAGGTCTCAAAACCGCTGGCGGACAGCTTCAGCGGCTGGCGAATCACCTCCAGCCCGCGCGGGTCGGTGATTTGCAGCTCCACCGGCAAGCCTTGCAGTGCGCCCTTCCAGTTGCCGCTGCGCACAATCATGCCCAGATGTGCCGTTTCGCCCGGCCGGTACAGGCCACGGTCGGTAAACAGGTAGGCGCTGAGGCGATCAATCGCGCCGTCCTCTTCCAAACCGCCTACGTCGAAACGCGACAAATCCAACTGCTGGGACTGGCGGGCGATCGGCAGGAACGACTGGTCATTGCCGCGAGTGACCACATACATCAGCGGCGTTTTCTCACGGCGCAGTTCATCGAGCTTGGCGAAATGCGCGTGGCCTTCGCCGTCAGTGTGGCCGCTGCTCACCGGCAAACCGTTGCGGCCGATGATGTCGACTTGCGCGTCGGCGACTGGCGAACCATTGCCGATGGACTGCACATACACATCGTGGCTGCCATCGCTGGAACGCTTGGCGATGATGCCCAAGTCCGTCACCACGATAAAACGCAGGTCGCTGGTGCTGCTGCGGTCGTACTCGAACGTGCGCGGGGCCGGGTCATCCTGCGGGCTGAGCTTGAGCACGAAAATGCCGCGCCGGCCGCCATTGGCGGTGAGGTAGCGGCTGAGGTCGACATTGTCGTAGACGGTTTTCGCCGGGTCATTGGATGACAGCGGGATATCCAACGACTGACGCTCGACCATGCGATCGAAATACTCATTGCCGAAATTCGGCCGGGCAAAGCTGCCGCTGCTCTGGTCCACCAGGTGTTGCAGCTGGTTGGGCAGCAAGCGGGCGATTTCTACATGGGCGCCGGGTACACCACGGGCCATAAAGCCCAGGCGTTTTTCACCGTTGAGGCTGAGCAAGGCGCCGTCAGACAGGAACTGAAGGGTGCGCGGGTACGCCGGCATGCTGATCAGCGACGCCGTAGGGTTCTTCGCCAGATAGCCGCCGATGGCTTCCAGGTTGGCGGGCACGCGTACATACACCGCACGGCCTGCCGGGGCCTTGAACTTGAAGGCGTGCAAGGTATTCAGCGGTTCGACGCTGGGCACGTGGGTCAGGTTGACCTTGGTGCTGCGGGCGAGCAGGGCGTCATCTATGTCGTTGCTGTTGTAGGGACGCGTGTCGTCCTGGGCTTTTTCCGGCAGCAACCAGGCCTGGACCTTACCAGCGATGGTTTCGTCGGCCACGGCGCTGGAGCTGCTGAACATCAGCACCGGCTCCGGCTCGCCACGTGCGTTGTCGACAAAGCTGACTTCGGCCCCGGTGAAGGTCAGGCGATAGCGACCGGGCACGGTGACTTCCGCCACCAGTGGGGCGGCGCTGGCGTTGCCGCCGTCGCGGGCCTTGATGCCGTCGTCGAGTTTGGCGCTGACCGGCGTGCTTTCCAGTGGGGTAGCCAGGGCGGCGGAGCGTACGTAGGCGTTGAGTTTTTTCTCGTCGAAGGTGATTTCCGGGCGGTTGGGCAACTGGGCGTCGCGGTAGGCCAGGCCTTTGCCGAGGGTTACTGTGACGCGCTTGCGTAGGTTGTCTTCATCCACCGGGTGGGAAAAATGGAAGGTCGCCACCAGCTGTTTCAGTGTCGGATTGGACGGGTCCTGATACAGCTCGTTTTGCGCCAGGGTGGCGCGGAACGGTTGGGTGGAAAACTGCGTGCTGTATTGGTCCAGCAACACGCCGTCGGCCAGCAGGTTTTTCTTTGCCAGGTCGACGGTGTAATGAGCGTCGATGGGCCAGTCTTTTTCCGGTACGAACAACAGGCTGCGGTCATCCGCCCAGCGCCAGGTGCCCGCGACCGCGGGTTTGAGGGTGATGCCCTCGGTGACCGGCTTGCCGATGGCCGCCAGCGGGGCCACGGACTCGCCGAAACGCACCTGCAAGTTATCCACAACCGGTGTTTGCTGGGTGTAATCGGTGAGGTTCGGTTTGTGCAGCGAATAGCTCGCGGTATGCGGCTGCGGCAGGTTGGAATACCAGTGCCAGCCATAGAAGCCGGCGGCGGCCAGCAAGACCAGCCCTAATAAACCGGCACCGGTTTGACGTGGATAAGCGCGGGCTTTGCTGCCCAGGTTCGCCAGCCCACGGCCGATGGCACGCAGCCAGACTGGCGGATGCCATTGGCCAAAGACGGCCCCCACCACAGTCAATAACGCACCGACAATGCGGCGGCTGATCGCTTTGAACGAATCGAACATGGTGAGCATCCCTGGCTAAGTGCGGCGTATCTTACACGCGTCTTTGATACAAAAGATGACGCGATTCGCCGCCCCGCTAGGCGTGTTGCATGTAAGAGCGAGTCAGCTACCACTATGTTGTCTGACACACCGTCATCGGGGGCAAGCCCCCTCCCACATGTTGATCGTTATTTGGCTTTAGAGCGGTGACCTCAGGTCCACCAGTAGCGCACGAGGTGGAAGAAGATGGGCGCGGCGAAGCACACCGAATCCAGCCGATCCAGCATCCCGCCGTGCCCTTCGATCATATGCCCCCAGTCTTTGACGCCGCGATCGCGCTTGATCGCCGACATCACGATGCCGCCGGCAAACCCGAGCAGGTTGATCAGCAGCGCAATCAAGAACGACTGCCACGGGTTGAACGGTGTGGTCCACCACAGTGCTGCGCCGATCAGGGACGAGAGCAGAATCCCGCCGACGAACCCTTCCACCGTCTTCGAGGGTGACAGGTTCGGCGCGATCTTGTGTTTGCCGAACAGCTTGCCGCACACGTACTGCAGCACGTCGGACAGTTGCACCACGATTACCAGGTAGGCGATCAGCAGCAGGTTGCGGCCCTCGTAGCCGGGGATGTCGAGGGTCAGCAGGGCGGGCACGAAGGACACGCAGAACACCGCGATCATCAGGCCCCACTGCACCTTCGAGGCGCGCTCCAGGAAGTGGGTGCTGTCGCCGCCGAGGGAGGCAAGGATTGGCAGCAGCAGGAACACGTACACCGGGATGAAGATCGAGAACAGCCCGTACCAGTCGGCGTAGATGAGCAGGTATTGCAGCGGCAAGGCCAGGTAGAACGCGGCCACCAGTGCCGGGTAGTCGCTGCGGCGGGTGGGCGTGAGGGTGAGGAATTCGCGCAGGGCGTAGAACGACACCGCGTAGAACAGCAGGATCACTGCGGCGGTGCCGAGCCAGAAGGCGATGCCGATCACCACCACCATCACCCACCAGGCGTTGATGCGGGCATTGAGGTTTTCGACCACCGCGTTGGGCGTGCCACGGGTGCGCAGCTTGAGGATCAGGCCGATCAACGAGGCGAGCACCAGGATCGCGCCGATGCCGCCGAACAACATCAGGGTTTGGCTATCCATGTCAGACATGCTCCGGGGCAAGGGCGAGCAGGGCATCGCGGGTGCGGGCGAGGAAGGCGGCTTTGTCTTCGCCGTCTTCCAATTGCAGCGGCGCGCCGAAGCTGGTGGTGCACAGCAGAGGCAACGGCAACACGCGGCCCTTGGGCATGACCCGGTTGAGATTGGCGATCCACACCGGGATCAATTCGGCCTGTGGGTAACTGTTGGCCAGGTGATACAAGCCGCTTTTGAACGGCAGCAGGCCGTCTTCGAGATTGCGCGTGCCTTCGGGGAAGATGATCAGCGAGTCGCCGCTTTCCAGGGCGTTAAGCATCGGCTGCAACGGGTTATCCCCAGGGTTCTTGCGTTCGCGGTCGATCAACACGCCGTTGAACACGCGGTTGATGATGTAGCGGCGCAAGGCGCTTTTATTCCAGTAATCGCTGCCGGCAACCGGGCGCGTGAATTTGCGCAGGTTCTGCGGCAGTGACGCCCACAGCAACACAAAGTCGCCGTGGCTGCTGTGGTTGGCAAAATAGATGCGTTGCACCGGCACCGGCGCGCACCCCAGCCACAGGCTGCGCGCTCCTGTGACGGTGCGGGCCATAGAGGTAATCAGCGTGGCGACCACGGGTTCGAACATGGGGGTTCCTTATCCGGCGAAAGGCAGCCAAGGGCTGGCGAGGATCACGCCCAGGGTCAGCAGCGCTTGCGCGCCGAGTAGCCAGGCTTGTTTGCGCAACAGTTTGAGCGCGCCGCGACGACGCTCGGTCCAAGGCCGGCCGGCACGCTTGGGCGACTGCAGGCCGAGGGTTTGCAGGGCCTGGTCGAGGTCTGCGGTGCGCTCGATGTCACGGGCCAGCAGGGCGAACAGGTCAGCATCGAAGGCCACGCGCAGCGCCCAGTACTTTTGCAGCAGCCCGAGGATAATCATCCACAGGCTCAGCAGCAGGCAGATAGGCGCGACACTCGCCATCAGCAGTTGCGCCAAGCCGAACAACACGCCGACCAAGGTCAGGCCTGTGGATAACTGATCCAGCGAACGGCCACGTCGCAATAGGCAGGCGACCACCTGGAGTTCCATATCAGCCGGCATGGGGCAAACCCTCCAACGCTTGACGGTGTGCGGGGTGCAGGACCACATCGGCCCGCGCTGTACGAATGATAGTCAGCGCATGCTCTACCGTCGCGGCGCGCCCTGAGTGCAGTAACCAGGCGGCGACGGCCGTTGCGCTGCGTGAGTAGCCGAGGGCGCAGCACACCAGCAAGGGCCCATTGGCGCGCAGCCGCTCGATAGCGTGCGCAGCTTGCAGGCATTCGTCGGGCGTGGGGGCGATCAGGTCCAGCACGGGGATGCATTGATAGGCGCGGCCCTGTGGATTAATCGGCAATTCAGCACAGAGATCGACGATGGCCTTGAAGGGCGACTGCTCGCTTGTCGTAGGAATTCGACCAAGCCAGACGTTATCCACAATCAGGTCGGGTTGTGGATGTTTGCGCGTCCACAGGCGCGAGTTGATCCGTGCGGCCGCCAGATACGGCGCATACAGCCAGCGCGCGGCGGGCGTCAGTTGGCCATCGGCGCGTTTCTGGAAACCCGAAGCGCCCAGCACCCCGTAATTGGCGTTGATCAACGCCAGAGACACCGCCGGCCACAGTATCCACAGCCAACCACCGCCCAACACCAAGGCAAGAATGCCCAGTACCAAAGCAGCCAGCCCGTAGCGTATGCCCAACCCCCTGCGCTTGGGGTCCCGCGTCAGCCGCGCGTTCAACAATGGGCTCGGATGCTCCACCGGCCAGAGCCACACACATATCCACCCGGCGAGGGCGCCTGTGGGTAAGTCGATAAAGTGATGTTGATAAGTGGTCAGCACCGAAATACCGATCAATGCGAACCAGCCATGCACCAGCCAACGCCACAGGCCTTGGGTATGGCGCTGGTACATGACCCACAGGATCACCAGCAGCGCGATATGCAGCGATGGCGCCTGGTTGAACGGTTTATCGAAGCCCGCCAGCACGGCGAACAGCCAGCCGAATACGCCGTCCAGTTCCGGCCGTTCGAAGGTGAAGCGCAACGGCCAGATCAGGAAGCAGCTGACCGCAATGACCTGGGCTGACAGCAGCCGCAGCGCATGCTGTCTCAACTCATGCCGACTATTGGGCAGTAGCAGGGAAAACCCGTAGAGCAGGTCGATGGACCAGTAGGGCACGATGGTCCATGCCCAGAACGGCATATGGGTTTCCCAGCCGAACACCAGCGTGCCGACGTCGCTGCGCTGGCTGGTCACCCACGTGGCAAAGCCGTAAGTGCTGAAAAACAGCGGCGCCAACAGCAGCAGCCAGAGGACCGCTGGTTTCAACAAGCCGGGTTCGCGCATGTTCAGATCTTCTGTGCCAGGGACACGGTGAAAATGCCCCACTCATCCACACGCTGGGTGATCTTGCGGAAACCGGCGGCTTCCACCAGTTGGTCCATTTCCGCCTGGCTGCGCCGGCGCATCACCCAGGCCTGGCCCTGGCGATGGCTGGTCAGCGCCCGGGCGATCAGTTCCAACTGCGGGTGCCACGGTTGGCCGGTGTAGACGAGGTAGCCACCCGGCTCCACGGCTTCGGCCAGTCCGGCCAATGAGCCGCCGACCATGGCGTTATCGGCGAACAATTCATACAACCCGGACACCACCGCCAGCGTCGGTTTTGGGTCCAGCGCCGCCAGATCCAGGCGGTCGAACGCATCACCTTTGACGAACTGCGCGATATCCCCAAGGCCTTTCTCACGGATCAGTGCACCACCGTCGCGCACGTTGATGTCGCTGTAGTCGCGTAGCAGGATCGATTCCGGCAGCGGTGACACGCCCTGCAAGGCTTCAAGAATGTAGCGACCGTGGCCGGCAGCGATGTCGACGATGCGCACTTCACGCTGTTCATCCCGCAATGTGGCCATGGCCAGGCGCAGCAGTTCCTCGACGTTCAGCTTGCGTTGGCGGATGCCGCGCCAGCCGATGGAATTGAGGTAGTTGGTGTCGATCATCCGCCCCAGCCCGCCCTTGCCGGTGGGGGTGTTGCGGTACACGTAGTCCAGGGTGCTGCCGGAGTCGAAACCGGTATCGAAGCCCAGCTTCACCCCGTCCGACAGGTTCTTGCCCAGGCCCATGCTGGCGCGGGTCAGGCGCCAGTACAGGTCGCGCAGGGAATTGCGCGGCAGTGGCGCGGCGAGGGCTTCGGATTCGACGCAGGTGGCGCCCAGTTTGTCCGCATCCAACAGCGAGGCGCGGTCCAGCGGATGTTCGAAATTCTGCAGGATAAAGCGCCGGGCGCTGTTCACGGCGGTGGCGCGGTCGCGTTCGCCGAGGGTGTCGTGGAAGAAACCGGGGAGGATATGCAGCTCTTTTTTCAGGCTGCCAAGGCGGTCGAAAAATTGCTGCTGGGGTTTGCGATGCACCACAAAGTCCGAGCCCGAAACCAGCAGTTGAGTCGGCACCTGGATCGCCTGGGCATCGGCTACTACCCGGTCAGCCGCTTCATACAGGCCGAGCAGCACATTCACCGAGATCGCCTTGGTGATCAGCGGGTCACTGTCGTAGGAGGCTACGCGTTCCGGGTCATGGCTGAGGAACTTGGCCTTGACGTAGCTGTTGACGAAAAAGTTGCCGCGAAACTTGCGCATCAGCGCCAGGCCCGGCCGCGCGAACGGCACGTACAGCTTGACCTTGAAGGCGGGGGAGGCAAGCACCAACGCGCGGATTTTCGGCGCGTAATCGTGCACCCAGGTCGCAGCAATCACCGCACCGACGCTTTGGGCGATGACAGCTAAGTGCTCTTCCTCGATGCCATAGGTGGTGCCGATGTGGTCGCAAAAGGTCTGCACATCACGGGCGCTGGTGGCGAAGCTGGGGCTGTCACCACGCTCGCCGGGGGACTGGCCGTGACCACGGGCGTCCCAGGCGAAGAAGTCGAACTGCGGCAGGTTCAGTTCATCGACCAGATGGGCGATACGCCCCGAATGCTCATGGCCGCGATGGAACAACACAATCGCCTTGCGTGGCTCACCGTCTGCTGGAGCGGCAGCCGGCCAGTGCCGGTAGAAAAGCTCGACGCCATCATGGGTACTGAAGGTGTGCTCTTGCTGTTCGCGCATCGCAAAATCCTTATGCAGAAGGGGAAGTATCTTGTTGTTCGTTGAGGCCTTGGCGCACCCGATTGAACAGGGTGTAGGCGAGCAGGGCGGCGACCAGCCACATCACCCCGTCGACCCAACCGGCGCCCAGCCAGCCCAGCGCCACGCCGGTGGCCAGTACGCCGAGTACGAAGGCGCGATCACTTTTGCCCATCGGCCCGTCGTAGCGGCGCGATGCACCCACCATCGGCCCCAGCACCCCGGCGTATTCACTGAACACCGCCAGCAACGCCACCAGCAGCACGGGCGCCAGGCTCACACCGGGGATCAGCGCAAACGGCAGGATCAGCGCGCTGTCGGCGATCACATCGCAGAGTTCATTGAGGTAGGCACCCAGGCGTGACTGCTGGCCGAATTCTCGGGCGAGCATGCCGTCGATGGCGTTGAGGGCCATGCGCAGGATCATCCACAGCGGAATCAGCGCAAACAGCCAGAGGTGTTGGGCGAAGCTGGCGATCAACAGGCCGACCAGCAGGGAAACCACGCCGGCCAGCACGGTGATCTGGTTGGCGGTGGTGCCGTTGTCGTAGAGGCGCTGCACAAGAGGACGCAGCAGGTTTTGAAAGCGCGGCTTGAGCTGATAGATCGAAATCATGGGGGTGACGCTTCCTTGTCCGTGGGCCCGCGAAAAACTGTTTTGGAGTGTGCCGATTAAATGTGGCTTGCACCAGTGATGGCGCGTGTTTATGGGGGTTTAGTCACGATCTTGACGGTGCGGTAGATCAAATGTGGGAGGGGGCTTGCCCCCGATGGCGATGGGCCAGTTGAAACCGGTGTTGGCTGACACACTGCTATCGGGGGCAAGCCCCCTCCCACAGGGTAACGGTGTGCCGCTTAAAGCGATGTTTTTCGAACAAAAATTTCACGCATCGTGTTATATCGTAACGAATTATGTACAAGCAGGCGTTGAGTGGATGCAAGTGGATCTGGAAGCTGACGGCGCTTCGGTGGAAGGCCTTCCGCGTTTTCAACAGGGGCTGTTCCATGCCCGTCGATTGCGCCAGGCCGGTATCAGCCTGACGGTGCTGGGCGTTGCCGGTTGGGTGTTGGCGCTGTTTGTCGCGCTGTTTGCGCCGCTGTCGATCTGGCCGGTGGTGCTGATCAACTGTGCGTCGGCGTTGCTGCTGCTGGTGGCCGGGTTGCAATCGGCGTGGTGGGTGGCCGATTGGCGCGCCCAGGCGTTGGAGGCACCGGCGGTTGAAGTGCAGGTCGAAGACACGCGCCGCTACGCACGCCTGGTTGAGCGTTTTGGCCAACAGATCGGCGCGCCGGTGTTGTGGCTTGGCGGTTGGTCGCTGTTGGCGCTGGTCAGCATTATCGAATTCTGGAACCTGGCGTTACCCGCCGCACCGATCGGTCAATCGGCAAGCATCGGTGCCGCGCTGGCGCTGGCCTTGGCGTTTGGCCTGTTGGTGTTCGAGCGTCGCCTCGCTCAGGAAACCGCCGCGCAATGGCCGGAAGCCTCGCAACTGGCGCAGTTGAGCCGGGTGGCGATCATCTGCCTGGTGGTCAGTGCGGTGTGCCTGCTGTTTGCGGGTGCGGCGTCGGTATGGCCGTTGCGCCTGGCGGCACTGATCGGCCTGCTGCCGGCATTGGTCGCGCTGGAGTTTCTATTAAGGGCCGTGCTGTCGCTGTTCAGCCCGCGCCAGCCACGGCTCGAGCCCCGCCTGATGGCGCAAAGTTTTATCGCCGGATTGCTGCGTTGGCCGCCTCAACCTTTGCTCGCGTTGCAGCATGAATTGCACAACCGCTTCGGCATCGACCTGCGCCAGATCTGGGCGTTTACCTACATGCGCCGGGCGTTTCTGCCGGTGTTGCTGGTGGTTCTCGCGGTAGGCTGGGCGCTCACCGGTGTGCACGAAGTACCCCTGCAAGGCCGTGGGATTTATGAGCGCTTCGGTAAACCCGTCGAGGTGTTCGGCCCCGGTCTGCAGGCGGGCTTACCGTGGCCGTTGGGGCGTGTCATCAGCGTGGAAAACGGCGTGGTGCATGAGTTGGCCACCAGTGTCAGCGACGCCGCCGCCCCGGAGCTCGCCCCCGCCGAAGGCCCGCCGCCGTTGATTGCCAACCGGTTGTGGGACGCCAGCCATGTGAATGACAAATCCCAAGTGATCGCCAGCAGCAGCGGCGACAAGCAGAGCTTCCAGATCGTCAATATGGATGTGCGCTTCGTCTACCGCATCGGCCTCACCGATCAGGCCGCGCTGGCCGCCACCTACAACAGCGCGGACGTGCCGACCCTGATCCGCAGCACCGCCAGTCGCATCCTGGTGCACGACTTTGCCTCGCGCACCCTTGATGAGTTGCTCGGCGAACAACGCACCCGCCTGGCCGACGAGATCGGCCGCGCCGTGCAGGCGGACCTGCAAACACTCGACAGCGGCGTGGAAATCCTCGCGACCGTGGTTGAGGCGATCCACCCACCGGCCGGTGCCGCCAATGCTTATCACGGCGTGCAAGCCGCGCAGATCGGCGCCCAGGCCCTGATCTCCCGCGAGCGCGGTGCAGCCAGTGAGCAAACCAACCAGGCGCTGCTGCAAGCCAGCACCGCGCATGATCAGGCCCAGGCCACCGCGCGGGAAGTGAATGCCGGTGCCCAAGCCGCCGACCTGCGTTTCGCCGCCGAACAAAAGGCCTACGCCACGGCCGGCCAGGCGTTCGTGCTGGAGCAATACCTCGGCCAACTCAGCCAAGGCCTGGCCCACGCCAAGCTGCTCATTCTGGATCATCGCCTGGGCGCCGATAGCGCGCCGACGATCGATCTGCGTTCTTTTACCTTGCCGGCCGATCCCTCGGTGCCGCGTAAAGCCGTTCAATAAGGAGTCGGTCTGTTGAGCGCTCATTCTCATGATCACGGTCATCACCATGGCCACCACCATCATCACGGTGACGAACAAGCCGCCGGCCCATTCCCGTGGCGCCGCATGGCCTGGGCGCTGTTGCTGGTGCTGTTTGCGGTCGCCGCCGCCAGCCTGGTGCAAGTGCGGTCCGGCGAGGCCACGGTGGTTACCCGCTTCGGCAACCCCTCGCGGGTGCTGCTGGAACCGGGCCTGGGCTGGCGCTGGCCGGCGCCGTTCGAGGCGGCGATCCCGGTGGATCTGCGCCTGCGCACCACTTCCAGCGGTTTGCAGGATGTGGGCACCCGTGATGGCCTGCGCATCATCGTGCAGGCGTACGTGGCGTGGCAGGTACAGGGTGATGCGGACAATGTGCAGCGCTTCATGCGCGCCGTGCAGAACCAGCCGGACGAAGCGGCGCGGCAGATTCGTACCTTCGTGGGTTCGGCGCTGGAAACCACGGCGGCCAGCTTCGACCTGTCGAGCCTGATCAACACCGATGCCAGCCAAGTGCGCATCGCTGATTTCGAAGCGCAGTTGCGCCAGCAGATTGATCAACAATTGCTCGCGACCTACGGCGTGCGCGTGGCCCAAATCGGTATCGAACGGCTGACCTTGCCGTCGGTGACCCTCACCGCCACCGTCGACCGCATGCGCGCCGAGCGGGAAACCATCGCCACCGAGCGCACCGCCGTGGGCAAGCGTGAGGCGGCGCAGATCCGCTCCGCTGCCGAGCGCGATGCACGCATCGTGCAGGCGGATGCCACGGTGAAAGCCGCCGATATCGAAGCGCAATCGCGGGTCGAGGCCGCGCAGATCTATGGCCGTGCCTACGCCGGCAACCCGCAGCTGTATAACCTGCTGCGCTCCCTGGATACCCTGGGCACCGTGGTCACGCCGGGCACCAAGATCATCCTGCGCACCGACGCTGCGCCGTTCCGCGCCTTGGTGGACGGGCCGAAGGATGTCCAGCCATGACCGAGCGTGACAGCCCGGACAGCCCATGGATCCAGGCCGGACGCCTGACATTCCTGGCGTTGTACGCGGTGACCGTGCTGGCCGCGCTGGCCTGGGCATTTTCCAATGTGCGCCAGATCGACCCGCAGAACCGTGCAGTGGTCCTGCATTTCGGCGCCCTCGACCGTATCCAGAATGCCGGGCTGTTGCTGGCCTGGCCGCAGCCGTTCGAGCAGGTGGTGCTGTTGCCGGCCGCTGACCGCGTGATCGAGCGCAGGGTGCAGAACCTGCTGCGTTCTGACGCGGCGGTCCAGGCCGACCGCGTGGCCACGTTTGCCACGCCGTTGAGTGATGCATTGGCCGGTTCCGGTTACCTGCTGACCGGCGATGCCGGCGTGGTGCAACTGGATGTGCGGGTGTTTTACAAAGTCACCGAACCTTATGCGTTTGTGCTGCAGGGCGAGCATGTGTTGCCTGCCTTGGATCGACTCGTGACCCGCAGCGCGGTTGCCCTCACGGCGGCGCGGGACCTGGACACGATTTTGGTGGCAAGGCCGGAATTGATCGGTACTGATAACGGCGCTGCTGAACGCCGCGAACGGCTGCGCGGCGACTTGGTGCAAGGCATCAATAAACGCTTGGCGGAGTTGACGTCCACCGGGTTGGGATTGGGTATCCAGGTCACCCGCGTGGATGTGCAATCGAGCCTGCCAGGCCCGGCGGTGAACGCGTTCAATGCGGTGTTGACCGCCAGCCAGCAGGCCGATAAAGCCGTGGCCAATGCCCGTAACGACGCGGAAAAACTCACCCAGACCGCCACTCAGCAAGCCGATCGCCTGGTGCAAGTCGCCCACGCCCAGGCCAGCGAACGCCTGGCCAATGCCCAGGCGCAAACCGCCACGGTCGCCAGCCTGGCCCAGGTAAAAGACCCGGGCCTGATGTTGCGCCTGTACCGCGAGCGCCTGCCGAAGATTCTCGGCCAGGCCGGCTCCGTGACCACGGTCGATCCTAAAGACGACTCCCGCTTGATCATCCAGGGAGCCGAACAATGAGCGCACCTATGCTGACCTCCGCCGAGCAGCGCAGCGCTGCCCGGCAATTGACCCTGGCCATGCTTGCCTTGGGCTTGCTGGTGTTGGGCCTGATATGGCGCTGGCTGGCGCCTGACCAGACCGGCGTGAGCCAATTGCTGCTGGGTGTCGCGTCGTTCTTGGTGGCCGTGCCGGTGATGCGTTCGGCCTGGTACAGCCTGCGGTTCCCCAGCCTGCACGGGATCACCGATCAACTGATCGCCCTGGCCATGCTCGGCGCCTGGGCCACGGGTGATCTGCTGACCGCCGCGCTGCTGCCGATCATCATGATCTTTGGCCATGTGCTGGAAGAGCGCAGCGTGATCGGTTCCCAGGAAGCGATCCATGCCCTGGGCAAACTGACCCGCAGCCATGCGCGGCTGGTGCAGGCTGACGGCAGCATTATCGAAGTGGATAACAGCACGCTGAATACTGGCGATATCGTCGAAGTGCGCGCCGGTGACCGCGTGCCCGCCGACGGTGTGGTGCTATCGGGGCAGGCGAGCCTGGACACCGCGCCGATCACCGGCGAGTCGGTGCCGCTGGAAGCGAGTGTGGGCGTGCAGGTGTTTGGCGGGGCGATCAACCTCGACGGCCTGCTGCGTCTTGAGGTGACCCGCACTGGCAATGAGTCGACCCTGGGCAAAGTCATCGCGCTGATGCAGAACGCCGAGCGCTCTAAGCCGCCGATCACGCGGCTACTGGAGCGGTATGCCGGCAGCTATATGGTGCTGGTGTTGCTGCTGGCGGCGGTCACCTGGTTTGTGACCAACGACGCCCAGGCGATGCTCGCGGTGCTGGTGGCGGCGTGTCCGTGTGCGTTGGTGCTGTCGGCGCCGGCCACGGCGATTGCCGGGATCGCCGTGGCGGCGCGGCATGGCATCCTGATTCGCAGCTCGGCGTTCCTCGAAGAGCTGGCGGACCTGACCTCGTTGGTGGTCGACAAGACGGGCACCCTGACCTTCGGCACCTTGCGCCTGCACGCCATCGACACCACGGCGCCGGACCGGCAGGTGTTGCTGAACCTGGCGGCCAGCTTGGGCTCGGCCAGCAGCCACCCGGTCAGCCGGGCATTGGCGGGGTTGGCGACGCAGGAACAGATGCTGGCGTTGACGGATATTCGCGAGCGCCAGGGCCTGGGTGTCGTGGCGCAGACCGAGCAGGGTGAAGCGGCCTTGGGGCGGCCGGAGTTGTTCGAGCAACTGGGTATCCTCACCACCGCCGTCCCGAATCACGATGGCCCCATCGCCGGGTTGGCGCTGAACGGGGTGTTTCTCGCTTGGTTGTTGCTGGCCGATAGCGTCAAGCCGGAAGCGCGCCAAGCGCTGCAAGAGCTGCGTGACCTTGGCCTCGGCCGCCAACTGTTGCTCACCGGCGACCGCCAGAGCGTGGCTGACAGCCTGGCGCTGGAGGTGGGCATCAGCGATGTCGAAGCCCAGGCCTTGCCGGAAGACAAGCTCAACCGCGTGCTGGGCGAGATCGGCAGCGGCTTCCGGCCGATGGTGGTAGGGGATGGCATCAACGATTCGCTCGCGCTCAAGGCTGGCGTGGTTGGTGTGGCCATGGGCGCGGGCGGGGCGGATATTGCCTTGGCGTCGGCGGATGTGGTGTTGATCGGCAGCGACCTGCGGCGCCTGGGTACCTGTGTGCGCTTGAGCCGTCAGTGTCGGCAGACGTTGCAGGTCAACGTGATCATCGGCCTGGGCTGGACCTTGGCAATTGTCGTGTTTGCCGCGTTTGGCTGGTTGGGTGCGGCCGGCGCCATGATCGCGGCGGTGCTGCACAACCTCAGCACCTTGCTGGTACTGGGGAATGCCGGGCGTTTGCTGCGCTTTCAGGAGCCACTGTTAAAGCTAGAAGATTAATGTTCAGAAATTTTTGGGGAACGCTGTAACGCCGTTGGGGGACCTCACTCTAGTGGTGTGTCGAGACTGAGCAATCCGTTCAGACCGACCCACCTACTGATCGATGAGGACTACACAATGAACATCAAGAATGCTATGTCCGGTGCTGCCCTGGCTATCGCAGCCGCCACTCTGTTCGCCGGTGTCGCTACCCAGGCACAGGCCGCCGGCGCTACCGTTCATTGCTACGGCGTGACTTCCTGCAAAGGCATGAACGACTGCAAGACCGCTGAAAACGCCTGCAAAGGCCAGGCTGTCTGCAAGGGCCACGGTTTCAAGGCCATGACCCAGGCTGCCTGCGACGCCGCCGGCGGTAAAGTCGGCGAGTAAGTAGAAGCCGAGTGCAACCGCAGCGACGTTCCCCGCCGCTGCGGACACGTTTGCAGGAGTCCATGATGGCCACGTCTCTTCCCTTCCTGGGTTACGGCCTGGGTTTACGCAACGAATACTACGAACAGATCCTTGAACAATCGCCGGCTGTGGATTGGTTCGAGGTGATCTCTGAGAATTACCTGGTCCAGGGCGGTAAAGCCTTGTACTACCTGGACGCGATCGCCGAGCGTTATCCCCTGGTGATGCACGGCGTGTCCCTGTCCATCGGTGGTCCCCATGCCCTCGATACCGATTACCTGAAGCAAATCAAACAGCTCGCCGAGCGAATCCGCCCGGCGTGGGTGTCTGATCACCTGTGCTGGAGTCGCGGCAGCGCGCACCAATTGCACGACCTGCTGCCGCTGCCTTACACCGAAGAAAGTCTCTACCACGTGGCCGCCCGCGTGCGCCAAGTGCAGGACGCGTTGCAGCGCCCGCTGGTACTGGAAAACGTCTCCAGTTATGTGCGCTCCAAGGCGGACGAATTCACTGAGTGGGAATTCCTCAACGCCCTGGCGCATCTGACAGGGTGTCAGTTGTTACTCGACGTCAACAACGTGTATGTCAGCTCGCGCAACCATGGCTTCGATGCCTGGACGTTTATCCGCAACCTGCCACCGCAGAGCATCCGCCAACTGCACCTGGCGGGGCATATGGACTATGGCGACTACGTGGTCGACACCCATGACCACCCGGTATGCGATCCGGTGTGGGCGCTTTATGAACAGACGCTGGAGCACCTGGGGCCCGTATCGACGCTACTGGAGCGCGACGACCATTTTCCACCCTTTGAAGATCTGCTCACCGAACTGAGCAAGGCCCGTGAACTGGGGGCCATGGCGTTGGCCAGGAGAACGTTATGCGCCTGACCGATTGGCAGTTGGCCTTCGAGCAGCACCTGTTGTCCGAAACGCCAGTGGCCAACAGTGACTTCGCGGCCACCCTGCTGGGCGGGCCGACGCTGGATGTGGACTCGGGCCTGGCGATTTACCACAACGCCTATATCTCGCGATTGCAGGAGGTTTTGCGGCATGACTTCAATGCCATCCGCTATTGGTTGGGTGATGATGAGTTTGCAACGCTGACCGAGGCCTTTGTGCGCCGTTATCCTTCGGCCCACTACAGTCTGCGTTGGCTGGGTGAGCGTTTCCCGGCATTTATCCTTGAGCATCTGGTGGCGGAGCAAAGTGCGCCGCTGGCGGAACTGGCGCGTTTGGAATGGGCGTTTACCCTGGCGTTTGATGCACCGCAGGGCAAACCGCTGACGCTGAATGAGATGGCGGTGTTGCCGCCCGAAGCGTGGCCGCTGTTGCAAGTGACCCTGGCGCCGTCGGTGCAGCTGCTGCTGTGCCATTTCAATACCGTAGCGATCTGGCGTGCGAGTAAGGACGCGTCAGCCTTTCCCGCCAGCCAGGCATTGTCTCCGACGGAAGTCTGCCTGGTATGGCGTCATCAGAATGTGTGCCATTACCGTAGCCTGGAGCCTGAAGAGGCCTGCGCCCTGGCGGGGATGGTGACGACCGGCTGGAACTTTGCCGAACTGTGCGCAGCGTTGGCAGTCAGTTACGCAGAGGGTGCGCCACTGCAAGCCGTTACATGGCTGAAACAGTGGGTCCAGGACGGTTTGCTCGAGCGCCGAGCCCCATAGGAGAGCGCTATCAAATCGATAGCCTCCTACTTTGTCTTGGGATGGTCTACCCTCACAGCAGACGTCTGAAACAAGGGGGGATTACTCATGCTCGCGCAACTTCCACCGGCCTTACAGAATCTTCAGCTACCGCTGCGTCTTCGACTCTGGGACGGCCATGAATTCAACTTGGGCCCCGAGCCCAGTGTGACCATCGTGGTGAAGGACCCCACGGTCGTGTCCCAGTTGACCCATCCAACGCTCGATTCACTGGGCGAAGCCTTCGTGGAGGGAAAATTGGAGCTGGAAGGCTCCATTTCCGAGGTCATCCGGGTCTGTGACGAATTGAGTCACGCCCTGATCGAGGACGACGAGGGGAGTCGTCCGGTGCGCTCGATCCACGACAAGGCCACTGACGCAGCAGCCATTTCCTACCATTACGACCTGTCCAACGAGTTCTACCAGCTATGGCTGGATCAGGACATGGCGTACTCCTGCGGCTACTTCGAAACCGGCAGCGAATCCATCGACCAGGCCCAACAAGACAAATTTCGCCACCTGTGCCGCAAACTGCGGCTGCAGCCGGGCGAGTATCTGCTCGACGTCGGCTGTGGCTGGGGCGGGCTGGCACGGTTTGCGGCACGGGAGTTTGGAGTCAGAGTGTTTGGCATCACCCTGAGCAAGGAGCAGTTGGCGCTGGCCCGGGAACGGGTGAAAGCCGAAGGCCTGGAAGACCAGGTGGACCTGCAACTGCTCGACTACCGTGACCTGCCGCAAGACGGTCGTTTCGACAAAGTCGTGAGCGTGGGCATGTTCGAACACGTCGGCCACGCCAACCTGGCGGAGTACTGCAAGACGTTGTACGGCGCCGTGCGCGAAGGCGGCCTGGTGATGAACCATGGCATTACCGCCAAGCACACCGATGGCCGTCCGGTAGGCCGTGGCGCCGGGGAGTTTATCGAGCGTTATGTGTTTCCCAACGGCGAGCTGCCGCACCTGGCGATGATGACCGCAGAGATCAGTGAAGTCGGGCTGGAAGTGGTCGACGTCGAAAGCCTGCGCCTGCACTACGCGCGCACGCTGGACCACTGGAGCGAGCGCCTGGAAGACAACCTGGAAGCGGCAGCGACGATGGTGCCGGAGCAAGCGTTGCGTATTTGGCGGCTGTACCTGGCCGGTTGCGCGTACGCGTTTGCACGGGGCTGGATCAACCTGCACCAGATACTGGCGGTGAAACCCCATGCCGATGGCAGCCATGAACTGCCGTGGACGCGGGAAGATATCTACCGCTGAATTTCAACACTACTGGAGATCCAAATGTGGGAGGGGGCTTGCCCCCGATGACGGTGTGTCAGCTAGCTCATCAGGCACTGATCCTCCGCTATCGGGGCAAGCCCCCTCCCACATAGTTCACCGCGTCGTTTGTCAGAGAATCGGTGAAATAAGCCGCGCAACTCGCATGCCCAGTTGTTGCAGGCGGCGGGTTTCGCGGCTTTCTTCCTGGCTGACCTCATGGGCCAGGGCAAAGTCGTCGAGCAGCATGTGCTCAACTTCTTTGGCGAAGGCTTCGTCCACCGTCAGCAACATCACTTCGAAATTCAGCCGGAATGAACGGTTGTCCATGTTGGCACTGCCGATGGCGCTGATTTCACTGTCCACCAACACCACCTTTTGATGCAGAAAGCCCGGCGTATAGCGGAACACCCGCACGCCGGCGCGCACCGCTTCGATCGCGTAAAGGCTGGAGGCGGCGTAGACGATGCGGTGGTCGGGTCGCGAGGGCAGCAGCAGGCGCACGTCCACTCCCCGCAACACCGCCAGGCGCAGCGCGGCAAACACGGCTTCGTCGGGGATGAAATACGGGCTGGTGATCCACACGCGCTCGGTCGCCGCGTGGATGGCTTCGACGAAGAACAGTGAGCAGGTTTCATACGGGTCGGCCGGGCCGCTGGCGAGTAATTGGCAGAGCACGCCATCCTCGGGGTAGGCGTCCGGCAGGATCAACGGTGGCAACTCGCGCGCGGCCCAGAACCAGTCTTCGGCAAACGACTCCTGCAAGCACGCCACTACCGGGCCGGTGACCTGCACATGGGTATCGCGCCACGGCGCCAGCGGGGGCTTCTTGCCCAGGTATTCATCGCCGACGTTATGCCCGCCGACAAACCCGGTAATGCCGTCCACCACCACGATTTTGCGGTGGTTACGGAAGTTGACCTGGAAGCGATTGAGCCAGCCGCTGCGGGTGGCGAACGCCTTGACCTGTACACCGGCGTCGCGCAGGGATTGCACGTAGCGATGGGGCAGGGCATGGCTGCCGATGCGGTCATACAACACGTAAATGGCTACGCCTTCGGCGGACTTTTCCTTCAACAAGGCATGTAACTGTCTGCCAAGCTCGTCGTCATGAATGATGAAGAACTGGAAAAGCACGGCTGTCCTGGCGTTGCGAATCGCCTCGAAGATCGCGCTGAACGTGGCATCGCCATTGATCAATAAATGCACTTCATTGTTCGCCAGGCACGGCATGCGGCCCAGCTTGGGCATGGCGCGCAGGGAGGCGTAGGCGCTGGAGTTACGTGCGGCCAGGGCTTCCTCGACCCAAGGCCGCCAGTTCAGCGCGGTGATGGCGGTGTGCATTTCCTGATTGGCCTGGCGACGGGCCTGGATGTAGGCGTCGAACGTGCTGCGGCCGAAAATCAGGTAGGGGATCAACGTGAGGTACGGCATGAACATCAGCGACAAGGCCCAGGCGATCGAGCCTTGGGCGGTCCTGACGGTCAGCACCGCGTGGATCGCGGCGAGTGTCCCGAGAAAGTGCAGCGTGGCGATGAAGTAGGCGAGCAGGTGCGGGCCAAAAAAATCCATGGACGACGGTACTCCAGGCAATCGAGTGCCTAACAGACCATGTTCGCTGACGAATGTCGCTATTTTATTTGCCGTGCAACACTGGCGCCTTCGCGGCGTCTAACGCCAACAATTGCCCAGGAGTTACCCGATGAATGCTCGTCTGCTTGGTTTAGCCATGGTTATTGGTTTGTCACTGCCCGTGGCAGCACAGGCGCAGATGCTGGCGCCGGGCTTGTGGGAATTGACCACCAGCAATATGAAGGTCGATAACCAGGACCTGCCGGACTTGTCGCTGATCCTCGGTCAACTCAAGCAACAGATGACCCCTGAACAGCGCGCCATGCTGGAAAAACAAGGCATCACCATGGCCGGCAAAGGCGTGCAGGTGTGCCTGACACCGGCGCAGGTCGCGTCCGATTCGATCCCCCTGACCGACCCGCAATCGGGCTGTAAACAGGAAGTCACCGACAAGACCGGTAACCAGTGGAAATTCCGCTTCAGTTGCCCGAAAGCCCAGGGCACCGGCGTCGCTACTTTCCAGAGCCAGAAAGAATTCACCACCACCGTCAACGGCACCTTCAATGCCACCGGTATTCAGCAGAAGGGCAGCCTGGACAGCCATGCCCAGTGGCTGGGTAACGATTGCGGGACGGTCAAGCCTCGCGCTTAACGCAGGAAATGCAGGGGCAAGCCCTGGCAACTGTCGACCACCTGGCCGTTGTGCCAAGCCAGGTGGCCGGAGACCAGCGTGGTGCTGACGCTGTGGCGAAAGCTGCGCTCGGCAAAAGGCGTCCAGCCGCAGCGGGCCAGGATCGGCTCGCTGCTGACGGGCTTGCCTTCGGGCTCCGGGTTGATCAACACCAGGTCGGCCCAATACCCTTCGCGTAGATAACCCCGCTCCGGGATGGCGAACAGGTCGGCCACGCGGTGACTGGTTTTCGCCACGAGGGTCGTCAGCGGTAGCAGCCCATCGGCGACCAGCTCCAACAACGCCGGCAGCGCGTGCTGCACCAGGGGTAAACCCGACGGCGCTTCGCGATAGCCCAACTGTTTTTGCGCCCAGGTATGCGGCGCGTGGTCAGTGCCAATCACATCCAGACGATCACTCAACAAGGCTTGGCGCAGCGCGTCGCGGTCGGCGCGTGTCTTGATTGCCGGGTTGCATTTGATCTGATGACCGAGCCGATGATAATCGCGGTCATCGAACAGCAAATGGTGCACGCAGACCTCGGCCGTGATGCGCTTTTGCGCCAAGGGCTTGTCTTCGAACAACACCAGCTCGCGGGCGCTGGTCAGGTGCAGCACATGCAGGCGTGTGCCGTGGCGCTGGGCCAATTCCACGGCCAGAGAGGACGATCGATAGCACGCTTCGGCATCGCGAATCAGCGGATGGGCCACGGCAGGAATATTGTCGCCAAAGCGCTCACGCAGGCGTTGTTCATTGGCCTGGATACTCGGCGTATGTTCGCAGTGGGCCAGCAGGAGGGTCGGCACTTCAGCGAATAACCGCTCCAGAACCCGTGGATCATCCACCAGCATATTGCCGGTCGAGGCCCCCATGAACACTTTGACGCCGGCCACTTCCCGCGGGTCCAGCGCTGCGACGAGGTCGAGGTTGTCGTTGCTCACGCCAAAGTGAAAGCCATAGTTGGCCACCGAATGCAGGCCCGCGCGACGCTTTTTATCGGCCAGGGCTTGCAAGGTCAGCGTAGCGGGTTGGGTGTTGGGCATATCCATGACGCTGGTGATACCGCCGGCCACGGCCGCCCGGGATTCGCTGTAAAAGCTGCCTTTGTCCGGCGCGCCGGGGTCGCGAAAGTGCACCTGGTCATCGATCATGCCCGGCAGCAGCCATTGGCCCTGGGCGTCGATGGCCAAGGGCGCGTCGCAGCCCTCGATGCTGCTGGCGATCTTCTCGATACGGCCGTTGGCGACCAGCACATCGGCGTCGAATTCCTGGCCTTCGTTCACCAGGCGGGCATTGCGAATCAGCAGGCGGCTCATGGTTCAGAACTCGTTTTGCAGGGCTTTGTAGCCGCGCACCAGATCGACATTGGTGCGTGCCACGTCTTCGGAAAACTCCGAGGCGCTCACACTCACCGGCGGGTATTGCGACAAGTCGGTGTTGGGGCCGATGCGGGTGGTGGAGGGCACGTAGAAAGCGGCGGGCAAATCGCGACCGTCGACCACCGAGTTGTGGCGCACCACACAGCCGTCGCCCACGGCGCAGTTGAACAGCACGCTGTTGAAACCGATGAACACACGGTCGCCGACGGTGCAGGGGCCGTGCACGATGGAACGATGGGCAATGGAGGTGAATTCGCCGATGTTGACCGCCGCACCGGACTTGGAGTGGATGACCACGCCGTCCTGGATATTGGAGTTGGCGCCGATGGTGATCGGGTCCATGGCGCCGCTGGCATCGACTTCATCGGCACGGATGACGGCGTAGGGGCCGACGAAGACGTTCTCGCCGATGATGACCTTGCCGCAGATGATCGCGGTTTTGTCGACGTAGGCCGATTCGGCAATGACCGGCAGATCGCCGGAAGGGTTTTTGCGGATCATGCAGCGGGCTCCGTAATGATGTAGACGTGGTCGCCGTCGATGGCGTTATAGAAACAGGTGGGGCGGCCGGTGTGACACGCCGGGCCCAGTTGGTTGACGATCAGCAGTACCGCATCGCCGTCGCAATCCAGGCGCGCCTCCACCAACTGCTGCCAGTTGCCCGAGCTTTCGCCCTTGCGCCATAACTGCTGGCGCGAGCGCGACCAGTAGCAGACTTGCCCGGTGAGCAGGGTTTCGTTGAGGGCCCGGCGGTTCATCCAGGCCAGCATCAAGACTTCGCCGCTGCCATGTTGCTGAGCGATGGCGGCCACCAAGCCATCGCTGTTCCACGGCAGGGCATCCAGCACCTGTTCGAGTGGAAAGCGACTGCCGACGGCAGCCCCTTCCAGGTCGAGCATGCTCAAGTTCATGGCTTGCTCAACGCCGCGCACAGCGTGTTGAGGTTGTATTCGAACAGGCCGGTAAAGGTGCTGGCCGGGCCTTCTGCGGCGAGGGCGTCGGAATACAGCGTGCCGCCGATCTGCGCGCCGCTTTCGTCAGCGATCTGCTTGAGCAGGCGCGAATCCTTGATGTTTTCCATGAACACGGCTTTGACTTTATCTTTGCGAATCTGAGTGATCAGCGCGGCGACTTCGGCAGCGGACGGCTCACGTTCGGTGGACAGGCCTTGAGGCGCGAGGAACTCGATGCCATATGCCTGGCCCAGGTAGCCGAAGGCGTCATGGGAGGTGACGATGCGGCGGTTGCCTGGTGGCAACGCGCCGAACTTGGTCTTGGCCTCAGCGAGCAGGCGGTAGATTTCCTTGAGGTAGGCCTGGCTGTTGCGCAGGTAGTCAGCCTTGTTGGCCGGGTCGGCGGCCACCAGCGCCTTGGTGATGTTGTTCACGTAGATTTCGGCGTTGGCCAGGTTGTGCCAGGCGTGTGGGTCGGGGATGGTTTCGCCGTCCTCTTCCATGGTGTGGGAGATCACGCCTTTGCTGGCGGTGACGACCGTGGCCTTGGTTTCGGTGCTGGTCACCAGGCGGTCCAGCCAGGGTTCGAAGCCCAGGCCGTTCTTGATGATGACCTTGGCCTTGAGCAGCGCCTTGGCGTCGTCGGGTGTCGGTTCGTAGGTATGGGCATCGGCATCGGGGCCGACCATGTTGCTGATCTGGATGTGATCGCCACCGATCTGGTGGGTGATGTCATCCAGGATGCTGAAGCTGGTAACCACCTGGAGCTTGTCTGCGGCCTGAGCCGTCGATAACGACAGGATTAGACTGAACAGCACGAGTAGAGCGCGCATCGGGAAACACCTCATTGGGATGACAGCAAAGGCGGGCGGCGCAGCAAGCCGTGCACCGGACCGAAGACCACGGACAGCAGATACCCGGCGCCCGCCACCAGCACGATGGCCGGGCCGCTGGGCAACGAGTAGTAGAACGACAGCAACAAACCCAGCCATACCGACAGGCATCCCAGCACTGCCGATACCGCGATCAATACCGGCAAGCGCCGGCTCCAGAAGCGTGAAGCGATGGCGGGCAACATCATCAAGCCCACCACCATCAAGGCGCCGATCGCCTGGAAACCGATCACCAGGTTCAGCACCACCAAGGTCAGGAACAACCCATGGGCGAGCGGGCCGAGGCGGCTGACGGTTTGCAGGAACAACGGATCGAGGGTGTCCAGCAGCAACGGTTTATAGATCGCGGCCATCGCGATCAGGCTGAAACCGGAGACCCAGAGCATGCCGGTGAGGGTGGTTTCGTCGACGGCCAGGGCGGAGCCGAACAGCAGGTGCAGCAGGTCCAGGCGCTTGCCGGCGATGCCGAGGATCAGTACACCGGCGGCGAGGGAGATGGGGTAGATGGCGGCGAGGCTGGCGTCTTCACGCAGACCGGTGCGGCGGGTGATCCAGGCGGACAGGCCGGCCATGCTCAGACCGGCGCCGAGGCCGCCGATGGTCAGGGCCGGCAGGCTCAGGCCGGCGAACCAGAAGCCAAGGGCAGCGCCGGGCAGGATGCCGTGGGCCACAGCGTCACCGATCAGGCTCATGCGCCGCAGGATCAGAAACACCCCCAGCGGCGCAGTGCTGCAGGCGAGCACCAGGCCGCCGATCAGCGCGCGGCGCATAAAGACGAAGTCGACGAAGGGCATCCACAGGTGGGCGGCAAAGTGCATCAGGCCACCTGCATGTGGGGTTGCGGGCGGATCAGTTCTTTACTGGGCCCGAAGACGCAGCCGGTGTTTTTGATCTGCACCACTTGCTGGGTGTGATGGCGAACGGATGCGAGGTCATGGCAGACGACAATCAACGTGCGGCCTTGGTCGTGCCAGGCATGGATGTGTTTCCAGCACAGCGCTTGGCCTTCTTCATCCAACGCGGCGTGGGGTTCGTCGAGCAACAACACCGGCGCTTCGGCCAGGCTCATGCGGGCGAGCAGGGCGCGTTGCAATTCGCCACCGGACAAGGCCATCAACGGGCGGTGCTCCAGGCCGCTGAGGCACCAGTCTTCAAGCACCGCTTCAAGGCGCTGGCTGCGTTGTTGCGGGGTGAGTTGGGTACCCCAGAATCCGGCGGCGAC
Organism: Pseudomonas fluorescens group sp.; assembly: GCF_020093335.1. Classification (NCBI taxonomy): domain Bacteria; kingdom Pseudomonadati; phylum Pseudomonadota; class Gammaproteobacteria; order Pseudomonadales; family Pseudomonadaceae; genus Pseudomonas; species Pseudomonas fluorescens group sp. Next base: position 185,283 of record NZ_JAIOKW010000005.1, on the reverse strand, counting down.
CAGTTCTTGCAGGCTGATGGGGAACTGACGGTCCAGGTGCTGTTGCTGAGGCAGAAACGACAGGCCGCCACGGCGTGGAACATCCACCGAGACTTTACCTGCCAAGGGCTTTTGCAGGCCGGCAATGACTTTGAGCAGGCTGCTTTTACCGGTGCCGTTGGCGCCGATGATGCCGGTGAGGCTGCCTTGTTCCAGGGTGAGATCTATGGCTGGCGTCAGCGGTTGGCCGGGGGCGCCCCAGCGCAAAGCGGTGCAGGTGATCATGCAGGGTTTCTCGTCCAGCGGCTTTCAGCCACGGCATCGTGCGCGTGCAGGCTTTCGGCATGGATCACTTTCAGGTGGAAGGCTTTGACGGCATCCGAGCGTTTCAAGGCGAGGTTCAGGCGGCGGGCGGCGTCTTCGCAGAACATCAAGTTCTGCCCGTTGGCCAGGGCGAAGGCTTGTTCGTCCGCACGTTTTACGGCGGTTTGTACGGCGGTGCCGAGGGCGGCTTCGACGTTGTCGATCAGGTCATTGATGGGCAGGCCGGCTTGGTCACCGTCCAATGTGATCAACAGTTGCGCGCTGCTGCGCTGACTGTGGGGCGTGGCGACGATGCCGTTGGCGCTGCCGAGCCAGGTCAACACGTCCTCATGCCGCAACGATGTGTCGCCGAAGTCATCAAGAAATTGCTGCTGAATCAACTGCCTGGCGAGTGCAGCAGAGCAAGGGCAGGTTGAGGAATAAGTAACGTCAATTTTTAGTTCCACGTGGAACATCTGGTTTTCCAGACGCGCTTCGATGCTCACCGGATAGCGTTTCCAACCGGCCAGTGGGCTGACCAGCGCCGGGCGTTTGAGGAGCAGATCGGTGTGGATACGCAGGTAGGCGTTATTAGATAAACCTTCATGACTGTCGAGAAAACGCTGCAGTACATTACGCAGAAGTGCAGGCGTAAGCGGCTGCTGGTCGAGCATCTCCAGCGCCAGGTACAGGCGTGACATATGAATGCCACGGGCGGCGCCGTCGTCCAGGCTCACGCCGGCATCGGCGGTGGCGGTCAGGCGTTGGCCGTCGATAAGGATCGGCAGGGCGATGCCGCACATCCCCACCCAGTCGAGTGGCAAGGCTTGGCGTGAAGCCTGCGCGGCGATATCCGGCAGAGTCAGCGCATTCATGAGCAGGTCCATCGTTGGAAATGATTTGACATGTTATAGTATAACAATAGAGTCGACGATGAATATTCTGCTCCTGCCTTTTTTCAGTCATGTCGAGTAGGGACGCTCCTTTATTTGCGGTATTTGTATGCACAGACGTCAGCTCCTTAACCTGCTTCTGGCCAGCCCTCTTTTCACCTTGCCGTTTGCGGCCCACGCCACACAGATACGCAACGCCCGCCTGTGGCGCTCTGACGACAAGCTGCGGCTGGTGTTCGACCTCAGCGGCCCGGTGCAGTACAAGACCTTCACCCTGAGCGCGCCGGAGCGTTTGATCATCGACCTGAGCGGCGCCGGGCTCAGTGGTGATTTCTCTCAGCTGGCGTTGACGAACAGCGGGATCACCTCGATCCGCTCGGGGCATTTCGGCAAGGGCGACACGCGCATCGTGCTCGACCTGGCTGCGCCGATGCAGCTCAACAGCTTTGTGTTGCCGCCCCAGGATGGGCAGGGTCATCGTCTGGTGCTGGATCTGACCAGCGCCACCCTGGCGCCTCGTCAAATAGCGTCGGAGCCCAAGCCCCTGGTGGATAAGGCGCACCCCAAGCGCGACATCATCGTGGTGGTCGATCCCGGCCACGGCGGCAAGGACCCCGGCGCAGTCGGCTCCAAGGGCCAGCGCGAAAAAGACGTGGTGTTGTCCATCGCTCAGCTGTTGGCCAAACGCCTGAAGCGCGAGAAGGGTTTTGACGTGAAGTTGGTGCGCAACGACGACTTCTTCGTGCCGCTGCGCAAACGGGTGGAGATCGCCCACAAGCACAATGCCGACATGTTTATCTCGGTGCATGCGGATGCGGCACCGCGCATCACCGCGTCGGGTGCTTCGGTGTATGCGTTGTCCGAAGGCGGTGCGACGTCAGCCACCGCACGCTTCATGGCGCAACGAGAAAACGGTGCCGATCTGCTCGGCGCCACCCGTCTGCTCAATCTGAAGGACAAGGACCCGATGTTGGCCGGGGTGATTCTGGATATGTCGATGAACGCCACCATCGCCTCCAGCCTGCAACTCGGCAGCTCGATCCTGGGCAGCCTGGAGGGCATCACCAGCTTGCATCAGAAGCGCGTGGAGCAAGCGGGTTTCGCGGTGCTGAAGTCACCGGACGTGCCGTCGATCCTGGTGGAGACCGGGTTTATCTCCAATGCGCGTGACAGTGCGCGCCTGGTCACCGCGCGGCATCAACAGGCGGTTGCCGATGGCCTGTTCGAAGGCCTGAAAAAATACTTCCAGAAGAACCCGCCGATGAACAGCTACATGGCATGGGTGCAGGAACAGAAGAGCGCCCAGGTCTAACAGCCGGTGATGCGGCTGCAGGTGAATTTGGCGCTGGCGCCACCCGAACTGGAAAACCGGTTAAGGGTGGTCCAGCCCACGCGCCGTGTATAGCCGACCCACGCCTCACCGTCCGACGCCAACCCGGTAAAGAACGTCAGCTGCCCGTAGCGGCTGTTGGTCTGTGCCCAGTAGCGTTTGCCGATTACCTCATACCCACGCAAATACGTGGTGCTGCCGACCGTCGCCACGCTGTAGGCATTACCCAGTGGGTCGACGCATGCGAGCAGGTTGGCGCTGCGCGTGCAGTTGGCCAGCAGGCTCGGCGCTTGGGCACAGGCAGGTCCTGCCGCAGCCAATAACAGGGCGCACAGCAAATATTTCATCGGGCTTCTCGAGGCAGGGAAGTATTCAAGCATTGCGCCCTTCGTCGTGGTGAGCAAGAGGGGATTGGCTTATTTGAACTGTTATACTATAACATTAAAGCACAGCCTGACCCGTGACCCGCTCCCCATGACCAAACAAGACCTGCTGGCCCAGCCGCCCGCCGACTACATGAACGAAGCCCAACAAGGGTTCTTCCGTGAGTTGCTGCTGACCCAGCGCCATGAGCTGCAAGTGCGTATCGACGCCGAGTTCCTGGCACTGCGCGAGCAGGAAACCAACAGCGACCCGGCCGATGTCGGCAGCGCCGAAGAGCAGCGCCAGTGGCAGCTGCGTCTGCTGGAACGGGAAAAAAAGCTGTTGGACAAGATCGACGATGCCCTCGAATTACTGGCTCGCGGCGAATACGGCTGGTGTCGCGATACGGGTGAGCCCATCGGCCTGCAACGCCTGCTGCTACGTCCCACTGCGACACTCTGTATCGAAGCCAAAGAACGTGAAGAGCTGCGCGAACGCCATAAACGGACAGTTTGACCGGCCACCCTTGATGAGGAATACCTGATGCCCAACCGTCTCCCCGTTACTGTGTTGTCCGGCTTTCTCGGCGCCGGTAAAAGCACGCTGCTCAATTACGTCCTGCGCAACCGCGAAAACCTGCGGGTGGCGGTGATCGTCAACGACATGAGCGAAATCAACATCGACGGCAGCGAAGTCCAGCGCGACGTCACCCTCAACCGCGCTGAAGAAAAACTGGTGGAGATGAGCAACGGCTGCATCTGCTGCACCTTGCGGGAAGACTTGCTGGAGGAAGTCGGAAAACTCGCCAAGGAAGGTCGGTTCGATTACCTGCTGATCGAGTCCACCGGCATCTCCGAGCCCTTGCCGGTGGCTGAAACCTTCACCTTCCGCGACGAAAACGAGCAAAGCCTGGCCGATATTGCACGCCTGGATACCATGGTCACGGTGGTCGACGGCATGAACTTCCTGCTCGACTACCAGGCCGCCGAAAGCCTCGCCTCCCGGGGTGAAACCCTGGGTGAAGAAGACGAACGCTCCATCACCGACCTGCTGATCGAGCAGATCGAATTCGCCGACGTGATCCTTATCAGCAAGATCGACCTTATCAGCAGCCGCGAGCGTGAAGAGTTGATGGCAATCCTTGAGCGCCTCAACGCCCAGGCGGAAATCATCCCGATGGTGATGGGCGAAGTACCGCTGAACAAGATCCTCAACACTGGCCGATTCGACTTTGAACGCGCCGCGCAGGCCCCGGGCTGGTTGCAGGCGTTGCGGGGTGAACATGTGCCGGAAACCGAAGAGTACGGCATCGCCTCCACCGCTTACCGTGCGCGCCGCCCCTTTCATCCCCAGCGCTTTTTCGACTTTATCGACCGTCCGTGGGTCAACGGCAAACTGCTGCGCTCCAAGGGCTTTTTCTGGCTGGCCAGCAAGCACCAGGATGCAGGCAGTTGGTCTCAGGCGGGCGGCTTGATGCGCCATGGGTTTGCCGGTCGCTGGTGGCGCTTTGTGCCAAAAAGCCAGTGGCCCCAGGATGAGGAAAGCGTCGCGGCGATCATGGGCAACTGGCAACTGAGCACCGGTGACTGTCGCCAGGAACTGGTGTTTATCGGGCAGAACATCGACTTCACCCAGCTGCGCGCCGAGCTGGACGCCTGCTTGCTCGACGATGAAGAAATGGCCCTGGGCGTCGAAGGCTGGCGCCTGCTGGCCGATCCCTTTGGCCCTTGGTATGAGGAGGCAGCCGCCTGATGCTGGCCCCGGTGATTCCCCTGCGTCCCGTGATTCGCCAGACCCGTGGTGAAACTCCGCTGGCGCTGTCCGACATCCTTGAAGACGGCGTCAACCTGGCGGTGTGGCAGCGCCAGTTGCCCCTGCACATCGCCGAGTTCGGCGCCTTGCTGGTAGCGCTCAATGAGCCGTTGGCCGATTCCAGGGTGATTGAGCTCAATAACGAAGACGCCGCGCCCGACTTGCAAGGGCTGGCGTCCAGTTGCCGCGACCTGGAAGGCTACGAAGGCTTTATCGCCGATGTGTCTTGGCTGGTCAGCGCGTTTGCCTGTTTGCTGGGTGCCAAGCGTATCGGCGTGCGCTTGCGCCTGTTGGATAAAGCCATGTGCCCGCGTTTTCACGTCGACCATGTGCCGGTGCGGCTGATCACCACCTATGCCGGGATCGGCAGCCAGTGGTTGCGTGAAGGCGTGATGGACCGTCGCCAGTTGAGCCAGCCGGACGCCGAACCCAGCGACCGAATCGAGCAGCTCCAGTGCGGGGAAGTCGCCCTGCTCAAGGGCACCAAGTGGCATGGCAATGAAGGCCATGGCCTGATTCACCGTTCGCCCGCACTCAAGGCTGACGAACGCCGCTTGATCCTGACACTGGATTGGCTCGCATAACCGCGTAGGATCAAACGCTCTACACGGTCTGAACGATGCTCCTCATGCTGCAGAACATTCCCACTCATGTGATTGCCGGGCCGTTGGGCGCCGGCAAGACCAGCCTCATCAAGCACCTGCTTGCCCAGCGCCCAGCCAACGAGCGCTGGGCCGTGCTGATCAACGAGTTCGGGCAAATAGGCCTGGACGCCGCCTTGCTCACTCAGGATGACGACGGCATTGCCTTGGGCGAAGTCGCTGGCGGCTGCCTGTGCTGTGTGAATGGCGCGCCGTTCCAGGTAGGACTTGGGCGTTTGTTGCGTAAGGCCAAACCCGATCGGCTGTTTATCGAACCGTCAGGCCTGGGCCATCCGGCGCAATTGCTCAAGCAGTTGCGAGAGGCGCCGTGGCAGAACGTGTTGGCAGTGCAGCCCTGTGTGCTGGTGTTGGATGCCCAGGCGCTGGCGGCGGGTAAACCCTTGCCGTCGGCGCAGCAGGAAGCCTTGGCGAGTGCCGGGCTGCTGGTATTGAACAAGGAGGAAGCGCTGGACGCCGCGCAGCGCCACGCCATTGAACAGCAGTTACCGGATTGCCCGTTTTACTGGACCCGGCAGGCGCATTTGCCGCTGGCCCAGTTGCCAGGGCTGAACGCACAGGCGGCTGCGGCTGTGGATAACTTCGAAGTGCCCAAGGGGCTGGCGCAGATGCCGGCCATTTGGAGCGATCCCGCGCAACCGATCTGCCTGAGCCAGGAACAAGAGGGCGGCTGGAGCATCGGTTGGCGCTGGCACCCGAGCCAGCAATTCGATGCCCAGCGCCTGCATCATTGGCTGGCAAGCCTTGAGTGGCACCGCGCCAAGCTGGTTATCCACAGCGCCGAAGGCTGGTTGTCGGCCAACGCTGTGGATAACAGCCCGCTCGCCTGGCAAACCAGCGAATGGCGGCGCGATTCGCGTATCGAATTGATTTTCAGCGACCCACAGGACGTGGCGGCATTGCAGACCGCGCTGGCGGCCTGTCGTTACTGACGGTTCTTGGTGCCGTGGTCCTGTCGCCACTGGCTCAGCTCGATCACTTCGGCGCTGGGCAGTGGTGTCTTGATCTCGAACGGGTAGGGCGCCAGTTCGATCTGCGCACTGTGGGCGCCGAATTGGGTGATGGTCCCTGGGTGGCGGGTTTCGCCGGTGACGGTGAATTCAAAGTTGTAGATACGTGCCAGGCGCCGCCGGCCATTGGCATCCTTCACAAACCCGATCCGCTTGAGCGCCACCGCACCGTCGAGCAGTTCAATGTCGAGCTTGGCGCAATGCTGCTTGACCCGCTCCAGCGCACGCTCGCGCAGGCCGTGGTTGTGCCACACCCAGGCGGCACCGGTCGCCAGCAGCATCAACACGAAGATGTTTCCCAGGGTCAGCATGCGAAAGACTCCAACAAAGTGAGAGCAGCTTAACTGTGTCGCCGGTCTGTCGTATAGGCTGCTTTTAGTCGCATACTGCGCGGCCAGAATTTCAACGGCTTTACGGAAATCCCCCGCATGAAACGCACACCTCATTTGCTTGCGATCCAGTCTCATGTGGTCTTCGGCCACGCCGGAAACAGCGCCGCCGTGTTCCCCATGCAGCGCGTCGGGGTGAACGTGTGGCCGCTGAACACCGTGCAGTTCTCCAACCACACCCAGTATGGCCAGTGGGCGGGTGAAGTGTTGGCGCCGCAGCAGATTCCGGCGTTGGTGGAGGGCATCGCCGCGATCGGCGAGTTGGGCAACTGCGACGCGATTTTGTCCGGCTACCTGGGCAGTGCGGATCAGGGCCGGGCGATCCTGACCGGCGTGGCGCGCATCAAGGCCATCAACCCCAAGGCTTTGTATCTGTGCGACCCGGTGATGGGCCATCCGGAAAAGGGCTGCATCGTGCCCCAGGAAGTCAGCGATTTCCTGCTGGACGAAGCCGCGGCAATGGCCGACTTCCTGTGCCCCAACCAGTTGGAACTGGACAGTTTTGCCGGGCGCAAGCCGCAATCGCTGTTCGATTGCCTGGCCATGGCCAAGGCGTTGCTGGCGCGCGGGCCGAAGGCTGTATTGGTCAAGCATTTGGATTATCCCGGCAAGTTGCCGGATGGTTTCGAGATACTGCTGGTGACCGCCGAAGGCAGCTGGCACTTGCGCCGGCCGCTGTTGGCGTTTGCGCGTCAGCCGGTGGGTGTCGGCGATTTGACCTCGGGCCTGTTCCTGGCGCGTGTTCTGTTGGGCGACAGCCTGTTGGCCGCCTTCGAATTCACCGCTGCCGCCGTACACGAAGTGCTGCTGGAAACCCAGGCTTGCGCCAGTTACGAGCTGGAGTTGGTGCGGGCCCAGGATCGCATCGCCCACCCTCGCGTACGTTTCGAAGCGACACCCATCGAGTTGTAGGAATATTCCTGATTGAGCCAGGCAAAGGGCGTCCGGTACTATCGGGCGCCTTCTAGTCCACTGTGCTTTCAAGGAAGATCCATGTCCCTCGTATTCCCTTCGCCGCGGGCGCTGACCGCCCTGGTGCTGACGTCGTTGCTGGCCGGTTGCAGTGTGAACGGCACTTACCCTGATGCCACTGAGGCTGATGCCGCCAAACTGCGCTTCATCTCTAATACGTCCAATACCACCATCGACGTCTACGACGCTGAGCACTGCATGGGCCAGACCACTGGCATGCTCAACAATATTTTCTTGGTCGATACCCGGCGGCGTGTCGGCATGTCTGTGCCCCCACCGGTCAAGGCCAGAGGCTTGCTGGAGTTCAAGCTGGCACCCGGCAAAGAAACCATGCTGATGATCAACACCAATGGCGGCAGCTATGTCTGCGGCAAATCAATGAGCATCACGCCAAAGGCCGGGGAAGAGTATGAAGTGACCTTCGACATGGAACGGGGCATGTGCACGACCTCGTTTCAGCGCCTGACGCGCTCGGATGGCAAGGATGTGCGCATCCCCCAGCCGATATTCGAGAACGGTATGCCGTCGTGCGCGGGCAAGAGCCCGATATTCGGTAAGGTGATCCCGGCTACGCCACACCGTACCGCGTTGATCAACGCAATCGTTGAAACCCATATGCAGCTCATCACGTTGATGGAGCCTGACACCGCGCAGCGCCCGCAAGCTACCGAAGAGGCGATCGCCGAGCGCAAGGCGAAATTAGGCACATTCACGCCACCTGAGGCCTATTGGGTTCAGTTCCGTCAGAACTATGCACGGGTGAATCAGGAAATGGCTGGCCGCAAGGCGCGTACGCTGGAGCTTTATGAGCGGGTTTACCGCATGCGCCTGAGCGGCACCGAAGATGCGATTCTGGAGCAATGGCAGAACCCGACGGACGCCGCCGTTGTCGAGCGCGTCAAGGCTAACGACAAGTTGATGGCGCAGTACTACACGAACACCAGCAAAGCCGTGATGGTGGACATCGTGAACCATCACATGGAGCGCATGAGCCAGTTGGATCAGCGCTTTGATGTGTGTGCCCACTACGATGGGTGCTGGAGGTTGTAGGAGCGGGCTTGCTCGCTCCTACACGGGGGGGCATGGCCTATAGCGCGTCTGCCTTGATTTCCTGATAGCGCTTTTCCAGCTCCTGACGGATCTGCCGGCGCTGCTGGGCCTGCACGAACCGGCGCTTGTCTTCGCTATTGTGAGGTTGCAGCGGTGGCACGGCGGCCGGTTTGCGCTGGTCGTCCACGGCCACCATGGTGAAGAAGCAACTGTTGGTATGGCGCACCGAGCGTTCGCGGATGTTCTCGGTCACCACCTTGATGCCCACTTCCATCGACGTGTTGCCGGTGTAGTTGACCGATGCGAGGAACGTCACCAGCTCACCGACATGGATCGGCTCGCGAAAGATCACCTGGTCTACCGACAAGGTGACGACATAGCGGCCGGCATAACGGCTCGCGCAGGCGTAGGCCACTTCGTCGAGGTACTTGAGCAGTGTGCCGCCGTGGACATTGCCTGAGAAGTTGGCCATATCAGGGGTCATCAATACCGTCATCGACAGCTGGGCGTTTCCGGGTTCCATAGCACACTCACGGGTTGTAGGCATTGGTTGGGGGCGCACCTCTGCGGGTGCTGGAATCTTTACAGCGCCATCCATAACGGGACGCCGGTAGGCGCCTTGCCGTCACGCGCTCTCCGATCTGTTTCCATATATTGCACCGGCTTTCCGGCGGAAGTCGCGGTGTTAACCTTCAAAAGCCCGTCTCAGGGTATTTCTTACGATCAAGGCAGACTTTTCCTTCCGCACTTTGCGATATTTCAAAGGCGCGGGCGGAAGTGGGAAAAGCGCCAGTACCCTCAAGGAGCCCCTCGCCATGCACGCCATCAGCTTTATCCAGGACTTGGCCGTGATCATGCTGGTGGCAGGGGTTGTCACCATCCTGTTTCACCGCCTCAAGCAGCCAGTGGTGCTGGGCTACATCGTCGCCGGGTTCATCATTGGCCCCCACACCCCACCTTTCGGCCTGATTCACGATGAAGACACCATCAAGACCCTCGCCGAGCTGGGGGTGATCTTCCTGATGTTCTGCCTGGGCCTGGAGTTCAGCCTGCGCAAGCTGTTCAAGGTCGGCGCCACGGCGTTTATCGCAGCCTTCCTGGAAATCATCCTGATGATCTGGATCGGCTACGAGATTGGCCGCTGGTTTGACTGGAACACCATGGACTCGCTGTTCCTCGGCGCAATCCTGGCGATTTCCTCCACCACCATCATCGTCAAGGCGCTTAACGACCTGGAGATGAAAAACCAGCGCTTCGCCCAGCTGATTTTTGGCGTACTGATTGTGGAAGACATCCTCGGCATCGGCATCATCGCCTTGCTGTCGAGCATCGCCGTCAGCGGTACGGTCAGCTCCGGCGAGGTGTTTTCCACGGTCGGCAAGCTCTCGCTGTTCATGATCGTTGCGCTGGTCATCGGTATTTTGCTGGTGCCGAGGCTGTTGGCTTACGTGGCCAAGTTCGAAAGCAACGAGATGTTGCTGATCACCGTACTGGGCTTGTGTTTCGGTTTCTGCCTGCTGGTGGTCAAGCTGGAATACAGCATGGTGCTGGGCGCGTTCCTGATCGGCGCAATCATGGCCGAGTCCCGACAGTTGATTAAGATCGAGCGCCTGATCGAGCCGGTTCGCGACATGTTCAGCGCCATCTTCTTTGTGGCCATTGGCTTGATGATCGATCCCCAGATCCTGCTGCAATACGCCTGGCCGATTGCGGTGATCACCGTGGCGGTGGTGCTCGGCAAGATGCTGTCCTGCGGCTTGGGGGCATTTATCGCCGGCAATGATGGCCGGACCTCATTGCGCGTGGGGATGGGGCTGTCACAAATTGGTGAGTTTTCCTTCATCATCGCGGCGCTGGGGATGACGCTGCAGGTGACCAGTGATTTCCTTTATCCCGTCGCCGTGGCGGTTTCAGCGATTACCACGCTGCTCACGCCGTACTTGATTCGCGGCGCTGACCCGCTGTCGCTGAAGATTGCGGCAATCATGCCCAAGCGCATGAGCCGGGTGTTCGGCATGTACGGCGAATGGTTGCGCAGCATCCAGCCTCAGGGCGAGGGTGCCATGTTGGCGTCGATGATCCGCAAGATCATCCTGCAAGTGGGGGTAAACCTGGCGCTGGTGATCGCGATCTTCTTTGCCGGCAGCTTTTTTGCGGCGCGCATCGGTGGGTATCTGGAGGGCTGGATCAGCGATCCAAGCTGGCAGAAGGCGCTGATCTGGGGCGGGGCGTTGCTGTTGTCGCTGCCATTCCTGATCGCGGCGTACCGCAAGCTCAAGGCGCTGTCGATGCTGCTGGCGGAGATGAGCGTGAAGCCGGAAATGGCTGGGCGACACACCCAGCGTGTACGAAGGGTGATCGCGGAACTGATCCCGATCCTCTCGCTGCTGGTGATCTTCCTGCTATTGGCCGCCTTGTCGGCCAGTATCCTGCCGACCAACAAGTTGCTGGTGCTGATCGCCGTCGTCACGGCAGCGGTGGCGGCCGTGCTCTGGCGGTGGTTCATCCGCGTGCATACGCGGATGCAGGTCGCTTTGCTGGAGACCCTGGATAACCACAAGGATACGCCGGAGCACTAAAGTAGGCGGGCCACTTACGGTGGTGAGCGGGCTTTTTGTGGTGAGCGAGCTTGCTCGCGCTGGGCTGCGTAGCAGGCCCGGTCCAGGCGACGCGTTCTTTCAGGTTTGGCGATGTGAGGCTATGGGGCTGCTTCGCAGCCCAGCGCGGGGCAAGCCCGCTCACCACAAAGCCCGCTCACTACAGCAAGCCCGGTCAGCTTTCCAGCCAGACGTCCCGGGCCCAGTGCCACACGGATTCCCAGGTTTCCTCGGTGACGATTTCTTCTTCGCCGGACCACAGCACCACGGTGCCGTCTTCTTCGACGCAATAGTAGTCGTCGCCGTCCTGGCAGATAGGGATCAGGCTGCGATCAACACCGGCATCCCAGGCGTTGGCGGCCACGTCCGGCAGGTAGGTATGGGATTGCGGGTCGGTGACGGTCACCGGCTCCAGGCTGCCGTACACCACATCGCTGACGGTCAGCAAAAATTCACGGAAGACAAACGGGATGTCGATGAACAGTTGTTCCTCGATTTCCACCAGTTGGTCTTCGTCAGGCAGTTCCAGCGGAACCGGAACCGGTTCGTTGGCTTCACGCAATTGTTCGATGATTTCTTCCACGGCCGGGATCCTCTTGCTAGATGGCGCGGTTTATAGGGGCGTTTTATACAGTAGCTCGCTATAAGTGCAACCGTGAAATAGAAAACCCCGGACAGGTCCGGGGTTTTTTGTATCTGCTTGCTAAGCGCGCAGGGATCAGCCGTTCTGGCGGATACCGGCGACCAGCCAAGGCTGGTTGTCGCCCTGGGCACGTTCCATGTTCCAGCTTTCGCTGAACACTTCGCCCTGGTCGAAGCGCGAAGTCTTCGATACACCGCTGAAGGTCAGGGTGGCGATGGTCTTGTCAGCGCGATCATCCACACCTTCCAGCTGTACGCGCAGGTCGTCGATGTAGGTCGACTGGAACGCGTCGCCCAGGTCGGCACGTTCGCGCTTGAGGAACTCCAGCAGTTGCGGGGTCACGAACTCGGAGATCTTGTCCATTTCGTTGGCGTCCCAATGCTGTTGCAGGGACTGGAAGTGGCTGCGGGCCGCTTCGACGAAACGCTCTTCGTTGAACCAGGCCGGTGCGTTGATCACCGGACGGGCCGCAGCAGGTGCTGCCGAACCACCGAAGATCGAACCCATGGCTGGTTTTTGCTCGAACACTTCACGCTGCATTGGCGCGCCAGCGGGAGCTAGATGCTCCTGCTGCTTGCGGCGACGGGCAGCGATGAAGCGGAAGACCAGGAAGGCGATGACCGCCATGATCAGGATGTCGAAGATCTGCATGCCCTGGAAGCCGCCGCCCATGAACATGGAAGCGAGCAGGCCACCGGCGGCGATACCGGCCAGAGGGCCCAACCAGCGCGAAGCACCGCCAGCCTTGGCAGCGGCGCCTGCAGCACCGGCTGCGCCTGCGGTAGCCGCAGCACCGCCGGCACCGGCGGATGGGGCCATTTGGCTGGTCTGGTGAGTCGGTGCCGAGCCCATGCTTTTGCCGCCACCAAAGCGCTTGGCGTTGGCGTCGATGCTCATCGTCAGGCCGATGCACAACGCCATGGCGATGCTAAGAAAACGTTTCATAAAGGGAATTCCCATTTGTGGATTGCACGCGCGCCATGTTGCACAGGTGTAGTGACAGTGGCTAGCGACATAATGTTTCGGGCTTTTGCGTAGGACCGATTCAGAATGGTCTGTAGGACTTATTACAGATATTGGCCCGCGCTCGTCTAAAACAAGGGCGGGCCCATGATCTTCATGTAACGCAGTGTTTCATGAGAGGGGCTGGTTGGGGTGAGGGAGCAAGCGCCCTCGCCACAGTCAGATGGCTTCGAGCTTCGCGTAACCCATCATCAGCCACTTGCTGCCTTCGGCGAAATTCACCTGCACCCGCGCCTGGGCACCGGCGCCTTCGAAGTTGAGGATCACGCCTTCGCCGAACACCGAATGCCTGACCTGCTGGCCAAGGCTGAACTGGGTTTCCGGAATCTCGGAACCGGCGAACATACTGCTGGAGTTCTGCTGCTGACCTCCGCCGAACGGGCGGCTGACGCTGTTGGACAAGCGCACTTCCTGGATCAGCCCCTTCGGCACTTCACGTACGAAACGCGACACCTTGTTGTAGGTCTCGCTGCCGTACAGGCGTCGGGTCTCGGCGTAGGTCATCACCAGGTTCTGCATCGCGCGGGTGATGCCCACGTAGGCCAGGCGGCGCTCCTCCTCAAGACGGCCCGGCTCTTCCAGGCTCATCTTGTGCGGGAACAGGCCTTCTTCCATGCCCACCAGGAACACGTACGGGAACTCCAGGCCCTTGGCGCTGTGCAAGGTCATCAACTGGATGCTGTCTTCATGCTCATCGGCCTGGGTATCGCCGGCTTCCAGCGACGCATGGCCGAGGAAAGCGGCGAGCGGTGTCAGCTCTTCGTCTTCCTCGGTGTTTTCGAACGCACGGGCGGCGCTGACCAGTTCCTCAAGGTTTTCTACCCGGGCCTGGCCTTTCTCGCCTTTTTCCGCTTCGTGGTAGGCGATCAGCCCGGACTGCTCGATCACGGTCTGGGTCATCAAGTGCAGAGGCATTTCCGCGCACTTGGCGGCGAGGTTCTCGATCAGTTCGACAAACACACCCAGCGCCCCGGCGGCGCGGCCGGTCAGGCCTTTATTGGCGATCAGCAAGCGCATGGCTTCCCACATCGACACATCGGCATGGCGCGCGTGGTCGCGAATGGCTTCGACAGTCTTTTCGCCAATGCCACGGGCCGGGATGTTGATCACCCGCTCCAGCGCCGCATCGTTGCCGCGGCCTTCCAGCAAGCGCAGGTAGGCCATGGCGTTCTTGATCTCGGCACGCTCGAAGAAGCGCTGGCCACCGTAGATGCGGTACGGGATGCGTTCGCGCAGCAAGGCTTCTTCCAAGACCCGCGATTGGGCGTTGGAGCGATACAAAATGGCGATATCGCTGCGCGCCAGGCCGGTTTTCAGTGCACTTTCGATGGTTTCCACTACGTAGCGCGCTTCATCGTGCTCGTTGAACGCGGCGTACAAGTTGATGGCTTCGCCTTCGCCACCGTCGGTCCACAGCTCTTTGCCCAGGCGCCCGGTGTTGTTGGCGATCAAGGCGTTGGCCGCCTTGAGGATACCGGCGGTGGAGCGGTAGTTCTGCTCCAGGCGGATGGTGACGGCGTCCGGGAAGTCTTCGGAATACTGGTAGATGTTCTCGATTTTCGCGCCACGCCAGCCGTAGATCGACTGGTCGTCGTCGCCCACCACCATCAGGCTGTCGCCACCTTTGGCCAGCAGGCGCAACCAGGCGTACTGCACGGCGTTGGTGTCCTGGAACTCGTCCACCAGAATGTGGCGGAAGCGTTTCTGGTAATGGGCCAGCAAACCCGGGTTGTCGCGCCACAGGTCGAGGGCGCGCAGCAGCAGCTCGGAGAAGTCGATCACCCCGGCGCGTACGCACGCGGCCTCGTAGGCTTCATAAATGCTGCGCATGGTGGCCAGGAACAAATCGCCGCTGGCCTGGATGTGCTGCGGGCGCAGGCCTTCGTCTTTCTGGCCGTTGATAAACCATTGGGCCTGGCGCGCCGGCCAGCGCTGTTCGTCGAGCCCCAGTTCGCGGATCACCCGCTTGACCAAGCGTTGCTGGTCATCGCTGTCGAGAATCTGGAAGGTCTGGCTCAGGCCCGCTTCCTGCCAGTGCGCCCGCAACAGGCGGTGCGCCAGGCCGTGGAAGGTGCCTACCCACATGCCGGCCGGGCTGATGCCCATCAACTGCTCGATGCGGTGGCGCATCTCGGCAGCGGCCTTGTTGGTGAAGGTCACCGACAGGATGGAATGCGGGGACGCGTTCTCGACCTGGATCAACCAGGCGATACGGTGCACCAGCACTCGGGTTTTACCGGAGCCAGCACCGGCCAGGACCAACTGACGGCCAACGGGGGCGGCTACGGCCTGGCGTTGGGCATCGTTGAGGGAGTTCAGCAAAAGAGAGAGATCATCGCGCATCGGCGCATTCTATGGCCCACGGGGGAGTGGGGCAAATACCAATGCCGGGTGGTCGACGGAAAACAATCAGGGTGATGACCGGTTGGTCAATGGCCACAGCCCGCGCAGTGTCTCGCTCAAGCCGTCTGGCCCCGAAGTTTGCGGCGCATGAGCATGCCGTTTTTATGACGTAGAGCAGTTTGGCCCAAGCGTTTGCTTGTGTATGCTCCGTCGACGTTTCGGGCTCACCATTATAAGAACACTGCCTATGACCCTCAGCACCGACCTGTTTGGCCCCTCGGCGGCGCCCGCGCAGGTTCTTCGCAAACACTACGCCACTGAGATGGCGGTCGAGCGCACACGCCTGCTGTATCAGGGCTCGCTGCTGCCGACCCTGTTGATGTTGGTCAATGGCCTGGTCTGCGCCTGGCTGCTCTGGAATCCCAAGCAATACCTGTTGGACAGCATCTGGTTGGTCTGGCTGCTGGCCCTGGTGGCGATGCGCGTGATCCAAGTGGCCGCGTTTGATTCGGCTATGCCCAGTCGCCAGGCCCAGCCGGTGTGGCGGCGCATGTTCATGCTCGGTTCGGCGGTCAGCGGCCTGACCCTGGCCACCGCCGCCATCGCCCTGGTGCCGGCGGACAGCTTTATGCAGCAGGCCTGGGTGTTCGGCCTGATCGGCGCCGCGACACTGTCGGCCAGCGTGGCCTACGCCGTGAGCGTGCCGGCCTTTTTGTCGTTCGCCTTGCCGTGCCTGGTGCCGTCCATCATTTATCTGTTCTGGAGCGGTGACCCGCAGCAGCGTGGCTGGGGCGTACTCGGCCTGATCCTGCTGGCGTCCTTGAGCCTGGTGGCGTGGCAGGTCAATCGCCTGATCCAGCGCGGGCTGCTGCGACGCTTCCAGAACCAGGCGTTGATCGAGCATCTGCAACAGGCACAGCAGCGCAGCGAGCAACTCAATCAGGAGTTGGTGCGCGAAGTCGAACAACGCCGCCAGGTCGAGCAGGAACTGCGCGAAGCTCAGGTCGGCCTGCAGGACCGCGTGGCACAGCGCAGCCAGGAGCTGGACGCTGCCAGCCTGGCGCTGAATAAAAGCGAGGCGCGCCTGGCCATGGCCCTGCAAGCCAGCGAGCTGGGCCTGTGGGACTGGAACCTGCAAACCGACGAAGTCCACCACACCCAGCTCAAGGAGCTGTTCGGCCTGGAGCCTGAGTACGTCACGGCGATGCTCGGTCACCTCAAGCCACGCCTGCACCCCGAAGACCTGCCGCTGCTCAAGCGTGCCCTGGTGGAGCACCTCAAGGGCCGCAGCGAGGACTACCAAGTGGAATACCGCGTGCGTCATGGCGATGGGCATTGGGTGTGGATCGAAGACCGTGGCCGTGCCGTGGAGCGTGCGCCCAGCGGCCGCGTCACGCGCATGCTCGGTACACGCCGTGATATCAGCGCCAGCAAGGCCCTGGAGGAACAGCAGCGTTTGGCGTCGACCGTCTTTGAAGCCGCCAGCGAGGGCATTGTGATCCTCGACCCGGACTACGTGCTGATTGCCGTCAACCAGGCCTTCAGCCGTGTCACGGGCTTTGAAACTGACGACATGATTGGCCGCAATGTGGTGGAGCTGCCCAGCAGCCGCGATGCCCGCCGCCACTTTCCGGTGATCCGCCAGGCGTTGCTAAGCCACGGTACGTGGCAGGGCGAGTTGGTGGAGACGCGCAAGAACGGCGAGCTGTACCCGCAGTGGCTGCAATTGAATGTGGTGCGCGATGTTCGAGGAAAAGTCAGTCATATCGTGGGGTTCTTCGCCGATCTCTCGGCGCGGCGTGAGTCCGAAGAACGTATGCGTTACCTCACTCATTACGACGAGTTGACCGGGCTGGCCAACCGCTCGCTGTTCCGCGAACGGCTGCGCGAGGCTCACCAGCGTGTACGCCAAGGTGGGCGCAGCCTGGCGCTGCTGCACATCAATCTCGATCGCTTCAAGTTACTCAATGACAGCCTCGGCCATGAAGTTGCCGACCAATTGCTGCAAAAAATGGCGCGTCGCCTGATTAACGCTTTGCCCGAGGCCGACACCATTGCGCGTTTGTCCGGGGATGAATTCGCTGTGTTGTTCGACGCCTATGGCAACCTGTCGAGCCTGGCGCGCGTGGCCACGCGGCTGCTGGCCAAACTGCGGGTGCCGGTGACGGTGGAAGGGCATGAGTTGGTGGTCAGTGCCTCAATGGGTGTCAGCCTGTTACCGGACAATGCGCGGGAGATTTCCGCGCTGGTCAGTCAATCGAACATGGCCATGCAGCACGCCAAGCACTTGGGCGGCAATAACTTTCAGTTCTACACCGACAGCTTGCAAGCCAGCACCCTGGAGCGCTTGCAGCTGGAAAACCACCTGCGCAAGGCCATCGAAGAACGTCAGCTCTCAGTGTTCTACCAACCGAAGCTATGCCTGGCCACCGGCAAGCTGAATGCGGCCGAGGCGTTGATCCGCTGGGAGCATCCGCAATGGGGCATGGTGCCGCCGGGGGATTTTATCGGCCTGGCCGAAGAGACTGGCCTCATCGTGCCGCTGGGCGAATTCGTGCTGCGCGAGGCGTGCTGGCAGGCGTGTGAATGGCAGCGTCAGGGGCTGGCGCCGATTCGCGTGTCGGTGAACCTCTCGGTGCACCAACTGCGTCAAGGCAAGTTGGTCAGCCTGGTGCGCCAAGTGCTTGAAGAAACCGGCCTGGACCCGCAATACCTCGAGCTGGAGCTGACCGAAAGCCAATTACTCGACAGCGTCGAACACATCATCGCCACGTTCCAGCAACTGCGCGACCTGGGCGTGAAGCTGGCCATCGACGATTTCGGCACCGGTTATTCGTCCCTCAGCTACCTCAAGCGTATCCCCGTGGACTACGTGAAGATCGACCAGACCTTTATTCGTGGACTCGGGCAGGGGCGTGAAGACGCGGCCATCACCCGCGCAATTATCGCCATGGCCCATGGGCTGGCACTCAAGGTGGTGGCAGAAGGTGTGGAAGACCAGCAGCAGCTGGATTTCCTGCGCGGTGAGCGGTGTGACGAAGTGCAGGGCTATTTGATCAGCCGGCCAATGCAGGCCGAAGGGTTGGCAGATTTGTTACGGAAAAATGCAGATTTTCCTGAGTGATGCCAAGGTCGCCCCTGTGGCTACAACTTGGCTGCCCTTAAATTCAAAGGCGGGCAGGGCGATTTAGTGACGCGTCGGACGGGCAAAACGGCAATTCTTGTAGTATAACTACAAGCTTGCTACATCCTTGGCCCTGCCCATAACAAGAGTCCTGTCCTTTGAACCTGTTGCAACATATCGCCCAGTCGCGCCACCTGTTACGCAAATCGGAACTCAAGGTTGCCGATCACGTGCTGCTTGACCCTGCGGCTGTGATGCACAGTTCCATGGCCGATTTGGCCCACAGCGTGGGCATCAGCGAGCCGACCATCGTGCGTTTCTGCCGCGCCATCGGTTGCTCCGGGTTCCAGGACTTGAAACTCAAGCTGGCCCAAAGCCTGGCCGCCGGTGCGAGCTTCGGGCAATTTGCTATCCATGAAGACGATTCCGTTGCCGATTACAGCCTGAAAATCTTCGACACCACCCTGCACACCCTGATGGAAGTGCGCGAGAAGCTCGACCCGGTGGAGCTGCAGAAGGCCGTGACGGCCATGTCCCAGGCCCAGCGCGTTGAGTTCTATGGCTTCGGTGCATCCGGCGCAGTGGCGGCCGACGCCCAGCACAAATTCTTCCGCCTGCTGCTCACCGCAGCGGCCTACAGTGACCCGCACATGCAGGCCATGTCGGCGGTGACCTTGAAGCCCACCGATGTTGCCATCTGCATCTCCCAGTCCGGCCGCTCCAAAGACCTGCTGATCACCGCCAACCTGGTGCGTGAGAGCGGCGCTTCGTTGATCACCCTTTGCCCCAGCCAGACGCCCTTGGCGGAACTGTCCACGGTCAACCTGGCCATCGATGTGCATGAAGACACCGAGATCTACACGCCACTGACCTCGCGCATCGCTCACTTGGTGGTGATCGACGTGCTGGCCATGGGCGTGGCCATGGCGCGCGGGCCGAGCCTGGTCAACCACCTCAAGAGCGTCAAGCGCAGCTTGCGCAGCCTGCGTCTGTCGCCCAAATCCGTCAAAGCCCTCGACGACTAGCGCTGTATGCAGAGCAAAATGTGGGAGGGGGCTTGCCCCCGATTGCAGTGAGTCAGTCAGTAAATCTGGTGACTGATACACCGCAATCGGGGCAAGCCCCCTCCCACATTTGGATTTCCTACAGATCAGCAATGTTCATCGTCTTGTAATGCGCGCGCCGCTAAACCGTCATCGCCCAAGGCCATCCTGTACTCCCCGTACTCGCATTGGGAGACTCCAAATGGCCCGGCCCTACGAAGACAGCAACAGCTCCGTCAAGACCCGTCGTCAACAGGAAGACCAGCGCCGCATGGCGTTCCGTCGCGCAATCGAAGACCGCTGTGATCAGCGCCAACTGCTCCAGAGCATCACGGACTACCCGGAACTCCACTGGCAGGCACCCGCGGCTGCCCAGCGAAGCGCTCAGCCAGCGCGCTGATCTGCACCCGCTCGCTGCGGATAAAGCCCAGGAACGCATGGGCCACCGGTGACAGGCGCTTGGCCTTGGCCTGCACCAGGCACCAACTGCGGTACAGCGGCAGCTCTTCCACCGGCAGCTCTTTGAGCCCGCCGGTGGCCAATTCCATGTTGACCGCGTGACGCGTCAACAAGGCCACGCCCAGCCCGGCGCATACGCATTCACGCTGCGCCTCGGCTGAGGCGACTTCCACCGTCTGGGTGAAGTGCACGCGTTTTTCCTTGAAATATTCCTCACAAGCCAGCCGAGTGCCGGAACCCGGTTCGCGCAGCAGCAGTGTGTAAGGTTCCAGGTCCTGCAGGCGCAGCGGTCCCTGAAGGCTGAGCGGGTGGTCGGGCGGTGCCACGGCAACGATTGGGTTGTTAAGGAACGGCAGGAACTCCAAGCCCATGTCCTGGGGCACCATCGA
Organism: Pseudomonas fluorescens group sp.; assembly: GCF_020093335.1. Taxonomy (NCBI): domain Bacteria; kingdom Pseudomonadati; phylum Pseudomonadota; class Gammaproteobacteria; order Pseudomonadales; family Pseudomonadaceae; genus Pseudomonas; species Pseudomonas fluorescens group sp. The sequence goes on along the minus strand of NZ_JAIOKW010000005.1, from coordinate 164,902 downwards.
CATGATCACCAGGTCGTCGCGATTATCCGAAAGCCGGCGGATCACCTGGGCACGGTTAACCACCGTGAGGTGCAATTGCACTTCCGGATGCTGGCGCTTGAAGGCGGCAAACAGGTGCGGCACGAAATACTTGGCGCTGGACTCAATCGCCAGTTTCAGTTGGCCTTGCAACGAGCCCTGCATGTCCGAGAGCTGCATATCGAGGTTTTCCAGGCGCCCGAAAATATCCCGGCTGGCCCTTTGCAGGGCTTCGGCGGCCTCGGTCATGTAGAGCTTTTTGCCGACGTAATCGAACAATGGCTGGCCGATCAGCTCTTCCAGCTGGCGAATTTGTAAGCTAACGGCCGGTTGTGTGAGAGACATTTCCTCGGCTGCGCGGCTGTAGGAGCGCAAGTCACACACCTCATGGAAGATCTGCAACTGACGCAATGTCAGTCGCATCAATGACTTACGCATTTTTTAATCCTCTCGCCCCAGGCTGTGCGGCCAACTATAAGTCTTTACTTATGCACGACCCAATAATTATTGATTTTTGTTAATCCCTTGGCGGGCTTAGTGTGTGTCTCGCGACTGTCATGAAACATTTGGTCACGCGCCGACCCGGTTCATAGGGTCGAAGAACGCAGCAATCGGCTCAAGGGAATTTCCAAGTGATAAAAAAGATCCTGATCGCCAACCGTGGTGAAATTGCCGTACGAATCGTGCGTGCCTGCGCCGAGATGGGCATTCGCTCGGTCGCGGTCTACTCCGACGCCGACCGTCACGCGTTGCACGTCAAGCGTGCCGACGAAGCCCACAGCATCGGTGCCGAGCCCCTGGCCGGTTACTTGAACCCGCGCAAGCTGGTGAACCTCGCCGTGGAAACCGGCTGTGATGCACTGCACCCCGGTTACGGTTTCCTGTCGGAAAACGCCGAACTGGCGGACATCTGCGCCGAACGCGGGATCAAATTCATCGGTCCCTCGGCCGAAGTCATCCGCCGCATGGGCGACAAGACCGAAGCGCGCCGCAGCATGATCAAGGCCGGTGTGCCGGTCACGCCGGGCACCGAAGGCAACGTCGCCGACATCGCTGAGGCCCTCACCGAAGGCGACCGTATTGGTTACCCGGTGATGCTCAAGGCCACCTCCGGTGGTGGCGGTCGCGGCATTCGTCGTTGCAACAGCCGTGAAGAACTTGAACAAGCCTTCCCCCGTGTGATTTCCGAGGCTACCAAGGCGTTCGGTTCGGCGGAAGTGTTCCTGGAAAAATGCATCGTCAATCCCAAGCACATCGAGGCGCAGATCCTCGGTGACAGCTTCGGCAACGTGGTGCACCTGTTCGAGCGCGATTGCTCGATCCAGCGCCGTAACCAAAAGCTCATCGAAATTGCCCCAAGCCCGCAACTGACCCCGGAACAGCGCGCCTACATCGGCGACCTGTCGGTGCGAGCCGCCAAGGCCGTGGGCTACGAGAACGCCGGTACCGTGGAGTTCCTGCTCGCCGAGGGCGAGGTGTACTTCATGGAGATGAACACCCGGGTGCAGGTGGAACACACCATCACTGAAGAAATCACCGGGATCGACATCGTCCGCGAACAGATCCGCATCGCCTCCGGCCTGCCGCTGTCGGTGAAACAGGAAGATATCCAGCACCGTGGCTTCGCGTTGCAGTTCCGTATCAACGCCGAAGACCCGAAGAACAACTTCCTGCCCAGCTTCGGCAAGATCACCCGTTACTACGCACCTGGCGGCCCCGGCGTGCGTACCGACACGGCGATCTATACCGGCTACACCATCCCGCCGTTCTACGACTCCATGTGCCTGAAACTGGTGGTGTGGGCGTTGACCTGGGAGGAAGCCATGGACCGCGGCCTGCGTGCCCTGGACGACATGCGCCTGCAAGGCGTGAAGACCACCGCCGCCTACTACCAGGAAATCCTGCGCAATCCGGAATTCCGCAGCGGCCAGTTCAACACCAGTTTCGTGGAAAGCCACCCTGAGCTGACCAACTACTCGATCAAGCGCAAACCCGAAGAGCTGGCCCTGGCCATCGCCGCCGCCATCGCCGCCCACGCAGGCCTGTGAGGAACATTCCAATGTCTAAAAAAATCTTCGTAACCGACACCATCCTGCGCGACGCCCACCAATCGTTGCTGGCGACCCGCATGCGCACCGACGACATGCTGCCGATCTGCGACAAGCTCGACAAAGTCGGCTACTGGTCCTTGGAAGTCTGGGGCGGCGCGACCTTCGACGCCTGCGTGCGCTTCCTCAAGGAGGACCCGTGGGAGCGTCTGCGCAAACTGCGCGCCGCGTTGCCCAACACCCGCTTGCAGATGCTGCTGCGTGGCCAGAACCTGCTGGGCTATCGCCATTACAGCGATGACGTGGTCAAGGCGTTCGTAGCCAAGGCTGCCGTCAACGGTATCGACGTATTCCGCATCTTCGACGCCATGAACGACGTGCGTAACCTGCGCGTGGCCATCGAAGCGGTGAAGGCCGCCGGCAAACATGCCCAAGGCACCATCGCCTACACCACCAGCCCGGTGCACACCGTCGAGGCGTTCGTGGCCCAGGCCAAGCAGTTGGAATCCATGGGTTGCGACTCGATTGCGATCAAGGACATGGCCGGCCTGCTGACCCCGTACGCCACCGGCGAGCTGGTCAAGGCACTCAAAGCCGAGCAAAACCTGCCGATCTTTATCCACTCGCACGACACGGCGGGCTTGGCCGCGATGTGCCAACTCAAGGCCATCGAGAACGGTGCCGACCACATCGACACGGCGATCTCCAGCTTCGCCTGGGGCACCAGCCACCCCGGTACCGAGTCGATGGTCGCCGCCCTTAAAGGCAGCGAGTTCGATACCGGCCTGAGCCTGGAACTGCTGCAAGAGATTGGCCTGTACTTCTACGCCGTGCGCAAGAAGTACCACCAGTTCGAAAGCGAATTCACCGCCGTCGACACCCGCGTGCAAGTCAACCAGGTACCGGGCGGGATGATTTCCAACCTGGCCAACCAATTGAAAGAGCAAGGCGCGCTCAACCGCATGGGCGAAGTGCTGGCCGAAATCCCGCGAGTACGCGAAGACCTCGGCTTCCCGCCGCTGGTCACCCCGACCTCGCAGATCGTTGGCACCCAGGCGTTTTTCAACGTGTTGGCCGGCGAGCGCTACAAGACCATCACCAACGAAGTGAAGCTGTACCTGCAAGGCGGCTACGGCAAGGCGCCGGGCACCGTGAACGAGAAATTGCGTCGCCAGGCTATCGGCAGCGAAGAAGTGATCGACGTACGTCCGGCCGACCTGCTCAAGCCGGAAATGACCAAACTGCGCGGTGAAATCGGCGCGTTGGCCAAGTCCGAAGAAGACGTGCTGACCTACGCCATGTTCCCGGACATCGGGCGCAAGTTCCTCGAAGAGCGCGACGCCGGCACCCTGGCCCCTGAAGTGCTGTTGCCGATCCCAGAAGCCGGCGGCGTGGCGCGTGCCGGTGGCGAAGGCGTACCGACCGAGTTCGTCATCGACGTACACGGCGAAAGCTACCGCGTGGACATCACCGGTGTCGGCGTGAAGGCCGAAGGCAAGCGTCACTTCTACCTGTCCATCGACGGCATGCCGGAAGAAGTGGTGTTCGAGCCGCTCAACGAATTCGTCAGCAGTGGCGGCAGCAAGCGCAAGCACGCCACCGAGCCTGGCCATGTCAGCACCGCGATGCCGGGCAATATCGTCGACGTGCTGGTCAAGGAAGGTGACGTGGTCAAGGCCGGCCAGGCCGTGCTGATTACCGAAGCCATGAAAATGGAAACCGAAGTGCAGGCAGCGATTGCCGGCAAGGTGACTGCCGTTCATGTGGCCAAGGGCGACCGGGTCAACCCTGGCGAAATCCTGATTGAAATCGAAGGCTGATCCAGCCTTCGACACGACCGTTTAATCCTCGGGGGGGCAGGTGCCCCCCTTTTTTTTCGTGCGCAATTTGGTGGGGTTAGAAGCTGATCTTCCACTGCCCCATCAAACCCTGGTTGCGACTGTTTGTACCGGCCCGCGCGCTGTAGGTCAGGCCGACGGTGTGTTGTGCCGACAAGGCGAGGTCGAGCCCGGCTTGAAGGTCGAGGCTATTGCGGTCCAGCGAGGTGCCGGTGACGGTGAAGCCGTCAACCAGCCCCGGCAGGGCGCGGTAGGATTGGCGGACCTGGCTGTCGACTCCGCCGTAGAGGTGTTTCCAGCCGGTGCTGAGGTGGGGGGTGAGGCTGATCTGGTTATCGAACCGATACACCGTTGCCAGGCGCAGGCCCAAGGTGGTGCTGAGGTTTTGTTGGGTTTGTGCGCCGACGTTCAGCGCGGTCAAGCCACCCGTTTCCTTGAAACTGTCGCGGTGGTAGCGCTGGAAACCGAGGCCGGCGAAGGGTTCGACGCTGAGGTCCGCGCTGCCCAGTTGATAGCCCAGTTCGGAAAACAGGGTTTGGCTTTGGGCGTTGTATTTGCCTTGAGTTGCTCCTTGTAGTCCAGCAGGTTGACGTCGCGTTTGTTCTGCCCCGCGTGGTCGCTGTAGATCGCCCCCAGGCGCAGGCCTATCGGGCCGTCCTGGCGTACGGCGTAACCCCCCAGGTGCCAGCTGTCGAGGTCGCCAGAGAAGCGTTGGGTATTCAAATGGCTGGTGGATTTTGCACCCATGATGCCAACGCGCCAGGCGTGATCCAGTGCCCAGTCGGCGCCCAGCAACAGGCCGTCGATGCCATATTTCAGACCGGCGCTGCCGCCTTGCTTGTCGAGGCTGCCGTCGTTGCCCACACCTTGAATCCAGAAGTGGCCTTCGTCGTCAGCGGGCAGTGTGCGCAGGGTCGAGAGCAATTGGTTGCTGAGGTGCTGTGTGGTGTTTTGCGTTGCGCCGGCGAGGTTGGCGTTCTGGCTGCCGGCCAGTTGCTCAAGGCTGGCACCGATGCCGCCGGGTTGTTTCTCGAGGCCATCACCGAGCTTTTCAAGGGCTTTGATTTGCTCGGACGTCAGTTCCCCGGACTCCAGTAACCGAATCAATCCCGGCTCCAGCACCTTGGCCACTTGCAAGCCATTGCGCGAGGTCGCTTTCTGGGTGAGATAACCGTCGAGGGGCGTTGATTCGATCTCGGGTTCTACAGGAGGCCACGGATCGGGCTGTGCATCGTAGTACGGATGCGGGTACGGCTTGTATTCAATATCGCCACGCGCATGCGCGGGTTGAAGGCTGGCAGTGCTGAGAGCAAGGGCAATGACGAGTGCGAATCTGTGGGGTGTAAAAGGCATGAAATCCCAACCTCTGATGAATGAGGCCGGGAATTTAGCGAGATGACGGGGCGATAACTGTCAGGTCATCGACCCCCAGTTTGCGGGAGTTTTCTCTAGTGCGGCGCGATTAAAAACGCATCGGCCAGCGGGCGATCAACGCGTGGCTCCCTCATTGATCAGAGGTGTTGGGACCGGCACTGCGCCAGTGACTTCACCTGCCCATCACCCTGCTGGTTCGCTTCCGACAACCACGCCTCAAAGCCCGCTGCAACCTGTGGCCATTCGGCGTCGATGATCGAGTACCACGCGGTATCCCGGTTCTTGCCCTTGACCACGGTGTGCTGGCGGAACACGCCTTCAAGACTGAAACCCAACCGCTCGGCCGCGTATTTGGAGCGGCCGTTGGCGTTGTTGCACTTCCATTCCAGGCGACGGTAACCCTGGTCGAACGCGTGCTTGGCCAGCAGGTAGACCGCTTCGGTGCTTTTTGGCGAGCGCTGCATGGCGGCGCCGAAGGTAACGTGGCCGATTTCGATGCGACCGTGGTCCGGGACGATCGACATCAGGCTGAGGATGCCCTGTACCTGGCCGGTTGCGCGGTCGATGACGCTGAAAAGATACGGGTCGCTGTGCGCGGCGTGATTGTTCAGCCAGTCATTGAAGACGCTGCGTTCGGGGAATGGGCCGTAAGGTAGGTAGTCCCACAGCTTGGGGTCGGCACCGGGGCCTTGCAGGGCGTTGAACAGCTCATCGCCATGGCGGGCGGGGTCGAGTTTTTCCAGACGGATAAACCGTCCTTCCAGCCGTTGAATGGTGGGCGCCGGGACGCCTTTCCAGTCGGCGAGAGAAGTCGTCATGCTGCGCTCCTTAAAGACCTTTGCGAAATTGGATAAAGCCTGGACGTTCGGCAATGCGTTCGTAGAGTTGGATCGCCGTGGCGTTGGTCTCGTGGGTCAGCCAATGGACCTTGCAGCAACCGTCAGCCTTGGCGGTGGTGTAGACGAATTCGATCAGCTTGCGGCCCACGCCGGTGCCACGTTGGGTCGGGACGACCAGCAAGTCCTGCAGGTAGCACGAGTTCTCGATGCTCCAGTTGGAGCGGTGGTAGATGAAGTTGACCATGCCCACCGCTTTGTCGTCCTGCCAGGCCAGGGCCGAATGGGTGGGCTCGGTGGCGTCGATCAGGCGCAGCCAGGTGCTTTGGGTGACGGCGTCGGGCAACTCGGTGTTGTAGAACGTCAGATACGCTTGCCACAGCGGCAGCCAGGCGGCGTGGTCGGCGGCGGTGACTGGGCGGATGTCGATCTGGCTCATTCTGAGGCTCCTTGGGGCATAAAGCGGGCGAGGGTCTGGTCACGCACGTCGCTACTGGCGGCCAGGCCTTCGCGCACGCCGGCGATATCGGCCGGGCTGCGGTTCTGGCTGAGTTTGCGTTTGCCGATCAGGCGTTCGATCGGCAGGGCAAAGCCGACGATGGCGTTGAGCATGCTTTCAATGTAATCGGCCGGGGCGTCGCTGACTTTCCAGGGCTGGGAGCGGTTGCCCTCATGGCGATCAGTGAGAGCGCTGACCACGTTGAGCAAACGCTCGGCGTCGGTAAACACCTCGGCCTTGCCATAGGCGTGCACCGCCAGGTAATTCCAGGTGGGCACCACTTTGCCGTGCTCGGCTTTGGCTGGGTAAAAGGCCGGGCTGATGTAGGCCTCGGCGCCTGCAAAGATCACCAGCGCTTCGCTGCCGTTCTGCAGGTCCCGCCACTGAGGATTGGCTCTGGCCAGGTGTCCGTAGAGCGTGCCATTGGCACCTTCATCGGGGTTGAGCAGCAGTGGCAAGTGGCTGGCTTGCAGGCCTTGTTCACCCACGGTCACTAACTGCGCCAGGCGGGTGTGCTGGATCAATTGGTGCAGTTCGGGCAAATCGTCGAGGGCGAAGGCGCGAGGTGTGTACATGGAAATATTCCTTGGCGAATGCCTGCATCCTAGGCAGGCTAATGGCTCGTTGTAAGAGCCATCTGGCACCAATTTCATAGGTCCAATATGTCGCCCATCTCTGCGCCGCTGTCATTCAACCCCGCCGGTATTGAGCTGGATCGCCGTCAGGGTCTGACTCGCCAACTGTATGACGCCTTGCGCCAGCGGGTGCTGGACGGACGACTGGTCAGTGGCACGCGCCTGCCCGCCACCCGTGACCTGGCGGCGGCGTTGTCGATTTCCCGCAACAGTGTGGTACGCGCCTACGATCAGCTGTATGCGGAGGGGTTTATTGAAAGCCGGGTCGGCGATGGCACTTATGTCGCTCAATTGCCTACGGCAAAAAAACTATCCACAAAAGTATCCACAGGGTTGTCAACAGGCTTATCCCCAGCCTTATCCACAAAATGGGCTGATTTGCCGGAAGATCTGGACGATGAAGTTATCCACAGCGCGGGCTTGGCCAGGGTCAAAAACAACCACCTGGCCTTACCTCCCTCGGGTCCGCCTCGGGCATTCCGCGTGGGCGTGCCGGCCTTTGATCTGTTCCCCTTTGAGGTATGGGCCAAGCTGAATGGGGCATTCTGGCGCAAGCCGGACCTGGAACTGCTGTGCTATGGCGACCCGGCGGGTGACGGTCGCCTGCGCGGTCTGATCGCCGCTTACTTGCGCAGCTCACGGGGCATGCAATGCACCGCTGAACAAATAGTGATCACCAGTGGGGCGCAGCAGGCAATCAGCCTTTGTGCACAGTTGCTGGTAGAGCCGGGAGATGGGGTAGCGGTGGAAAACCCTGGCTACCGTGCGGCTGGGCATGCGTTCGCTTTGGCAGGCGGACGGTTGCACGGTGTACCGGTGGACAGTGAAGGCATCGATTGCCAGGTGCTCAACAGCCTGGGCGATTGCCGAGTGGCGTATGTCACGCCCTCTCATCAGTACCCGTTGGGTGTGGTGATGAGCCTGGCGCGGCGCCTCGAACTGCTGGCCTGGGCCGAGCGCACAGGCGGATGGATCATAGAGGACGATTACGACGGTGAATACCGCTACAGCGGCGCTCCGCTGTCGCCATTGGCGGCACTGGACCGCAGCGGGCGCGTGCTGTACGTCGGCACGTTCGGCAAGGTGGCCTTTCCGGCCTTGCGCCTGGGTTACCTGGTATTACCGCCGGGCCTGGTCGACGCCTTTTCCCGGCGGCGCGCGGTGGATATGCGCCATTCAGAAGTCAGCACCCAGGCCGTGATGGCCGAATTCATGGCCGCCGGGCACTTCCAGCGACATATCCGGCGCATGCGCCGCGCGGCGTTGAGCCGACGCAACGCACTCCTGGCCGGGTGGCCGAGTGACCTCGACGGGGTCGCCAGCCTGCCCAGCGTTGCCGCAGGGCTGCACCTTACGGTACGCGTGGCCAGCCTGGCCCGTGAGCAACAATTGCTCGAGCAGGCCAAGGCTGCTGGTGTCGAAATCAACGGCCTGAGCAGTTACTGGCTGGCAGGCTCCAGCACACCGCCGGACCAGCGTGCGGGCCTCGTGCTGGGGTTTGCCGCGGTGCCAGAGGTTGCCATCGGCCAGGCCTTGGCGCGCTTGCGTCAGGCCTGGGGCTCTTCCACCGCCGGCTGAGGTGGCTTGCTTTTAAAGAACAGCATGCGCGCCAGTTGGGGGCTGATCTCACTGCGGTAGATACTGATATTGTTGCGGCTGGCGTCGTTCCTGCGCTCGTATTTTCCGCCCAGGCCGCGTTGGTCTGGGGTTTTCAGGTGGGCAGCGGTGAAGTTCTCCTCTGATCCTGTCAGCGCGGTGTAGTGAAAGTGGGCATACCACAACGTTTTCTTGGTTTGGATATCCACCACGGGATACTCCTGCAGGAAACCTGAGTGACGTCCGGTGAGCTTGATGCGCGCACCGGTGGGCGGTTTGATGGTAACCACCCCTTCCTTGAGCAATAGCTCGACATGAGCCGCGGTGGGTTGCCGTGTCTTGAGCATATGAATGTGGAGGCGCTTGCGTTCGCCCTGGAGCTTGCTGATCGCGGCGGACAGTCGTTTGTTGAGCATTGCTGAGGGGTGTGTCGTGCTTTCTGTCAGATTGCTCAGGGTCAGTGCTTCTTCGATCTCCTGGCTGGCGTGCATCAGCTGTTCGATCCGGTTGCTGATACGCTCTTCAATGGTTACTGGCAGCCATCCCGCCTCGTTGGACAGCACTTCCGTGCGAGTGATAAAGGCCTCAAGCGTGTCCAGCAGGGCCTGGCCGTGGGTCGTGCTCTGTTTAAGGTTGCGGGCCTGGGTGCGGCTGGTTGATCGCGCCGCGGGTAGTTGTTCAACCCACACGCCCGGCTCTTTTTCATGGAACGTGGCGATTACCTTGCCTGTCAGCGGCTCCTTTACCTCCACCAGCGCTGTGCTGCCTTCGGCGTCCGGCAGGCGTTCTTCGCCGATGACAATCCCCTTGAGATGCGTCTTGATGACTCTCTTCGTGACCCTGGACGAGGGGCGGGAAGGTCCAGGCATGGGTTCCAGGGTTTGGGCTTTGCGTTCGCGCAGTAGGCCGGTCAGTTCTCGCGTGGCGTTTTGGGCGAACTCATCGATTTGTTTGCGCAGATTGGCCAATGGGGTTTTTTGCAGGTCGTCGGGGAAGTCGGCCGGCAACTCCACCAGGTTCTGATCCACGCTTGCAAACTGGTCTACCAGGCTGTCGAGGGTTTCGATCAACTGGTCTTGAGTGGCTTCATTCTCCGGGTCCAGGGCGACTCGCAGGCTTTGCACTGCCAGCTCGGCGGTTTCGATAATGCGCGCAACCGCTTCCCTGGCCGCCGGCAAGCTCTCGGTTTTGGTCTCATTGAGGCATAGGAAGGTACTCAGGCTGATCTTGAACGCTTTGAGGTCAGTGAGGCTCACATTCGCCAGGCCGAGCCCATGAGTAGTGGCGAACCTGACACCCCTTTCACCGAGCTCCCGCATCTCCCTTAAAGGGGTCTCGATGAACGTCAGGCGTTCAATCATATCCTGGGTGACCTCATAGACTTTTTGATAGGTACTGAGGGGGAGTGTCGCCAGCGTATCGTCATCGGGGTCCATGTGCCCTTCGACAGAACGTAGCTGTTGTTGGAACCCGTCCAACTGTTCGTTGATGGCTGAGCGGGCCACGAAAATCTGGTTGGTCAGGTATTCGTACATCCCGTCCAGGTAATTGGGAACGGTGTCGATGATCTTCAGCGATTTGAGTTGGGAGATCGTTACGTCGAGTTCCTTGATGTGATTGTCCGCCTGGGCAAGGTAGGAGGTTCGAGCCGCTTCCTGGGCGTCCTCCGGCGTTGCGGCGATGGCCTCGCGCAGTGCCTCAAGCTCGCTGTGCCGTTGCATCAATTGCTTGTCAAAGCTATTTAACTGCTCGCGCAGGTCTTTTATTTTCGGCGGCTTGAGGCGCTGACCCTTTTGCCGCAGGCGGCGCAGCCCGCTGGCTTTCAATCGGAACCGGATGTCGATAAACCACTGGCCAGCACGGTTGCTGGTCAGCGGAAAGCCCGTTCGCTGTGACTGTTTTGGATCAACAATCAGGACTGAATCGTTTTCGTCCACATCAACCTCAAACCATCGAGTCCCAACCGGCGCATACCAGTGTTCCCCTGCGCTGTAGAGGTGCTTGTAGGCGGTGTCCTCCTTGTACTGTTCGCTCAGGGATGATGGCTTCTCGACCATGAGGGCATCCAGGATCGCTCCGAGATTGCGCCGGGACTGAGTCAGCGCGCCGCTGGCATGCAGCGTACCTTGATGGTCCGCCGGCAGCTCACCTGCCGTGATCGTCGGTTTTTGTATCAGGACCATGGCGGGTGGGGGCTTGGACGGTTCGGCGGGTTCTGACGGCTTGGGATGCTTGGGATGCTTGGAGGGCGCGGACGACTCACCCGGCTCGGAAGAGGCGCGGGTTTCTTTTTCGATCGCCGCGCTGGGGCGTCGTTGTGTACTGATGTGCATCGTCAACACCATGCCCAGCGTCAGCAATATATCCACCCAGGCGGAGAGCTCGGCAGGTCGCTCGTTTATTTCTCTGGCATCCACGACATGTTGCAGGTCATCCATCAATTGCCAGATCCAGGACGCTGCGCCGACGGTTTTCCCCATGAATGGCAGTGCCGCGGTAAAGATCTGCCAGCCCATGTGCTTCAAGCTTTCCCAGCGGCCCTCGGCATTGGAGACAGACTGGCGGTCGGCCAGGTTTGCCAATGCCATCGCGTGAGTTTTGAACAGCGTCGCGAAATAGTCATTGCGCAACACCTCATTGCCGAAACGGATCGGCCCTGTCATCACCAGCGCATTGAGAGGGTCATTGAGCAGGCTGGTAAACACCCAGGGGGACGGCAGGGTGCCGGTGAATACGAACTGGCCGTAAGCGGTGCGCTCCTTGTCGGGCAACCAGGCGAGGATCGACTGGCGCAAGGTCGCTGATTGCTTGATTTCATAGAGCAGGTTGGCTTCAGAGGCGAACTCCATCAACGGCTCATTGCTCAGTGGTCGATAGAGCAGGCAAGGGCCGTTTTTTGGGGCTTGGGGGCCAATGATGAACATGTTGTCGACCGTATCCACGGCTGTCGTCAAGCGCCGCTTGGGGTACAGGGCCAGGGGGCGGATCACCACCGGGTAACCGTCTACCCGCTGCTTTTCAGTCTCCGTGTTCATCACGGCACACACGTAGCGATAACCCTGTTCGGTCAGGCCGTGAAGACCGCGAATCTTGTACTGCAAGGCCAGCAAGGGCAGTTGCAGGCGCAATTGTTCGGTGTAGAGTTTTTGCCGGCGCAAGGACTGCGCAGGGTCCTCCAGCAATTTGCTTTTGATCAGGGCGGGATAATGTTTGCCGATATCGACCTGGGTAATCAGTTTTTCCAAGTATTGCGCCGTCATCCAGATGGGCGTCACCGTCCCGTTACGGTAAATCACGACCTTGTTACCCAACGGCAGGGCAATCAGGTTTTCCAGGGCCAACTCGGTCAGCGTGAAGGTTTGCGTCTGGGTTTGGCCGGGTACGGCCAGCGTGCCCCAGATCACTGCGCTGGTCACGGCGATTTGCACGTTTTCCAGGTTGACGTTGGCAGCCTCCGGGTGGTCCTTGATCATCTGTGCGCGCAAGGCGTCGCGGGCAAAATCACCCACGGCGGGAATGTCATCCATATAGGTCTTGCCGTTCTCCTGCAGGTTCAAGGCCGCCAAGTCCATCATGTAACGACCATAGGCCGACTGGTCGGGTGACGAGGCCTGCTGCAACCATCCTGGCAGGGAGTCGCGAGCCCAGCCAAGCCGGGATTGATCCTGTTGCGTGAACGCGTGGAGTTCTTTCTTCGCACTGTCCGCCGGGGAAAGTGGCTTGATGTCCTCATCGTCAAAGGCAATGTGCCGCAGCGCTTCGATTTGCAGGCTGATCAGGCTGCTGGCCTGATACTCAAAGAAATTGCCCGATGGCTCGAACAGTCGCCAATGGATTTCGCGCCCCGCGAATAAATGGGGATGGGGCGCCAGGTATTCACCAAACGCCTTCATCGAGCTGAATTTTTTATAGCCGGTGGCAATCGAGTAACCGAGGATGAGCTCCCGTGTGCCCAACTGCCCGACCACCAGCGCCATAGAGGTCACATTGAGGTGTTTGCTGACGCTACCCGCTTGCTCATCCATATCAATCAGGTAGACGTGGGCGTCATAGTTGTCATGGGGCTGGCGCTGTGCGTATTCGGGGTAATGAAAAACGTTCCTGGCCATGGCGCACTCATCGTCGTCCCAGTCATCGACGGTGTGTACATTCCAGAGGTTGCGCAGTGTGCGGGCCAAGGTCTTCCAGCGTGGCCCGTTCTGGCCGCCGCTTTGGTTCCAGAAATCGAGCTGTTGTTCCTGGTAGGAGACAAACAGCAGGGGGGCCAACTCGTTGATCAACTGCGCGATACGGTCAACCTGGACGGAAACGTGGGTGTTTGCCTGCTCCTGGGTTTGATTGATCAGATAGTGCTCACCGTCGATCCAGGTCAGCGCGACGTTGGTCAACGCACTGCGCGCCAGTGCGCCGGCCAGCGATTGAAGGTGCGGAAGGTCGGGCACCACCTCACCGCTGACGCTTTGCCAGCGAGGTGTGACCAGGATGGCCAGGTTGGGGTCGATATCGAGGTCCGGGTACAGCTCGGCCAGCGCCGATCGTAAAGTCGCCGCCGCGACCTCCCGCAGGGAGGGGCCGGTGGCCAGTTGAGTCAGCAGATCGTTGGCGCTGGGGGACAGTGCAGTGTCATTCATAAGGGCATCCTGGCCGCAAGAAAGGGGCCGCTAGGGTGCGTAGCGGCGTTTTTCTCACAGTAAGGATGTTGCCCACTCGGCGAGCGGTAGTTAAGTCAAGGCCAACCCCTCAGGCCTTGCGGTGGAATCGGCGATCAGGTACCCGACTTGATTTTGGTCCAGGCCCTGGTCCTGGCGCGCTCGGCATCTCGGGTCAGCGGTTTCAAGGTGTACAGCGTGGCCATGGCCGCCTCGGTCGGGTACAGGTTGGGGTTGTTGCGAATCGACGGGTCGACCTGCTCGGTGGCGTCCTTGTTCGGGTTGGGGTAACCGACGAAGTCGCTGATGGGCGCGATCACGGCCGGTTGCAGTAAGTAGTTGATGAAGGTGTAGGCGTCCTGCGGGTTTTTTGCGCCTTTTGGAATGGCGAGCATGTCGAACCAGATCGGTGCCCCTTCCTTGGGCAGGCGCATGTCCACGGTGACACCGTTCTTGGCCTCTTTGGCGCGGTTGGCGGCCTGGGAGAAGCTGCCTGAGTAACCGACGGCTACGCAGATGTCGCCGTTGGCGATGTCGGCCATGTACTTGGAGGAATGGAAGTAGGTGACAGAGGGGCGGATCTTCAGCAGCAACGCTTCGGCTTTGTCATAATCCTTGGGGTTGCTGCTGTTGGGGTCCAGCCCCAGGTGCTGCAAGGCCAGGGGCAGGATTTCCGAGGGGGAGTCCAGCAGCGCGACGCCACATTGCTTGAGCTTGCTGATGTTTTCTTCCTTGAAGATCAGGTCCCAGCTGTCCACCGGCGCATCGGCGCCCAGCGCGGCCTTGACCTTGTCCGGGTTAAAGCCGATCAGGATGGTGCCGTACATGTAGGGCACGGCGAATTTGTTACCGGGGTCGTTGGCTTCGATCAGCTTCATCAGCTTGGGGTCGAGGTGGTTCCAGTTCGGTAACTGGCTGCGGTCCAACGGCTGGAATACGCCGGCCTCGATCTGCTTGGCCAGGAACACGTTGGACGGCACCACCACGTCATACCCGGAGTTGCCGGTGAGCAGCTTGGCTTCCAGCGCCTCGTTGGTGTCGAAAATGTCGTACACCAATTTGATGGCGGGGTTCTGCGCCTTGAAGTCCTCCAGCGCCTTGGGCGTGATGTAGTCGAACCAGTTATAGACGCGCAGGGTTTTTTCTTCGGCGTGGGCCACGCCGCTGATAACGGTGGCGCAGAGGATAAGTGACTTGAGCATGTTCATTGGGCAGCCCCTTCAAAACCTTCGAGAACATTGACGGCATTGATGCCGATTTCTTCCACCGCGTAGCCGCCTTCCATCACAAACAGCGTGGGTCTGCCCAAGTGGGCGATGCGTGCGCCCATTGCCAGGTAATCCGGGCTGTCGAGTTTGAATTGCGAGATAGGGTCGTCCTTGAAGGTGTCCACCCCCAGGGACACCACAATGATGTCGGCCCCATAACGTTCAATCTCGTTGCAGGCCTGTTCCAGCGCTGCGCTCCAGCGCTCCCAGCCGGAACCGGCAGGCAACGGGTAGTTGACATTGAAGCCTGCCCCCGCGCCCTCGCCCAGTTCGTCGGCATAGCCGAGAAAAAACGGAAACTCCGCCGCCGGGTCACCGTGGATCGAGGTGAACAGCACGTCATTGCGCGCATAAAAGATCGATTGGGTGCCGTTGCCGTGGTGGTAGTCCACGTCCAGGATCGCGACCTTTCGGTGGCCCTGGTCGAGAAACGCCTGGGCCGCAATGGCGGCGTTGTTGAGGTAGCAATAGCCGCCCATCAAGTCACTGGCGGCGTGGTGGCCCGGTGGCCGGCAAAGGGCGAAGGCACTGCGGGCGCCTTGCTGGATTGCCTGTTGCGCCGTCAGCGCCACTTGGGCCGCGCTATAGGCGGCTTGCCAGGTGCCGGCGGTAATCGGGGCGCCGCCGTCGAAGCTGTAATAACCGAGTTGGCCGTGCAGGCTTGTGGGCAATACGCGGCGCAAGGTGCGGGCCGGCCAGGTGTAGGGCAGCAGGTCGCCGTCCTGGCCGAACTCGGTCCAGCGTTGCCATGCACCTTTGAAGAAATCGAGGTAGTCACGGCTGTGGATGCGTTGCAGCGGCGCCAGGCCAAAGTCCTGCGGGGCTTGGACGGCGCCCAGCTCACGGTCCTTGACCCGCTGCAGCACATGGTCGGCGCGCGAGGGCATTTCAAAGCAGGGCATCAGTTGCCCGTCCATCAGTTCACAACGGCCGTGGTGCAGGTGGTGATCGTCTGAGTAGATCGTCAGCATATTGTTGTTCTCCGCAGGCGGTATCGGTGCCTGCAGTCTTGCTGGCGGCGGAGGTTATGAGAACGGCAAGAGCGGCCAAAAGGGGATAAATATGGCCAGATTTTCTGTCCGTAATTCGCCCCTCAATAGCGCGTCATGCGCGAAATTGGCTCGGCGCCACGCCGCTCCAGCGCACGAAGGCATGCCGGAAGCTGGCGGTCTCGCTGAAGCCCAACTGCTCGGCAATCCGGTAGATGGGGCATTGGTCTTGCGCCAGCAATTGCTTGGCGCGTTCGAAACGCAGCTCATCCAGCAGTTCCTGATAGCTGCAGCCCAGGTCATGCAGGTGTCGGCGCAGGGTGCGTGGCGAACAGTTCATCTGTTGGGCCAGGCCATCCAGCCCGGGTGCGGCGTGCAGTTGCGCCGCGAGCAATTGGCGGATTCGCCCCAGCCAGGCTTCGCGCCCGGTGAATTCGGTGTTCTGTTTACGGCAGCGCTCGGCCATGGCCTGGTGGGTCACGCTGTCGGCCAGCGGCAAAGGCTGGGCGAGCCAGCGTGTGTCAAAGGCGAACGCATTGGCGGTGGCCTGGAACTGCAACGGGCAGTCGAAACTCTCGGCGTAGCGCGCTTGATAATCCGGTGCATCGTGCTCGAAGCGCGCGCCCAGCAAGGGCAGTGGATGGCCGAGCAGGTCGTCGCAAATGACCTTCAGCGACCCGAGGCACAGCTCGACATTGAAGGCGGTCAGGGCCGGGTTATCGCGATAATCGCCCGCGGTGAACCAGATACGTCCGCCGTCCTCCTCCAGGCTCAGCTCGAACAGTGTTCCCAACAGCGCCGGATAACGCAGGGCCAGGCGCAAAGCGTCACCGAAAGTGGCACTCGTGAGCAGGGCATAGCCGAGCATGCCGTAGGACGATACATGCATGCGGCGCCCCACGATCAGGCCGATATCGCGCTGCAGGGCCACGGCATTGGCGCACACCTGCATCTCCTGATGCGTGGCGATGCGCGTGTCGGCGCGGCTCAAGTCCGCCGCGCAGATACCGCTGCCGGCCAGCAGCGTCTCGGCGGGCCAGCCTTCGGCCTTGAAGGTACTGAGCACCAGCGAGACCGCGTTGAGGGTCGTGAGGTGGGAGTGCAGCATGGGGGGCTTCCAGCCAAGAGATGGCTGGAAGGGGAGCAAGTTATATGCCGGTCAGCTCAGTTCGCCGCACAGGTCCAGTTCCACCAGGCGGCGGACCTCAGGCGTTGCAAGACTCGCACCGAGCAGGGCCTGCAGCTTGCCGAACACCGCTTCGCGGGTCATGCCACCACCGGACAGTACGCCGACGCCGCGTAACCGGCTGCCGGCTTCGTACACGTCCAGCTCCACGCCGCCTTCATGGCATTGGGTGATCGCGACCACCACCACACCTTGATCGCGGGCACGCTGGAGGCTGACCAGGAACGCCGGGTTATCGCTTGGCCCGGTGCCGCTGCCGAAGCATTCGAGGACCAGCGCCTGGAGGCCGCTGTCGATCAGCGCATCCAGTTGCCCGGCGCCGATGCCCGGCACCAACGGCAGCACGCCGACGTTGGCCAGGGCTTTGGCTTGGCGATAATCCAGCGCTGCAGGAATGGCCTCGGCCTTGGCCACGCCGCCGTTGCGCTGCAAGGCTGCAAACGGATGGCGACCAAAGCTGCGGATCTTCGCGCAACGGGTCGGCGCCATCAGTGCGCCATGGAAGTACAACTGCACACCGGGCGCCAGGCCTTGGCCCAATGCTGCCAGGGCACCGCTGACGTTTTCCCAGGCGTCGCTGTCGGGCACGCCGGCGGGCAGCATGGAACCGGTGAACACCACCGGCGCCGGCAAGCCCAGCAATTGAAAGCTCATGGCTGCCGCGCTGTAGGCCAAGGTGTCGGTGCCGTGCAGGATCAGTACTGCGTCGCAGCCGCCTTCCACGGCCTCGACGACCGCGATGCGCAATTGTTGCCAGTAGGCCGGGGTCATGTTGGCGCTGTCGATCAGCGGGGCCATTTCGCGGAATCGCCACGCAGGCACTGGCTGATGGGCCAGTTGCTCGCGCATGCGCGCTTCGAAACCGGATGCGGGTGCCAGGCCGTTGGCGCTGGCCTGCATGCCGATGGTGCCGCCGGTGTAGAGCACCATGACGTTTTGGGCTGGTTGGGTCATCTGAACACTCTCCTGAACGAAAAACGCCGCCGGGCCCAGAGCATGCCCAAGGCCAGGCGGCGTGTCATCTATCTACGCTCAGCGTTGCGCTTGAGCGTTCAGTTCAGCCGAGACGGCAACGTCCGGTTTTGCCGGATTGGCCGGCCAGGCCTTGCGGTCCAGGTCCAGGTCTGGGAACTGGCTGGAGTCGAACACCGGGGTCTTGATGCCGGCGGCGCGCTGGTTGTCGTAGTCGTTCAGGATGCGCATGGCGATCTTGAACAGGAACGCCAGGGCGAACAGGTTAACGAACGCCAGCATCGTCATGGTGATGTCGGCGAAGGCGAACACGGTGCCCAGGTTTTCGATGGAACCCCAGAAAATCAGCACCAGCACCAGTGCGCGGTAGCCCATCAACACTTTGCGGTTGTTACCCACCAGGAAGCGCAGGTTGCTCTCACCGAGGTAGTAGTTGTACATGATCGAGGTGAACACGAACAACGCCAGGGCCACCGAGATGAACATGCGGCCCCAATCACCGACCACGGCCGCCAGGGAGTTCTGGGTCAGGGCAATGCCGTCGCCTTCGAAGCCTGGAGTGTAGAAACCGGAGAGCAGGATCAGCAAGGCGGTGCAGGTACAGATCACGAACGTGTCGAGGAACACGCTGAACGCTTGCACCACGCCTTGGGCGATCGGGTGTTCTACCGACGCCACCGCCGCCACGTTAGGCGCACTGCCCAAACCGGCTTCGTTGGCGAACACGCCGCGCTTAACACCCATGATGATCGCGCTGCCCACCAGGCCGCCGAAGGCCTGGTCGAGGCCGAACGCGCTCTTGACGATGGTTGCGAGCATGGCGGGTACGTGGTCGAACTGCAGCACGATCACGTACAGGGTCACGGCGATGTAGACCAGGGTCTTGACCGGCACCAGCAGGTCGGCGATCGAAGCGATGCGCTTAATCCCGCCGATGAACACCAAGCCCAGCAATACTGCGAGGGCCAGGCCGGTGTAGGTGGTGTCCAGGCCGAAAGCGTTGTTCAGCGAGTGCGTCACGGCATGGGCTTGCAGGCCGTTGAAGGCAAAGCCGAAGGTCACCAGCAGCAGGAACGCCATGACCATACCCAGCCAGCGCTTGTGCAGGCCGTGCTGGATGTAATACGCGGGGCCGCCACGGTAGGTGCCTTCGGCGTCAGTGCGTTTGTACAGCTGGCCGAGGGAGCACTCGATAAAGCTCGAAGACATGCCCACCAGCGCGGTGACCCACATCCAGAACACGGCACCTGGGCCACCCAATGTCACGGCAATGCCGACACCGGCGATGTTACCGGCACCGACGCGGCCGGCCAGGCTGAGCATCAGCGCCTGGAACGAACTGAGCTGGCCGGAGCTGCTCTTCAGGCTGTCTTTGAACACTGAGAACATGTGGAAAAAGTGGCGCAACTGTACGAAACGCGAGCGAATCGTGAAATAACCGCCGAGCCCGACAATGAGCACGATCAGTACTTTCCCTGAGAGGAAGTCGTTGATGACTTCGAGCATGGAGTGTTCCTCGCTGATTTTTCTAATGGCAAACGCAGGACGGTTCGACGCCATCGCATCGCACCAGGCAGTGCGCGACAGTTCGACCCCAATCCTTTTGCGGGTTGTTATTCATGCGGTTTCGCGTTGTACCTGGGCCTCGTTACCGACGGCCGCACACGCGAAGAGGGGCGGCACTATACCTAGGCGAACGAGATCCGTCTGCTCGGGCTGATTAAAGGTTTCAGCCATGCGACTGAGGGGGCGGTGGATTTGCAGGGCGATATTGGAGTTTTTATGGGCGTCATTTCACAACCTTGGGGCAAAAAAAAGGGCCTGAAGAACGAGCCTTCAGGCCCTCAAAAGGTGAGAGGTGTCTAGTCCCTCAGCCTGGTGAGCAGTGCAACAGACGCTTAGGCCTTCAACGGGACCAAGCGTGGAGCGATCATGTTTTCGGGGCGCAGGATGTCGTCGAGCATGGCGTCGTCGAGCAAGCCTTCTTCGCGCACCAGTTCCAGCACGCCGCGGCCGCTTTCGAGGGCGATGCGGGCGATGCGGGTGGCGTTTTCATAGCCGATGTACGGGTTCAGCGCGGTGACCAGGCCGATGGAGTGCTCCACCAGTTCGCGGCAGCGCGCTTCGTTGGCGGTGATGCCGACGATGCAGTGTTCGCGCAGCATGTCCATGGCGCGTTGCAGCAGGCGGATCGAGTCGAAGATCTTGAAGGCGATCAGCGGCTCCATCACGTTCAGCTGCAGTTGGCCGCCTTCGGCTGCCATGGTCAGGGCCAGGTCGTTACCGATCACTTGGAACGCGACTTGGTTAACCGCTTCCGGGATTACCGGGTTGACCTTGCCGGGCATGATCGAGCTGCCTGGCTGGCGCGCCGGCAGGTTGATCTCATTGATGCCGGTGCGTGGGCCGCTGGACAGCAGGCGCAGGTCGTTGCAGATCTTCGACAGCTTCACTGCGGTGCGCTTGAGCATGCCGGAGAACAGCACGAAGGCGCCCATGTCGGAGGTGGCTTCGATCAGGTCGGCGGCAGGCACAACCGGCTGGCCGCTGATCACCGCCAGGCGTTGTACCGCCAGGGCTTGATAACGCGGGTCGGCGTTGATGCCGGTACCGATGGCGGTGCCGCCTAGGTTCACTTCGGTCAGCAGCTCTGGCGCCAGGGTTTTCAAGCGCGCCAGGTCTTCCCCGAGGGTGGTGGCAAAGGCGCGGAATTCCTGGCCGAGGGTCATCGGCACGGCGTCTTGCAATTGGGTGCGGCCCATTTTCAGTACGTGGCTGAACTCGACGCCCTTGGCGGCGAATGCCTGGATCAGGCTGTCGAGGCTGGCCAGCAGCGCGTCATGGCCCAGCAGCAGACCCAAGCGGATCGCGGTCGGGTAGGCGTCGTTGGTCGACTGCGCCATGTTCACGTCGTTGTTGGGGTGCAGGTACTGGTACTCGCCCTTGTTGTGGCCCATGGCCTCCAACGCGATGTTGGCGATGACTTCGTTGGCATTCATGTTGGTTGAAGTGCCGGCGCCGCCTTGAATCATGTCCACCACGAACTCTTCGTGGAAGTCGCCGCGGATCAAGCGGGCACAGGCTTCGCTGATGGCAGCGTGCTTGGCTTCGCTGAGCTGACCGAGCTCGCGGTTGGCATCTGCCGCCGCTTGCTTGACCATTGCCAGGCCGACCACCAATTTCGGGTAATGCGAAATCGGAACGCCCGAGAGGCGGAAGTTATTCACCGCTCGCAGGGTCTGGATGCCGTAATACGCTTGGGCAGGTACTTCGAGTACGCCAAGCAGGTCTTTTTCTGTGCGGAATGATGCAGCGGAGGACATGACGGAAATCATCTCGATATGGACCCGGAACTGGCCGGAACGCTGCGAATGCTAGGCTTGTGGAAGTTTTTGGGCCAATGCTGTTAAACACTGGCCTATGCACAAACGGCATAATGTGAGTGTGACCCAGCTATGATGGCGGGCGTGTGTGCCAAAATGGTGCGTACCCGTGGGAGGACGTGATGAACCTTGAGAGCAAATGGCTGGAAGACTTCAGTGCCCTGGCAGCGACCCGCAGCTTTTCCCAGGCCGCCGAGCGACGCTTCGTCACCCAGCCGGCGTTCAGTCGACGTATCCGCAGCCTGGAAGCCGCGTTGGGCCTGACCCTGGTCAACCGCTCGCGTACGCCGGTAGAGCTGACGGCGGCGGGGCAGTTGTTTTTAGTCACGGCGCGCACCGTGGTGGAACAGCTCGGTGAAGTGCTGCGCCATTTGCACCACTTGGAAGGCGGGCAGGGCGAAGTCATGCAAGTGGCGGCGGCTCACTCGTTGGCGCTGGGCTTCTTCCCTCGCTGGATCGCACAACTGCGCAACGAGGGCCTGAACATTGCCACCCGCTTGGTCGCCACCAACGTCGGTGACGCCGTGCACGCCCTGCGCGAAGGGGGGTGTGACCTGATGCTGGCGTTCTACGACCCGGACGCCGCCATGCAGATGGACGCCGAAATCTTCCCGTCCCTGCACTTGGGCAACACCGAAATGCTCCCAGTGTGCGCCGCTGATGCCGACGGTAAACCGTTGTTTGACCTGGAAGGCGAGGGCAGTGTGCCGCTGCTGGCATACAGCGCTGGCGCGTTCCTCGGCCGCTCGGTGCATTTACTGTTGCGCCAACGCGCCCTGCGTTTTACGACGGTTTACGAAACCGCCATGGCCGATAGCCTCAAGAGCATGGCCCTTGAAGGCCTGGGCATCGCCTGGGTGCCGCAGTTGAGCGTGCGCGCCGAACTCGCTCGCGGAGAACTGGTTGTCTGCGGCGGTCCGCAATGGCATGTGCCGCTGGAAATCCGCTTGTATCGCTGCGCGTTGGTGCGCAAAGCGAATGTACGGTTGTTGTGGCGAAAGCTGGAAGGTGGGGCGGCGCAAACCACCTGAGCCGAACACCGGGCAAATGTGGGAGGGGGCTTGCCCCCGATAGCGGTGTATCAGTGACAGATAAGTGCCTGATACACCGTCATCGGGAGCAAGCCCCCTCCCACAGGGTTTTTTGGTGATTTGGCTGACTCTTAAGTCAATAAAACCGCCGCTTTGCGCCACTGGACAGATGGTCATTCCAGGGGCTGTTTATCTGCATTATTACGGTATACTGCGCGGCCTTCGGCCGGTCCAACCGGCCTTAATTCGTACACCAAGCCACGCCGGATTTCCCGCGTGGCTTGTTGTTTTTTGACGCGCCTGTGGGCGCCCAGAGAGAAGAGGCACGACGATGAGTGCATTGGTTGGCGTGATCATGGGCTCCAAGTCCGATTGGTCCACCCTTAGCCACACCGCCGATATGCTGGAAAAACTCGGCATTCCCTACGAAGTGAAAGTGGTCTCCGCCCACCGCACTCCGGATTTGCTGTTCCAGTATGCCGATGAAGCAGAATCCCGTGGCATCGAGGTGATCATCGCCGGTGCCGGTGGTGCAGCGCACCTGCCAGGCATGTGTGCGGCCAAGACCCACCTGCCGGTGCTCGGCGTGCCGGTGCAGTCGGCGATGCTCTCGGGCGTGGACTCGCTGTTGTCCATCGTGCAGATGCCGGCTGGCATTCCGGTGGCCACCCTGGCGATCGGCAAGGCCGGTGCTATTAACGCAGCTTTGCTGTCCGCCAGCATCCTGGGCGCCAAGCACCCGCAGTTCCACGCGGTGCTGAAAAAATTCCGTGCTGAACAGACAGACAGCGTGCTGGACAATCCAGACCCACGTATCGCCTGAGGTTGTTGACGATGAAAATCGGTGTAATCGGTGGCGGCCAACTGGGTCGCATGCTGGCCCTGGCCGGAACCCCGCTGGGAATGAACTTCGCTTTCCTGGACCCGGCGCCGGACGCCTGCGCGGCCGCGCTGGGTGAGCATCTGCGCGCTGACTACAGTGACCCGGACCACCTGCGCCAACTGGCCGACGAAGTCGACCTGGTCACCTTCGAGTTCGAAAGCGTCCCGGCCGAAACCGTTGCGTTCCTGTCGCAGTTCGTACCGGTGTACCCAAGCGCCGAAGCCTTGCGCATCGCCCGCGACCGCTGGTTCGAAAAGAGCATGTTCAAGGACCTGGGCATCCCGACCCCGGCCTTCGCCGATATCCAGTCCCAGGCAGACCTGGACGCTGCAGTCGCCAGCATCGGCCTGCCGGCCGTGCTGAAAACCCGCACCTTGGGTTATGACGGCAAGGGCCAGAAAGTCCTGCGTACGGCTGCCGATGTGGTCGGCACCTTCGCCGAGCTGGGCAGCGTCGCCTGCCTGTTGGAAGGCTTCGTGCCGTTCACCGGTGAAGTCTCGCTGATCGCCGTGCGTGCTCGTGATGGCGAAACCCGCTTCTACCCGTTGGTGCACAACACCCACGACAGCGGCATCCTCAAGCTGTCCGTGGCCAGCACCGACCACCCGCTGCAGGCCTTGGCCGAAGACTATTCCAGCCGTGTGCTCAAGCAACTGGATTACGTCGGCGTGATGGCGTTCGAATTCTTTGAGGTCGACGGTGGCCTCAAGGCCAACGAAATCGCCCCGCGCGTGCACAACTCCGGGCATTGGACCACCGAAGGCGCCGAGTGCAGCCAGTTCGAAAACCACCTGCGGGCGGTGGCGGGCTTGCCATTGGGCTCCACGGCCAAGGTCGGCGAGAGCGCCATGCTCAATTTCATCGGTGTGGTACCGCCAGTGGAAAAAGTCATCGCCATCGACGACTGCCATCTGCATCACTACGGCAAGGCCTTCAAGGCCGGGCGCAAGGTCGGCCACGCCAACCTGCGTTGCAAGGACCGCGCGACCCTGCAAGCGCAGATCCTCAAGGTCGAGGCGCTGATCGCCGAGCAATAAGCCTGGACTCGGCGGGAACCATTCGGTGACCGCCATCCTCTGATTGCAGGATGCCAAAGCCTGACTAGGCTTTGGCATAGCTCAATTCAATCAGAGGGAAATGCCATGGGTATCATCGGAACCATCTTTATCGGCTTGATCGTCGGCCTGCTGGCGCGTTTCCTGAAGCCAGGCGACGACAGCATGGGCTGGATCATGACCATCCTGCTGGGTATCGCAGGTTCCTTGGTCGCCACCTACGGTGGGCAGGCCCTGGGCATCTACCAGGCAGGTCAAGGCGCAGGCTTCCTCGGTGCGCTGATCGGCGCCATCGTGCTGCTGGTGATCTACGGCCTGCTGCGAAAAAAATGATTTAGCGTCACGGCCCTCTGCGCTGCGCAGGCGCAGGGGGCTAGAATGCCGACACTGTTAACCTTGTCGAGCCTCTCCATGCGCCGTCTTCTGTTTACGCTCCTATTACTAGGCTCTGGCCTGGCCCACGCCGGCGAACTGCCGGAAACCGATTGGCTTGACCTGATGCCGCTGTCAGATCAAAAAGCCCTCGAAGCCATGCCCGAGATCGACCACAACTCCCCCGAAGCCCAAGGCACGTTCACCGACAAAGGTGGCCTGAAGCAGAGCAAAGGCTTGCCGGCGGTGATGTACTCCACCAAGACCGTGGCCGCCATGAATGGCAAGAACATCCGAATTGGCGGCTATCCAGTACCGTTGGAGACCGACGCCAAGGGTCGCAGCACCCTGTTTTTCCTGGTGCCGTACCCAGGCGCCTGCATCCACGTGCCGCCTCCGCCACCTAACCAGTTGGTGCTGGTGCGCTATCCCAAGGGGTTGAAGCTGGACGACATCTACACGCCGCTGTGGGTCACGGGCACGTTGAAGGTGGAGAAGGTGAATAACGACCTGGCGGATGCGGCGTATGCGCTGGATGCGGGGAAAGTGCGGGTGGTAAAGGAATCCGATCTTTAAAGGGCAACATATAACCAATGTGGGAGGGGGCTTGCCCCCGATAGCAGTGGATCAGTCAGCACATTTGCTACTGATAGACAGCGATCGGGGGCAAGCCCCCTCCCACATTTTGATCGGCGTTCCTACAGGGCGACAGCGGTGATGCTCACGCCCAAGGTGTGGCTTTCACCTGGGGCCAGGCTCACCACATCATCCAGCACATTCGCCGTCTCGATGCACAGCATGCCCTGCCAGCCATCGTCGGCCATGTCGTCGAACGCCTTGGCGCGTTCGGTCCAGGGGTTCCAGATCACGGTCGATTTCGAGCCCTCGGCAGTGAGCTGAATGCGGCGCTGCCAGTCTTTATCGACAATATTCAGCTGGGACGGCGTGTCGAGGTAGATGCGGTCGGTTTCGGCGGTGAAGTGCAGCAGACCGGATTGCGTCTTCTCGGTCCAACCGTCGGCGGTGTCGATATAGGCCCCACCGTCCAGCCCTTCGACCTGCACGTTACGCACATCGCTGACGGCGAAGTAAGTGTGCAGCGCCTGGCTGAGTGTCACTGTCTCGGTACCACGGTTATGGCTGGTCAGGCGGATATGCAGTTGGTCGTCCAGCAGCAGGCTCAGGGTCAGGTCGACCTGATGAGGCCAGCCGGGGAAGCCGCCTGCGGGAACCGGTAGTTGCAGATCCACCCGCAGCGCTTCGCCTTCGAGTGTGGTGTCGGCTAATTCCCACAGTGCTGTACGCACAAAGCCGTGAGCACCGGCCGGCTGCTCGCTCTGGCGCATGGCCTTAACGCTCTGCGGGTTACGGTCAAACACGCCAAACCACGGCCAGCACACCGGTACGCCGGTACGAATGCCTTTGCCTTTCTTGAACATTGCCTCAGGGTTCGGCCAAATCAGCGGCTGCTCGCCCTCGCGCCCGTAACTGAATATATGTGCGCCCTGCTGGGCAATCATCAGCTCGGCGCCGTTGTGGCGGATGCGCCAGCAGTCCAGTTCGTCGATCTTTACGGTCTCAACGTGGGGCGTAGGCATAACAGACACTCTTAATGGCAGGCAATGGGGCAATTGACCGTCAAAAACCCGCGAGGTTTAACGCGCGCGTGAAGGCACGGAACGCGTGCGGCCGCTGCCATCGATAGCGACGAATACAAACACCGCCTCTGTCACCTTGCGCCATTCGCTGGACAGCGGGTCGTCGCTCCACACTTCGACCATCATCTGGATCGAGCTGCGGCCGATTTCCAGGGCCTGGGTATAGAAGGACAGCTGCGCACCGACCGCGACCGGTACCAGGAACGCCATTCGATCAATAGCCACGGTGGCCACGCGACCACCTGCCACCTTGCTGGCCATGGCGGTGCCGGCCAAGTCCATCTGGGCGACCAGCCAGCCGCCGAAGATATCGCCGAAACCGTTGGTTTCACGCGGCAGTGCGGTGATTTGCAGGGCGAGGTCGCCTTGCGGGATAGGATCTTCTTGTTCGAGTTCGATCATGCCGAGGGGCCTCTGACCCGTGACGCTTCATGGGTATTTCAAGTGGATAGCCGTCTTCGAAAAAAACGTTTCAGCACCAACATACACCGCGTGATGCGTTTCTCGTAAGGCGTACTAAAGGGAAACTCTGCCAAATCGGCTGGACGGCACCCAACGACGTTTTGGCACAGCAGCCCCTCAAGACTGCGGGTCTTGCGCTTGCAAGGGCCGAGTATATCGAGACCCTGGCGCCACGACGACCTCCCGGCGCTCATTTGGTCGGTAAATAGGCGCTGTATCGCGGCTTTTGCGCGCAACTGTTCTCCTGGCGCTGTGCTTTTACAAGCGATTTGCTATCTTGCCAGACCGCCGCAAGTCCCGGGCGTGCCGTCCTTATCAAGCTGACTACTATAAGAGAAGCCTTGCCATGTCCTCCGTGCCCGCAAGCAGTGCGCAACCGTCGCGCCCGCTGACCCGCAACGACTACAAAACCCTGTCGCTGTCTGCCTTGGGCGGGGCGCTGGAGTTTTATGATTTCATCATTTTCGTGTTTTTCGCCACCGTGGTCGGAAAACTCTTCTTCCCCGTCGACATGCCCGAATGGCTGCGCATGATGCAGACCTTTGGCATCTTCGCCGCCGGTTACCTGGCACGCCCGCTGGGCGGCATCATCATGGCGCACTTCGGTGACCTGCTGGGCCGCAAGAAGATGTTTACCCTGAGCATCTTCATGATGGCCGTGCCGACCCTGATCATGGGCCTGCTGCCAACCTACGCGCAGATCGGCCTGTGGGCGCCAGTCCTGTTGCTGCTGATGCGCATCATCCAGGGCGCGGCCATCGGTGGTGAAGTCCCGGGCGCCTGGGTGTTTGTTTCAGAGCACGTACCGCCACGCCACATCGGCTACGCCTGCGGCACGCTGACCAGCGGCCTGACTGCCGGGATCCTGCTGGGATCGCTGGTGGCCACTGCGATCAACACGCTTTATAGCCCGGAGCAGGTCTCGGATTACGCCTGGCGTATCCCGTTCCTGCTGGGTGGTGTGTTCGGCCTGCTGTCGGTGTACCTGCGCCGCTGGCTGCATGAAACCCCGATCTTCGCCGAGATGCAGCAGCGCAAGACCCTGGCCGCCGAGCTGCCATTGCGCGCCGTGCTGCGTGATCACCGCGGCGCCATCGTGTTGTCGATGCTGCTGACCTGGCTGCTGTCGGCCGGCGTCGTCGTGGTCATCCTGATGACCCCGACCGTGCTGCAGACGGTTTATCACTTCAGCCCAACCGTTGCACTGCAGGCCAACAGCCTGGCCATCGTCACCTTGAGCCTGGGCTGCATCGCCTCCGGCGCATTGGCCGACCGCTTTGGTGCTGGCCGCGTGCTGGTGGCCGGTTGCGCGCTGTTGCTCGCGACTTCCTGGACGCTTTACCACAGCCTCTTTGCGCATCCTGACTGGTTGTTCCCGCTGTACACCTTGACCGGCTTGTTCGTGGGCACCATCGGTGTGGTGCCGTATGTAATGGTCAAGGCCTTCCCGCCGGTAGTGCGTTTCAGTGGCTTGTCGTTCTCCTACAACGTGGCCTACGCCGTGTTCGGCGGCCTGACGCCGTTGGCGGTGTCGCTGCTGATGAAGGAAAGCCCGATGGGCCCGGCCTACTACGTAGCTGCCCTGTGTGTGATGGGGATGGCAGTGGGCGGGTATCTGTGGAAGCGCGGACGCTGACACCAACCCGATCCCCTGTGGCGAGGGAGCTTGCTCCCGCTGGGTCGCGAAGCGGCCCTGGTCTTTGTTCAAAAGAATGGGACTGCTGCGCAGTCCAGCGGGAGCAAGCTCCCTCGCCACAGTGACGGTGTTCATTCAATATTTTGCGCCTCATAAGCCTGCGCTTCTCAGTAGTGGCCTTTCATCTAATTGTCACATTGCGGACATAGAGTGTTCACACGGCCTCCCGATACTTGGCCCCGAT
Organism: Pseudomonas fluorescens group sp.; assembly: GCF_020093335.1. Taxonomy (NCBI): domain Bacteria; kingdom Pseudomonadati; phylum Pseudomonadota; class Gammaproteobacteria; order Pseudomonadales; family Pseudomonadaceae; genus Pseudomonas; species Pseudomonas fluorescens group sp. The sequence continues at coordinate 136,270 of NZ_JAIOKW010000005.1, read as the reverse complement.
CCAACTATCCCTATCTGCTAGGAGCAAGGCATGAAACTGAAACGTTTGATGGCGGCAATGACTTTTGTCGCTGCTGGCGTTGCGACCGCCAACGCGGTGGCCGCTGGTGTTGATCCGGCAATCCCGGCTTACGTTAAGACCACTGGTGTGTCGGGCAACTTGTCCAGCGTCGGTTCCGATACCTTGGCTAACCTGATGACCCTGTGGGCCGAGGGTTACAAAAAGGAATACCCGAACGTCAACATTCAGATTCAAGCTGCCGGCTCCGCTACCGCGCCACCTGCGCTGACTGAAGGCACCTCCAACCTGGGCCCGATGAGCCGCAAGATGAAGGACACCGAACTGGCGGCCTTCGAGCAGAAGTACGGCTACAAGCCAACCGCTATCCCGGTCGCCGTGGATGCCCTGGCGGTATTCGTGCACAAGGACAACCCGATCCAGCACCTGACCATGGAACAAGTCGACGCGATCTTCTCTTCGACTCGTCTGTGCGGCGCTAAAGCCGACGTGAAAACCTGGGGCGACCTGGGTGTGACCGGCGACCTGGCCAACAAGCCGGTGCAGTTGTTCGGTCGTAACTCGGTATCCGGCACCTACGGCTACTTCAAAGAAGAAGCCCTGTGCAAAGGCGACTACAAGCCAAACGTGAACGAACAACCAGGCTCGGCTTCGGTCGTGCAGTCGATCAGCTCCTCGCTGAACGGCATCGGTTACTCGGGCATCGGCTACAAGACCGCCAGCGTGAAGACCGTGGCCCTGGCCAAGAAAGGCAGCACTGACTTCATCGAAGACACCGAAGAAAACGCCCTGAACGGCAAATACCCGCTGTCGCGTTTCCTCTACGTGTACGTCAACAAAGCCCCGAACAAGCCGCTGGCCCCACTGGAAGCTGAGTTCGTGAAGCTTGTGCTGTCGAAGCAGGGCCAAGAAGTTGTGGTGAAAGACGGCTACATCCCACTGCCAGCCAAAGTCGCCGCCAAGGCGCTGGCTGACCTGGGCCTGAAAGAAGGCAACTGATTGCCTTTGCGGAGCCGGCCTGCCGGCTCCGCACCCGAATTTTCTAGTCCGCTGCCAGCCCTGCTTCGCGGCGGATTTGTTGCGTCACTGCACTGTCATCTTTCTGTCATACAGGATCGCTAGGGTGTGCGCATGAATGATCTGGCCAATTCCACCATGACGACGACTTCTCCCCCCAAGCGCATTGACTTCAATACGCCTGAGCTGCAACGCAAGCGCCGCATTCGCGCGCTCAAGGATCGCCTCACCCGTTGGTATGTGCTGGTCGGCGGCCTCGCCGTCCTCGGCGCCATCACTCTGATTTTCTTCTTCCTGGCCTATGTCGTCGCGCCGTTGTTCCAGGGCGCCTCGCTCACCAAGGAAGATGCGCTGACGCCCGCCTGGATGCAGGACGCCGGCAAGCCGCTATTGATCTCGCTCGAAGAACAGAACCAAGTCGCCATGCGGGTTTCCGACAAGGGCCAGGCGTTGTTCTTTGATGTGACGACTGGTGCCGAACTCAAGCGTGTCGACCTGCCGCTCCCGGCTGGCGTGACTGTCGTCTCCATAGGTGAAGACCAGCCGGGCAGCCCGCTGGTGATCCTCGGCTTGTCCAACGGCCAGTCCCTGGTGTTCCGCCATACCTATAAGGTGTCCTACCCGGACGGCAAGAAAACCATCTCTCCGGCGATCGAATACCCCTACGGTGAAACACCGATCGTGCTGGATGACGCTGGCCGCCCTCTGGAGCACGTCGCCCTCAACGCCACTGACACCTCGCTGGTGATTGCAGGCTCGGCCGGTTCGTACCTGAACGTGCTGACCCTGAGCCGCGAAGAAAACATGATGACCGGCGAAGTCACCAGCGAGCAGAAGCGTGTCGAACTGCCGCAAATGACCGAGCCGGTGAAGGCGATCTTTATCGACCCGCGCCAGCAATGGCTGTATGTGATCAACGGCCGCGCCCTCGCCGATGTGTTCAGCCTGCGCGACAAGAGCCTCAACGGTCGCTACAAACTGCTGGAAGACGGTAACGCCGAAGTCACCGCCAGTACGCAATTGGTGGGCGGTATCTCGTTGATCATTGGTAACTCCAAAGGCGGCCTGGCCCAGTGGTTCATGGCCCGTGATCCGGATGGCGAGCAGCGCTTCAAACAGATCCGTACTTTCCAGATGGGCACTACGCCCATCATTGAAATCTCCGCCGAAGAGCGCCGCAAAGGCTTCACCGCCCTCGACGCTTCCGGCAAGTTCGGCGTGTTCCACAGCACCGCCCACCGCACCCTGCTGGTGGACCCGGTGGTCGACGGCCAGGGCGTGTACGGCATGTCGCCGCGGGCCAACCGTGTGATTGTGGAAGCCGGCGGCAAGCTGCAACCGTTGCTGCTCGACAACCCGCACCCGGAAGTGTCCTGGAGCGCGCTGTGGAGCAAGGTCTGGTACGAAAACTACGACGAGCCCAAGTACGTCTGGCAATCGACCGCCGCCAACACCGACTTCGAACCCAAGATGAGCCTGGCCCCGCTGACCTTCGGCACCCTGAAGGCCGCGTTCTACGCCATGCTGCTGGCTGCGCCACTGGCCGTTGCCGCCGCGATCTACACCGCCTACTTCATGGCCCCGAGCCTGCGCCGCAAGGTCAAGCCGGTGATCGAATTGATGGAAGCGATGCCGACGGTCATCCTCGGCTTCTTCGCCGGGCTGTTCCTGGCGCCGTATGTCGAGGGGCATCTACCGGGTATTTTCAGCCTGCTGATGCTGTTGCCGATTGGCATCCTGGTGGCCGGCTTTGTGTTCAGCCGTTTGCCTGAGTCGATCCGCTTGCGGGTGCCGGATGGCTGGGAAAGCGCGATCCTGATCCCGGTGATCCTGTTCGTGGGTTGGCTCTCGCTGTACATGAGCCCGTACCTGGAAACCTGGTTCTTCGGCGGCGACATGCGCATGTGGATCTCCCACGACCTCGGCATCACCTACGACCAGCGCAATGCTCTGGTGGTCGGTTTGGCCATGGGTTTTGCGGTGATCCCGAACATCTACTCCATCGCCGAAGACGCCGTGTTCAGCGTGCCGCGTGGCCTGACCCTGGGCTCCCTGGCCCTCGGCGCCACGCCGTGGCAGACCATGACCCGCGTGGTCATCCTCACCGCCAGCCCGGGGATTTTCTCGGCGCTGATGATCGGCATGGGGCGCGCCGTCGGCGAGACCATGATCGTGTTGATGGCCACCGGTAACACCCCGGTGATGGAGATGAACCTGTTCGAGGGCCTGCGCACGCTGGCGGCGAACGTCGCGGTGGAAATGCCGGAATCGGAAGTCGGTGGCAGCCACTATCGTGTGCTGTTCCTTTCGGCGCTGGTGCTGCTGCTGTTCACCTTCATCATGAACACCCTCGCCGAGCTGATCCGTCAGCGTCTGCGCAAGAAATACTCGTCGCTTTAAGAAAGGTAGAAGTCTGTGAAACAGAACTCCCTGAATGGATGGTTCAAGAGCGGCGCCCCCGGCGTCTGGATCAGCGGTGGCGCGGTGTCCATCGCGGTCATCATGACCATTGGTTTGCTGGCCGTGATTGCGGTACGTGGCCTGGGCCACTTCTGGCCGGCCGACCTGATCCAGGCCAACTACAACGTACCGGGCCAGGAAAACCATATCGTCATCGGCGAAGTGGTGCAGAAAGAAGAAGTGCCGCGCGAGCGCCTGAAAAGCGCTGGCCTGCCGGTGCCGGACCAAGGCCCGGAGTTCATGACGCGCGAGCTGATCAAGGTCGGTAACCGCGACCTGAACGGCAACGACTTCACCTGGATCGTCGGCGAGTGGCTCAAGGACCAGACCACGCCTGCGAACCTGATGACCATCGAGCGGCGTGAGTGGGGCAATTTCTACGGCACCCTGGTCAACGTGAAGCAGGACGGCAAGGTGATCGCCGAAGGTGAGGCCGCGTGGCCGGAACTGCAGGCCCGTGTCGACCGTGTGAACAAGCTGGCCGCCCAGCTCAAGACCCTGGAAAAATCCGACATCGGCGCGATCAACGCCGGCCTGGAGCGTATCCGCCTGCATGGCCGCAAACTGGAACTGGAAGGCAAGCTCGACGCCGCCGCCCAGGCCGACATGGACGCTGACCGCGCCGAATTGAATGCCCGTTACCAGGACATCGAAGCGCGCCTGGCCGACCTGCACGCCCAGTTCAACCGTGACGCTTTGACCGCTCGCGATGGCAACGGCAAGGAAATTGAAATCGGCATCGGCAAAGTGGTGCACGCCTACCAGCCTAACGCCATGGGCACGATGACCAAGATTGGTTTCTACGTCAGCAAGGTCTGGGAATTCCTCAGCGACGACCCACGCGAAGCCAACACTGAAGGCGGGATCTTCCCGGCCATCTTTGGCACCGTGATGATGACCCTGATCATGGCGATGATCGTGACCCCGTTCGGCGTGCTGGCAGCGGTTTACCTGCGTGAATACGCCAAGCAGAACACCCTGACACGCATCATCCGTATCGCCGTGAACAACCTGGCCGGCGTACCGGCTATCGTCTACGGCGTGTTCGGCCTGGGTTTCTTCGTGTATGTATTGGGTGGCTCGGTTGACCGCCTGTTCTTCGCCGAGGCCCTGCCGGCCCCGACCTTCGGTACCCCGGGCCTGCTGTGGGCCTCGCTGACCCTGGCACTGCTGGCGGTGCCGGTGGTGATCGTGGCCACCGAAGAAGGCCTGGCGCGGATTCCCCGCACCGTGCGTGAAGGTTCCCTGGCACTCGGCGCGACCAAGGCGGAAACGTTGTGGAAGATCGTGCTGCCGATGGCCAGCCCGGCGATGATGACCGGCATGATCCTCGCCGTGGCCCGCGCCGCCGGTGAAGTGGCGCCGCTGATGTTGGTGGGCGTGGTGAAACTGGCGCCGTCGCTGCCGCTGGACGGTAACTACCCGTACCTGCACCTGGACCAGAAGATCATGCACCTGGGCTTCCATATTTATGACGTCGGCTTCCAGAGCCCCAACGTCGAAGCCGCACGGCCGCTGGTGTACGCCACTGCCTTGCTGCTGGTGCTGGTGATCGCCACGCTCAACTTGTCGGCGGTGTGGATCCGTAACCACCTGCGCGAAAAATACAAAGCGCTAGACAGCTAAAGCTTTTCAATGTGGGAGGGGGGCTTGCCCCCTCCCACACACAAAATTGGTAGCACAGGGAGCCTCCCATGCAACATGACACCCATTCCCACGGCATCAACATGTCTGCCCTGGGTCGCGACAAGCAGAGCCTGAGCCTGGCCCAGGAAACCGTGGCCATCGAAGTGCCGGGCCTGAGCCTGTACTACGGTGAAAAGCAGGCGCTGTTCGACGTCAGCATGAACATCCCCAAGCAGCGCGTGACCGCCTTTATCGGCCCGTCGGGCTGCGGCAAGTCCACGCTGCTGCGCACCTTCAACCGCATGAACGACCTGGTGGACGGTTGCCGCGTCGACGGTGCCATCAACCTCTACGGCACCAACATCTACCGCAAGGGCGAAGACGTGGCTGAGCTGCGTCGCCGGGTGGGCATGGTGTTCCAGAAGCCCAACCCGTTCCCCAAGACCATCTACGAAAACGTGGTCTATGGCCTGCGTATCCAGGGCATCAACAAAAAACGCATCCTCGACGAAGCGGTGGAGTGGGCCCTCAAGGGCGCGGCCCTGTGGGACGAGGTCAAGGACCGCCTGCACGAATCGGCGCTCGGCCTGTCTGGCGGCCAGCAGCAGCGTCTGGTGATCGCCCGTACCATCGCGGTGGAACCGGAAGTGCTGTTGCTCGACGAGCCCTGCTCGGCCCTCGATCCGATCTCGACGCTGAAAGTCGAAGAGCTGATCTACGAGCTCAAGTCCAAGTTCACCATCGTCATCGTGACCCACAACATGCAACAGGCGGCGCGGGTTTCCGACTACACCGCGTTCATGTACATGGGCAAGCTGGTGGAATTCGGCGACACCGATACCCTGTTCACCAATCCGGCGAAGAAGCAGACCGAAGACTACATCACCGGTCGCTACGGCTAGGAAGCTGTGGTTCTGATTGCACTGACGCTGCGGTTCTCCGCACCTTACCGGACGCTCCAAGGACGCCAACATGATTAGCAAAGAAGGCCTTACCCACCACATCTCCGCGCAGTTCAACGCCGAGCTCGAGGAAGTGCGCAGCCACCTCCTGGCGATGGGCGGGCTGGTGGAGAAGCAAGTCAACGACGCTGTGACTGCGCTGATCGAGGCCGACTCGGGCCTGGCCCAGCAAGTGCGCGAGATCGACGACCAGATCAACCAGATGGAACGCAACATCGACGAAGAATGCCTGCGCATTCTTGCGCGTCGCCAGCCGGCGGCGTCCGACCTGCGGTTGATCATCAGCATCTCCAAGTCGGTGATTGACCTGGAGCGCATCGGCGACGAAGCCACCAAGATCGCCCGCCGTGCCATTCAGCTGTGCGAAGAAGGCGAAGCGCCGCGCGGTTACGTGGAAGTGCGCCATATCGGCGATCAGGTGCGCAACATGGTGCGCGATGCCCTCGATGCATTCGCGCGTTTTGACGCCGAACTGGCGTTGTCGGTGGCCCAGTACGATAAGGTCATCGACCGCGAATACAAGACCGCCCTGCGTGAGCTGGCGACCTACATGATGGAAGACCCGCGCTCTATCTCGCGGGTCTTGAGCATCATCTGGGTGCTGCGCTCCTTGGAGCGGATCGGCGACCACGCGCGTAATATCTCGGAACTGGTGATCTACCTGGTGCGCGGCACCGACGTACGGCACATGGGCCTCAAGCGCATGAAGGCTGAAGTTGAAGGTTCGGTTGATCAAATCCCTAATGTTCCGGGCGAATCTGACGATAAGTAAGTTGCCCGAGAAATTAACGCCCGGCCTCTGGCCGGGCGTTTTCGTTTGTGGTGCCTGACTTTTTCAAGTCGGGTAAAAGAAAGTCCGAACGTGACTGCAGAGTTTTTGGCAAAATGCCATCAGTCAGGCGTTTTGCGTGCCGAAGTTTTTATAGGATGAAGGGTCGATGAGTAAAGTCAGTGTATTGGTGGTGGATGACGCCTCGTTTATCCGCGACCTGGTGAAGAAGTGCCTGCGCAACTACTTCCCAGGGATCAAGCTTGAAGACGCGGTGAACGGCAAAAAGGCCCAGGCCATCCTGATGCGCGAGACCTTCGACCTGGTGCTGTGCGACTGGGAAATGCCGGAGATGTCCGGGCTTGAGCTGTTGACCTGGTGCCGCGAGCAACCTCACCTCAAAGCCATGCCGTTCGTGATGGTGACCAGCCGTGGCGACAAGGAAAACGTGGTCCAGGCCATCCAGGCCGGGGTTTCCGGCTACGTCAGCAAACCGTTCACCAACGAGCAGTTGCTGAACAAGGTCAAGCAGGCCCTGCACAAGATCGGCCGCCTCGACGCCCTGGTCGCCAGCGCACCGACCAAAATGAATTCGGCCTTTGGCAACGATTCCCTCAGCGCCCTGACTGGCGGCAAGCCCGAAGTGGCACGTGCAGCGCCGGTTGCGGCAGCCGCGCCTGCGCTCAACAAAGGCTTGCTCAACAGCCCGCCGGTGCAAGCGGCGGCGACGGCGGCGCCGGCAGGAGGGCGTGGCCAAGGCCAATTGCGCCTGTCCAGCGGTACCCAGCAATGCGTGATCAAGGCGCTGAGCATCAAGGAAGCGCTGCTGGTGGTGCGTCGCGGCGAAGTCCTGCCTCAGGTACTGGAAAGCGCCGTGCTCGACCTGGAACAAGGCGATAACGCCGAAGTGGCCCGTCTCAACGGCTACCTGCACGCCATCGTTGCCTTCGAACCCAAGCCTGACAGCGATTGGCTGCAACTGACCTTCCGGTTTATCGACCAGGATGCGCAGAAGCTCGATTACATCTCCCGCCTGATCGCGCGGGGTACGGCGCAGAAGCATTTTGTGCCGGGTGCCTGATTTGTCGTGAGCGGGCTTGCCCCGCGCGGGGCAAGCCCGCTCACTACAGACTGTAACGATCGCTTGCTAATCTTCCGTCCAGTCATATCGGCAGGTTTACGCCATGCTCATGCGCTTATTGCTGTGTTGCGGGCTGGCAACGGTCGCCACTTCGACCCAGGCCATGACCCTCTACAAATCCACCGATGCCAATGGCGTGGTGTTTTTCAGCGACCGGCAAACCCCTGGCGCCCAGGCGTTCGTGATCCAAGAGCGCAAGGTCGAACGGCCGATACTCGATAGGCCGAAATCCCGTTACGTACCCCAGGCCTACCGCTACCCCTTGCCCTGGCGCGGCGGCCCGTTCCGCATGACACAGGGCCCCAACGGCACCTTCAGCCATACCGACGCCAAAAGCCGCTACGCCATGGACATCGCCATGCCCGAAGGCACGCCGATCATCGCCGCACGCAGCGGCATGGTGGTGAAAACCGAAAACGAGCAAGCCGGGCGGGGCAACGATGCGTCAGGGAATTTTGTGCGGGTACGTCACGATGACGGTACCGAGGGCGTGTACCTGCACCTCAAGCAAGGCTCGGTCAGTGTCAGGGTTGGGCAGCGTGTTGCGGTAGGAAGCCCGCTGGCGTTGTCGGGCAATACCGGCAACAGCAGCGGGCCGCATCTGCATTTTGTGGTGCAGCGCGCCACTGAGGCGGGATTGGTGTCGATCCCGTACGAGTTCAACCAACCCGTCGGCGCATTGCCCAATTTTGCATTGGGCAATTGACGGTCAATCCAGCAGCAGGACCTTGGCCAATACGATCTTCGGCCCTTTCATCTTTTTGATGATGATCCGCAAACCTTCAACCTCCAGCACCTCTTCCTCTTCCGGCACGCGCTTGAGGGTGTCGTAGATCAGGCCGGCCAGGGTTTCGGCCTCGATGTGGTCCAGGTCCACTCCCAGCAGGCGTTCGACCTTGAACAGCGGGGTGTCGCCCCGCACCAGCAGCTTGCCCGGCTGGTAGGCCAGGATGCCGCGCTCGGCCTTGCGGTGTTCGTCCTGGATATCGCCCACCAGGACTTCCAACACGTCTTCCATGGTGAGGTAGCCAATGATCTTGCCGTCGGCTTCTTCCACCAGGGCGAAATGCGCGCCGCCTTTGCGGAACTGCTCCAGCAATTGCGACAACGGCATGTGCCGCGACACACGCTCAAGCGGGCGAGTCAGCTCGGCCAAGTTGAACGACTCAGGAATATGGTCCAGGGCCGCCAGTTCCAGCAGCAGGTCCTTGATGTGCAAAAGGCCCACGAACTCGTTGCGTACTGCGTCATACACCGGGTAACGGCTGAATTTATGGCGACGGAACAGCGCGAGGATTTCCTTGAGCGGGGCGTTGAAGTCCAGGGTGACCAGGTCTTCCCGGGAGTTGGCCCAGTCCACCACTTCCAGCTCGCCCATTTCCACGGCGGAGGCGAGTACGCGCATGCCTTGGTCGCTCGGGTCCTGGCCCCGGCTGGAGTGCAGGATCAGCTTGAGTTCTTCGCGGCTGTAATGGTGTTCGTGGTGCGGGCCAGGCTCGCCTTGGCCGGCGATGCGCAGGATGGCGTTGGCGCTGGCGTTGAGCAGGTAGATCGCCGGGTACATGGCCCAGTAGAACAGGTACAGCGGCACCGCCGTCCACAGCGACAGCAGTTCGGGCTTGCGAATGGCCCAGGACTTGGGCGCCAGTTCACCGACCACGATGTGCAGGTAGGAAATCACGAAGAACGCGGCGAAGAACGACACGCCCTTGATCACTTCCGGCGACTCGACACCCGCGGCGCCCAGCAGCGGCTCGAGGATGTGCGCAAACGCCGGCTCACCGACCCAGCCCAGGCCCAGGGAGGCGAGGGTGATACCCAGCTGGCAGGCCGACAGGTAAGCGTCGAGCTGGCTGTGCACGGTGCGCAGGATCTGCCCGCGCCAGCCGTTGGTATGGGCGATGGCCTCGACCCGCGTGGAACGCAGTTTGACCATGGCAAATTCCGCCGCAACGAAGAAACCGTTGAGCAGTACCAGGACCAGTGCAAAAAGAATCATGCCGAAGTCGGCGAAGAGTGTAGCGAGGGTGATGCCAGGGGAAGGGTCCATGATGGGGTTTTGCAGGTTCCGTGTGTTCAATAAGAGGTGACGAAAGGGCCTGAAAGACAGGCGCAAGTCGGCCAATGTAGCGGCTGACGGGGCGCTTGCCTAGTGCCCACTGCCGGGTGGGGCCTGGAATGCCTACTTCAAAACCATACAAATCCAATGTGGGAGGGGGCTTGCCCCCGATGACGGTGTGTCAGTTGATTCATCTATCACTGACCCGCCGCTATCGGAGGCAAGCCCCCTGCCACATTAGATTTGTATCGACGTCGGGTTATTCATCATTTCCGATCACCCGCGAACGCGTCATCTGCCCCGGAGGAAAATGGCAGGTGAACGTACTGCCATGCCCCAGCACGCTGCTGATTTCCAGGCGTGCACGGTGGCGTAGCAGCACATGCTTGACGATCGCCAGGCCAAGCCCGGTGCCGCCGGTGTTGGAGTTGCGGCTGGAGTCGACGCGGTAGAACCGCTCGGTCAGGCGCGGCAGGTGCTTGGCGTCGATGCCGATGCCGGAGTCTTGCACGCTCAAGTGTGCGCCCTGTTCATCGGCCCACCAGCGGATGCGGATATTGCCTTTGTCCTGGGTGTACTTGACCGCGTTGAACACCAGGTTGGAAAACGCGCTGCGCAACTCACCTTCGCTGCCTTTGAGCAGGACGGTCGGGTCGGCTTCCAGGGTGATCTGCTGCCCACGTTGGCCGGAGAGGGCCTGGGCGTCGTTCTTGATCGTCTGCAACAGGCTCTGCACCGCCACCGGATGGTTATCCGACGGGTAGTCGGTGGCCTCCAGCTTGGCCAGCAACAGCAGGTCGTTGAGCAGTGTCTGCATGCGTGAGCCTTGCTGCTGCATTTGCTGCAGGGCGCGGCTCCAGCGCGGGTTGATCTCGTCGACGTTGTCCAGCAGCGTCTCCAGGTAACCGCAGATCACCGTCAAGGGCGTACGCAGTTCGTGGGAAACGTTGGCGACGAAGTCCTTGCGCATCTGTTCCAGCTGGTGAATGCGGGTGACGTCGCGTACCAGCATCAGGTGTTCATTGTTGCCGTAGCGCGTCAGGTACAGCTGGATGCGTACGCGGTCATTGGTGGGCGAGGGGATTTCCAGGGCCTCTTCGTAGTTCTCCTGTTCGAAGTACTCCTTGAAGCGTGGGTGGCGCACCAGGTTGGTCACCGGCTGGCCGCTGTCCTGGGGCGTCTTGAGGCCCAGCAGGGTCTCGGCGGCGCGGTTCCACCATTCCAGGTTGCCGTCGCTGTCGAGCATGATCACCGCGTCCTTGAGCGCGGCGGTCGACTCCTGCACCCGGTCGATCACCGCTTGCAGGCGCCCGCGCACCCGTTGGTCGCGGCGTTGCAGGTGGTAGATGCTGTCGAACACCTCGCCCCACAGGCCGTAGCCGTCGGGAGGTGCTTCGTCGGGTTTGTGCTGGCGCAGCCATTCATGCAGGCGCAGCAATTGCTTGAGGGTCCAGCCCAGGTACACGGCGATACCGACGGCCAGGCTCCAGCCGTAGTAACCACTTACCAAGCCGACCAACAAGCAGCCGGTGATCAGCAAAAGCATGTGGCGGATCAGGGTGCCATGCCAGTTTTGATTCACTTGAACATGCGTCCTTGTCAGCGTTTAAGTCAGGCTCTCAGCCTTTGGTGGAGAAGCGGTAGCCAGTGCCGCGCACGGTTTGTACCAGATTCTCGTAGGCATCGCCCAAGGCTTTGCGCAGACGACGGATATGCACGTCGACGGTGCGTTCTTCCACATACACGTTGCCGCCCCACACCTGGTCCAGCAATTGGCCGCGGGTATAGGCGCGCTCTTGGTGGGTCATGAAGAATTGCAGCAGGCGGTATTCGGTCGGGCCCATCTCGGCCGGCTTGCCATCGATGGTCACGCGGTGGCTGATCGGGTCCAGCAGCAGGCCGCCGACTTCGATGGGGGCTTCGCCATCGGTCGGCCCGGCACGGCGCAGTACGGCCTTCAGACGCGCAACCAGCTCCCGTGGGGAAAACGGCTTGGTGATGTAGTCATCCGCGCCGACTTCCAGGCCCTGGATCTTGTTGTCCTCTTCGCCCTTGGCGGTGAGCATGATGATCGGGATGTCCCCCGTCAGCTCGTCCCGCTTGAGACGGCGGGCCAGCTCGATGCCGGAGGTGCCGGGCAGCATCCAGTCCAGCAGGATCAGGTCCGGCTTGCGGTCGACGATAATGGCATGGGCCTGCTGGGAGTTCTCCGCCTCCAGGCAGTCATAGCCGGCCATTTCCAACGCAACGGCGATCATCTCGCGGATGGGCGCTTCGTCGTCAACAATCAGAATGCTCCTGCCAACCATGCTCAAAAATCCTCTTGTCATTTAACTGTCTTGCGCCGCATTAGATAACGGAATTATTGCAGTCGTGTGACAGTAATTTAGTCGCTCGGGCAATTTGCGCCTCTCTGGGCTACGCTTTGGGTCCGAATCCTGACAACCACAAAAGGAAGGTTCCGATGACGTACAGCACAATTTCCTGGAAAGCCCTGCTGGTAACGGCGGCGTTGACGCTGCCGACCCTGGCGTTCGCGGCAGAGCCGGCGATGACTCAAGACGGGATGCTGGTCGACCACAAGGGCATGACCCTTTATACCTTCGATAAGGATGCCGACGGCAAGTCAGTGTGCAAGGACCAGTGCGCGACCAACTGGCCGCCGTTGAAGGCGGAGTCCACCGACAAGTCGATGGGCAAATGGACGGTTATCACCCGCGACGACCAGACCAGTCAGTGGGCCTATGGCGGCAAGCCGGTCTACACCTACAAGGATGATAAAAAGGCCGGTGACAAGACCGGTGATGGCAAGGGTGGCGTTTGGCATGTGATCAAGCCTTGAGCCTGCGGCGCCGCTGAGATCCTGGCGAGCAAGCCCGCGCCCACATTTGAATGCATTCCAAATGTGGGAGGGGGCTTGCCCCCGATGGCGTCAGCCCAGTCACCCCAAATAACGGCACCTAGCGAAATGCGTAATCCGCCACAATCCCGACAAATATCGCCAACCCGGCCCAGTGGTTGTGCAAAAACGCCTTGAAGCACTTCATCCGATCCTTGTCCCGGGTGTACCAGAACTCCCAGGCAAAACAGCCCGCCGCCGCCAGCAACCCCAGGTGGAACCACCCGCCCAGCTCAAATCGCGCCCCCGCCAATAGCAGGCACACCAGCGACAGGCCTTGCAGGGTAAGAATGATCACGCGATCGGCATCGCCAAACAGAATGGCCGTGGACTTCACGCCGATCTTCAAGTCGTCATCGCGGTCGGTCATGGCGTAATAGGTGTCGTAGCCCACCGTCCACAGCAGGTTGGCGATGTATAGCAGCCATGCGGTCGCGGGCAAATCACCGGTCTCGGCGGTGAACGCCATCGGCATGCCCCACGAGAATGCCGCCCCCAACACCACCTGCGGGTAATAGGTGTAGCGCTTCATGAACGGGTAGCTTGCCGCCAGGGCCAGACCACCGAGGGACAGCAGGATAGTCGTGGCGTTGGTCAACAATACCAGCAGGAAGCTGATGCCCATCAGCACTGCGAAAAACACCAGCGCCTCTTTCGAACTGATCTTGCCGCTCACCAGCGGGCGCTGTTCGGTGCGTTTTACGTGGCCGTCGACCTTACGGTCGGCCCAGTCATTGATCACGCAGCCGCCGGCCCGGGTCAGCACCACGCCCAGCACAAAAATCACGATATTGATTAAAGAGGGCGACCCCTTGCCCGCGATCCACAGCGCCCACAGCGTCGGCCACAGCAGCAGGTAGATGCCGATGGGCTTGTCCATGCGGGTCAACTGAACGAAATCCCAGGCCCTGGGGTTCAGGTGGTTAAGGGATTTGAGCAGACGTTGGTACATCAGCAGTTCTCCGGATGGGCGTGCAGTGCGTGCCAGAAGCTGGGCAAAAAGATCTCCGCGACCAGCACGCTCAGCGGCCCGCGATCGAAGCGTGAGCGGCGCCCCCACAGCCCGTCGACCTGATCGGCCGTGGGCAACCAGTGCCGTGGGTAATGGCACACCTCGATGGCCTGGCGCGTGAAGGCTTGGTCGCAGAACAGCAACTCGCCCAGCGAGCGGCTGCCCAGTTCATCCATATGCAAGCCGTCGCCCTGCAAGGCGCTGCGCGCCGCGACACTGCGCGCGAACACCCACGGTTGGCCATTGCCGCGCAAATACACCTCGCGCACCCAACCGATGCTGGACGGCGCCAGTGCCAGGGCAGCACATTCGTCATCGCGCAGCGGCTGCCAGCCTTCGAACAGTGGCGTCACGCTGAAACCGTCGTTGGACAGCCACGTCAGCCGCCGCGTCAGCGAGTCTTCGTTGAACAGCCAATTGAGGGTCAACGGCGCGGGCGCAGGGGTCAGAAGGCTCTGGATCAGCCATTGGCAAGCATCGGGAGGGACGATTGAGTGCGGCACGGTGAGTCAGTATTGGCAGCAAAAGAGGCGGCGAGCTTACCATGGCGTCCTGGGTGTTTGCCGGACTGAACCGGCTGCTTGCGTCGATCGTGCTTGCATCTGCCGGCCCTGATCAGTACAAAACGCCCTGAGCCGTACGGCAACGCGTGTCTATCGACCGTCGGCCAAGATGCCTGGACCCTGAGGAAGCAAGTAATGAAGAAGTGGCAATGTGTAGTCTGTGGCCTGATCTATGACGAAAAAGACGGCTGGCCGGATGACGGAATTCTGCCTGGTACTCGTTGGGAGGACGTCCCGGAAGACTGGCTGTGCCCGGACTGCGGCGTGGGCAAAATGGATTTCGAAATGATCGAAATCGGCTAATTTTGGTTTTCAGATAAGTACTACAAGGAGAAAGGAATGAACGCACCTGTCGTGATCATCGGCACAGGATTGGCCGGTTACAACGTGGCCCGGGAGTTTCGCAAGCTCGACAGCGAGACCCCATTGCTGCTGATCACCGCGGATGACGGGCGCTCCTACTCCAAGCCCATGCTCTCCACCGGCTTTGGCAAGAACAAGGAAGCCGATGGCCTGAGCATGGCTGAACCCGGCGCCATGGCTGAGCAACTCAAGGCCGAAGTGCGTACTCACACCCGCGTCAGCGGCATCGACCCCGGCCATAAGCGCCTGTGGATCGGCGAGGAGGCGGTGGTTTACCGTGACCTGATCCTGGCCTGGGGCGCAGAAACCGTGCGCGTGCCGGTTGAAGGCGATGCGGCTGAACTGATTTTCCCGATCAACGACCTCGAAGACTACGCCCGCTTTCGTGCCGCCGCTGCCGGTAAGCGCCGCGTGCTGCTGCTCGGTGCCGGCCTGATCGGCTGCGAGTTCGCCAACGACCTGATCCTTGGCGGTTATGAAATCGACCTGGTGGCGCCGTGCGAGCAGGTCATGCCGACCCTGCTGCACCCGGCGGCCGCCGCCGCAGTACAGGCCGGTCTGGAAGGCCTCGGCGCGCGCTTCCACCTGGGCCCGGTGCTCAATCGGCTACAGCGCACCGATGACGGCCTGGAAGCGCATCTGTCGGACGGTGAAGTGATCGCCTGCGACCTGGTGGTCTCCGCCATCGGCCTGCGTCCACGTGTCGACTTGGCCGCTGCTGCAGGCCTGCAGACCAACCGGGGGATCATGGTGGACCGCCACCTCAAGACCTCCCACGCCAACATCTACGCCCTGGGCGACTGCGCCGAGGTCGACGGCTTGAACCTGCTGTACGTGATGCCACTGATGAGCTGCGCCCGCGCCCTGGCCCAGACCCTGGCCGGCAACGCCACGGCGGTCAGCTACGGGCCGATGCCGGTGACCGTCAAGACGCCGGTCTGCCCGTTGGTGGTCTCGCCCCCGCCACGCGGCACCGAAGGCGTGTGGAGCGTGGAAGGTGAGGGCGCCGACATCAAGGCCCTGTGCCGCGACGCCAGTGGCCGCCTGCTGGGGTATGCACTGACCGGCACTGCGGTGATGGAAAAACTGGCCCTCAATAAAGAACTTCCGCCATTGCTGGCGTAAATACCGGTCGTTCTGTCGGAATAAGCACGTTTTTCCCCTTAGAAAGGTCGTCGCGAGACTGGCGGAGCGTGCGAGGGCATGCCATCCTCACTCCCGTCTGCCGCAGAGTAGAGCCTGCGGCGCTTTGGGCGCTGCTCCAGAAGAGAGCAGCACGGACATAACAACAAAAAACCGTCAAAGAGGCTTCACTTATGCGTAAACCAGAACTCGCAGCCGCCATCGCTGAAAAAGCGGATCTCACCAAAGAACAGGCCAACCGCGTCCTCAACGCCGTTCTCGAAGAAATCACCGGCGCCCTGCACCGCAAGGACAGCGTCACCCTGGTCGGCTTCGGCACCTTCCTGCAACGCCACCGCGGCGCCCGCACTGGCAAAAACCCTCAAACCGGTGAGCCGGTGAAAATCAAGGCCAGCAACACGGTTGCGTTCAAGCCAGGCAAATCGCTGAAAGACACTGTCAACGCGTAATGGCGTTACCGTCTCGAAGGGGGCGGGGTGGTAGGAAAATGGGCACGCCGATTAGATCGGGTGCCCATTTTTGTTGGAGCTGACCACGGGCTTGGGTCTCAGCCGTAGAAATAGTCAAAAAAGCGTTCGTAACTTTCCGCGCCCAACAACGGGCTGACTTCCTTGTTGAGTAGCTTCACGAACTTGCTGGAAAGCTCATCTTTTTGCTATTTCTTGCTGTTCATAACAGGATCAGCCAGGTTTTCATCACCGTTAATCATACGTTGCAAAAGCTTGACCGCCCGCGAGAAGCCTTGAGCGGCAGCGCGCTCCAGCCACAGTCGGGCTTGTTCAAAGTCTTGCTCGACTATCCATCCATCAATGTACATTTTTGCCAAATCAAACTGACCATGAGCGTCATTGGACTCAGCTCTAGGATAGTGAAATATCACTTCTCGAGAGCTTGTATCAATTTCCCAGTAGTCGCGCTTGTTTGTCTGATAGAGACGGACAGTTTTTTCGTTGACCCATTCAACTGGGCCTAACAGGGACTCGAAAAGTCCGAGGGAGATGCCGATGCGTGTAGCAGTGAAAAATTCGTGAGGGGTGTCTTTGGAGCGTTGGACCAGCACGCCTATATTGATGTATTGGTCGGTGTTCCAGGCTGCCGACGCGGTGAGCGTGTTAGACGGGTTTTTCAGTGGGCGTCCTGACGTACCTGAAAACTGATACTCACGTTTGACGATTTCTGCGTGAAGCTTATGTATTGGATCGGTATCCCAACCCTTGAGCGTCGCCAGTGATATGAGCGATTCATTGATGTCATCGATTAAGCACTCGCGGATAGTGGCGTCTGTGGCCCCCGCAGGAAGGCTCTGCAAGCGCTTGAACGGATGAGCGTAGGAGCAAACATTTGTGTGTGTTTGCTCTGCTTCCAAGGGCGCTTGCTGGAGAATCACTTTGGCAATTCCACCGGTAAGCAGCTTGCACTTGGTGGTAAGCAGATAAATGTAAAGTACCGCGGCCTCTCGAACGCGGTGAGCCTGTAGGCTTTCCGTGGAGGGCACGATTTCCAGTGTTGTCAGATATTTGCTCATTAGAATCTCTATCTCGTCGCGTTTGGCAGTGAATTGCCCACTGGGTTAATCCCGACTTTTGGAAACGAAGGAGTCTGACCGGCTCTCTGAGCGGCCACTGAATAGCCATTGACTCTACCCTGTTCTACTTTGAGAGCCTTAGACCTTGTGACATTTTTTCTGATTATGGCGGACTCGTACTTATCAGAGCCTTTCCTGTTGAGCCAGCGTACTTGAGACTGGGCTCGATAAGACTTCCCGGCTTTTGAAATTTTCCCACCGCTGATACCGTACTTGTATACTTGGCCAGTCGTTTTATTACGAATAACGTAGACGTGGTTCATCTTGTTATTTTGTTTGGAGTTTCCGTTTGCAGCGCCGCAGGTTTTCCACCCCCATGGGTCTATCCATGCAATCGGATTTGGTGCGTATTGGTAGAGGTTGAGCTCTCCATCCAACCCAATCGGATCCGGCGTAGTAAACCGCCCCACATCTGGATCATAAAACCTGAACGTATTGAAATGCAGCCCCGTCTCCCGATCCAGGTACTGCCCCTGGAACCGCAGGTTCTGCTCCTCAATGTAATAAGGCTCGCGCACTTCCTCCAGCGTGTTGCCCCACACCCGATACGTTGCTTGCCAAACCGCGTGCCCATCCGCTTCGGTGAGCTGTTCCGGCAACCCGTTCAGGTCGTTGTGGTAGTAGCGAATCTTCTGCAACGGGCCAAGGCCGTCGACGCGGGCCAGCGGTTCATAGCCGTCATCGTCGTAAACATAGAGGCTGGTCTGGCTGTGTTTATGCTCCTGCAACAACCGCAGTCCGTCCCACACAAACCGCGTTTCTCCCAGCGGATACCCGTCACTGCCATGCTCGGTCTTTTCAATTCGCCGCCCCAGCGGGTCATAGACCATCCTGACCACGCTGCCGTTGTCACTGCGCACTTCAACCAACCGACTTTCAGCGTCGTAGGCAAACCGCTGCACGCCCCGTTTGGCACTGCGCTTTTCAATCATCCGTCCAAACGCATCGTAGCGATAACGCTTGTCCTGATAGGTCAACAGCTTGTTATGCACCACCAATCCGGCACCCGCCTGCGGGCCATCCAGCAGGTTGGCGGCGGCGTCGTAGGCGAAGGTTTCACGCTGGCCGTGCAGGCTGTCCTGGCTGGCGATGATGCGGCCGGTGGCGTCGTAGTGCAGCAGCTGGCGGTGTTGCGCAGCGGGTTGTTGGTCGAGTTTGCCGATCAAGTTGTCGGCGGGGTCGTATTCAAACTGTTTTTGCGCCGCAGCGGGCAGCAAGGTTGACTGACTGGCGTGACGGCGCTGGCGTGAACGCAGGCGGCCGCTGCGGTCGTATTCGCTGCGGGTGCTGAGCTGGCCTTGAGTGCGCAGCACTTCGCGGTGCAGGCGGTCACGCTCGAAGTCGCTGATGACCTGGCCGTCCAGGTTGACCTGGTGCAGGTGGCCGCTGCCGTAGTACAGGCGGTTGAGCCAGCGGCCGTCCGGCAGTTGGGTTTGGATCAGGTTGCCGAGTTCGTCGTAGTGGTGTTGCAGGTTACCCGCCGAACTCTGCTCGCAAAGCAGTTGGCCGAGGGCGTCGTAAGCAAAGCCCAGGGCTTGGGCGTTGCCCTGCGAATCGGTGAAGGTGACAGTCGTGAGCTGGTCCACCGCATCGTAGCTGTAATCGGTACGGCCATCGTCGGTGGTCTTGGCGACGAGCCGGCCAACCGCATCACGTTCCAGCCGATGAATGATGGGCGCGGGCGGTGTTTCGGGCACCAGGGCCAAACCGTTTCCGTAAGGCGCCGGCACAGTAGTCACCGCCGTGACATTATCCAGCGGGTCATAGCTGTAGTGCTTGGCGCTGCCGTCGAGGTCTTGCTGTTCAGTCAGCCGATCCCCGGCGTCCCACGCAAAGCGATAGCGTTCGCCGTTCTCGTTGATCAGCGCTTGCAGCCGTCCATAGCTGTCATAGCCGAACTGCACCTGCCGCCCATGTGCGTCGGTGCGTTGGCGCACTTGGCCACGGCGGTTGTGTTGGTAAAGCGTGGTGTGTCCGGCTGGGTCGGTGTAACCCGCCAGCTGACCGCTGACATCGCGCTGATAGTGCTCGGTGCGGCCGTCCGGCAGTTGGGTACTGAGCAAGCGCCCCTGAGCGTCGTAGCTAAATTGAGTGCGCTCGCCAAGGGCGTCGGTGATGACCTGCAAATACCCTCGCTTGTCGTAGCTGAAGCGCGTTGGATAACCTGAGCAGTCGATGTGCTCGGCCAGTTGCCCGAACGGATTCCAGCGTAGTTTCTTGCTTTTACCGGTGGCATCGATGATTTCCACGACCTGGCCGTGGTCGTCATAGCGATACCGGGTGACATAGCCCAGCGGATCGGTTTCGGCGATGCAGTTGCCGCGCTGATCGTAGCGGTACGCCCAGCTATTGTCGGCGGCGTCGGTCTCCACCAGCGGCAGTGCCCAGTGCTCAAGCCACAAGGTCGAGTCGCTGCGGCCCAGCGGGTCGGTCTCGCCGATCAGGTTGCCGCTCTCATCGTAGCTGTATTCATAGCGTCCACCCAGGGGGTCGGTGGCGCTGAGCAATTGGCGTTCGTCGTTCCACTCGAACCGCCATGTCTGACCGAGGTTATCGCTGTACTGAATGATCTGGTGCTGAGTGTTCCAATGGCGAGTGCTGACGCGCTGCAAACCATCGGTGATACGAGTGAGGCCGACCTTCAAGTCATAGTCGAACTGGTAAGTGTCACCCTCATCGGTCCAGTGCCGGACCACACGCCATTCCAAGTCCTCAATCAAGGCCCATTCATAGAAGCAGCGCAGTCCGGTGGGCAGTTGATGCTCCACCATTCGACGCCCCGTGTCGTAGGCAAAACGCCGTTGCACCTGGCCGGTTGCGTCACGCACCTCAGCCAGATTGCCGGCCGCGTCGTAGCCGTAACTGACGAGCACTTCGCGGCGTTGGTCGGGGTACAGGCGCTCAATTTGGGTCAGATGGTCTTGGTCACGTATCAGCTCAACCTGCACCAAGTCGAAAGTATCGCGCAGACGTACCAGGCGCCCTACTTCGTCATAGTCAATATGGATGCGGTTGTCGTTGCGATCGCCCAGTTGGCTCAGACGCAGCAGTGAGGGATTGGCCGGAGTGGGTTCGAACAAGCGGTATAGGCCGTCGTCGCTTTCAATCAACAACTGCCCATTGAGGTGTCGACGCACGGCGAGCCCTTCACCGGCGCTGAATACTGCGCCGCCCAACGGGATCGAACCCATGTCAATCGGGCGTCCCTGCTCGTCGGTATAGATCAGCGTCTCGCCGCCTTCGGGATGCGGACGGATCTCTACGCACACTTCATACTGCACGCTCCAGCCTGAGCCGAACAGGCTCCCCGAGCGTTCGTCGCGGCTGTTGTAGAAGCGCTGCCACTCAATCGGCAGGATACCGGGCAACACAAAATCCAGCTCCTCGACATCGCCCAGTACCTTTGCGCCTGTCGCCGCATGCACCGGATTCGACGAACCCATCGCCGCGTTGGCCATCGCCCCCATCGCACTGCTGACCGCCATCGAAGTGGCTCCGCCGATCAGCATGCACGGCAACTTGCTGAAGAACTTGCCCTTGCCACCCTTGAGCATCAACAACGCCGTGACCGCCAACCCCACACCCGGGGTCTTGCCGCTGCGAATTTCCCGCACCACCACCGAACCACCGCCAATGGTCACGTTGGAAGAAATCAGTCCCGACGACACCACGGTTGCATCGCAGGTACTGCGATCACCACTGCGCACCGCCGGCTGGCCGTTGACTGTGACCTTTTCCGACCCTTCGGCTAGAAACTGCGGCGGCATCGGCGGGTGCTTCATGCACACCACCAGATCCAGCGGCTTGGGCACGGCGCCGGGGGCGGGCGTTGCAACCGTAGGGCGCCACATCTGCGAGAAGAAGCTCTCGGCCATGTCCAGGTAACTGGCTTCTGGCTCGGGCGCAGGTTCCTCCAACTCGGTCCCAGCCGGTGCGACATGGGAACTGATCGCCCCGGCGGCGCGGGCGGCGGGGATGTTGTTGGTCAGGGTGTTGGTGGAGCCGGTAAGAATATTGGCCTGCACCGTGGGCGGAAACAGCGCGTTGGCGAACGTGTCGCATAAATTCGTCAGGCCTTTGTCGGCCCCGGTCTTGCTCATGGCCAAGCCGACAATCGTGCCCACCACGGCACCCAGCAGGAAACAGCCAAGCCCACCGGTCGCAACGGTAATGCCAGTGGCGGCAACCACCGCAGCGGTTGCCACGGCGGTGATCGCGATATTGGCCGCCACCTCCAGCACCCCGCCAAGGATGTCCGCCATCATCGAGGTGTGGGAGAGCGCATCGCCCATCCGGGCAGCCCAGAGTGCATCAGACAAGGACTGCACTTCCGTGCCTGATTGAATTGAACGCACAACTTTCCATAGTCGCCGTGTCCTTGAGTGTCATGGCATACGCATCAGTGCTGTCTTCAACCGTTTTATCAGCGTGGGACTTTCCAGGCATTCCAGCGGGGTGATGTTGTCCAGTGCCGGAACCTTTTGCCCGATCCACCACAACCCTTCCTCAAGACCCCGTTTCCCGCGCAGTATCACTGCCATGTCGAGATGGCCGCCCAAGGCCTTGGCCAGTTCACGCGCATCGTCGTCAAGGTAGTCTTCTTCATACAAGGCCACTGTGCTCTGCCAGTCCGCGTCACCCGGGTATTCGTTTTCCAGTCGTTCCATGTTCAAAAACCTGCAAAGGAGATCAAGTTGCTGCCGGTCGGGTTGCGTGCCGATGGCGCCAGGATTCCATCATAGCCGTTGGCCTTGGCCCAGTTGCCGATCTGATGGGTCTCGGTGTACTTCGAGCCGGTGATGCTTTTAAGGCTGACCCCTAGCTGTTTGCGCACATCGGCGCGGGTCAGGTCCAAGACATTATTGAGCTGCACTTTCTTGCTGACCAACACCCGTTTGGACAGGTCGACCTTCCAGTGCGTGACCTCGCCCAGCGCGGTTTTCCGTGAGTTCGCGCCATACACCCCACCGACGCCTTTGGTGGTGTAGCGGTGTGTGGACTCCACATTCCACTTGTGCGCCTGCCAAGTGGTCCCGATGCGCCCCGGTTCCTCGAACCGATACACGGTGCGACTGACTTTGCGCCCCTTGGGTGGGCTGGAGCATTTCATCAGGCCCAGCGGGTCAATCCAGCTCAGCGGGTTGGGCGCATATTGATAGAGATTCAGGCCGCCGGCCAGACCGATGGGGTCGGGTGTGGTGAAGCGCCCGATATCCGGGTCATAAAAGCGCAGAGTGTTGTAGTGCAGCCCCGTTTCCCGGTCCAGATACTGGCCCTGGAAGCGCAGGTTCTGTTCTTCGATGAAATAGGGTTCTCGGCTTTCCTCGACGGTATTGCCCCAGACTTCATAGCGCGCTTGCCATACCGTATGGCCGTCGCTCTCGGTGAGGCGTTCGGGCAAACCGTTGAGGTCGTTGTGGTAGTAGCGGATTTTTTGCAGGTCACCTGTGCCATCGATACGGGCCAGTGGTTCGTAGCCCTCGTCGGCATAGATATAGAGGCTGGTCTGCTGATTGCAGTGCTCCTGCACGAGTTGCAGCGCGTCCCAAGTGAAACGTGTCTGGCTCCGCTGCACACCGTTGCGGTCGTAGGTGGTCTTGGCGGTGCGCCGGCCCAGCGGGTCATAGGTCATGATGACCCAGGAACCGTCATCGTTGTGCACCTGTGCCAGCCGTTGCTCCGCGTCGTAGCTGAAGCGTTGGGTGCCGCGCCGAAGGCTGCGCTTTTCAACCATCCGGCCAAAACCGTCATAGCGGTAATGTTTGTCCTGGTAGGTCAGCAATCGGTTGTTGGCGACCTGTCCTGAGCCGTCCAGCAGGTTAGCCGCCGGGTCGTAGCGGAAGACTTCCCGTTGGCCCAGGAGGTTGTCCTGGCTAGCCAGAATGCGGCCGGTAGCGTCGTAATGCAGCAGTTGGCGGTGTGCCGCGCCGGGCTGGCTGTCGTAGCGTTCGACCAGTTGGTCGCTGTCGTCATAGCCCAAGCGTGTCTGCGCCGGCGGATGTAACAGCGAGTGGTCCGGTTGGCGGCGCTGGCGGGCACGCAGACGTCCACTGCGGTCATATTCGCTACGCGTACTGATACGGCCCTGGGTGCGCAGCACTTCGCGGTGCAGACGGTCCCGCTCGAAGTCACTGATGACCTGCCCATCCAGGTTGACCTGATGCAAGTGCCCGCTACCGTAGCGCAGGCGGTTGAGCCAGCGGCCGTCGGGAAGTCGGGTCTGGGTCAGGTTGCCCAATTCGTCGTAGAGATGCTCCAGGCAACCGGCGGCGCTTTGTTCGAGGGTCAGCTGACCGAGGGCGTCATAACCGAAGCCCAGGGTTTGCTGCTCGCCATCGTGCCCTGTAAAGGTGATGGCTGTGACTTGGTCGAGTTCATCGTAGCGGTACGTCGTGCAACCATCTACGGTGCGCTTGGCGATCAGCCGGCCTGCTGCATCCCGCTCCAGATCATGAATGATGGCGGGCTCGGCGTCGGACGATGCGAGGGTTTCTACCTGTGTGACATTGTCCAGCGGGTCGTACGTGTACCGTTTTCGACAGCCGTCCAGGCGCTGTTCGAGGGTCAGGCGATCACCGTCGTCCCAGTCGAATCGGTAGTGCTCACCATTTTCGTTGGTCAGGCTGTGCAGGCGGCCATAGACGTCATGGCTCAGCTCCACACGGCGGCCATGGGCGTCGATGCGCTGGCGCAACTGGCCGTTCGACGAATGCTCGAAGCGCGTGGTGTGGCCGGCAGGGTCGCTGTAGCCGATCAACTGGCCGCTGGCGTCACGCTGATAGTGCTCGCTGCGCCCATCGGGCAACTGCTTGCTGATCAGTCGGCCCTGGTCGTCATACTTGAAGGTGGTGCGTTCCCCGAGCGCGTCGGTACTGACCAGCAGCAAGCCTCGCTTGCAGTAGCTCAAACGGGTGATAAGGCCCGTACAGTCGGTGTGCTCGCTCAATTGACCCAGTGGGGACCAGCGCAAGGTCTTGCGCTTGCCGCTGGCGTCGATGATCTCCCTGACTTGGCCGTGTCCGTCATAGTGATAGACCGTGCGGTTGCCCAGTGGGTCGGTTTCGCGAATGCAGTTGCCCCGCGAGTCGTAATCGTACTGCCAGGTATTGCCAGCGGCATCGGTCTCCGCCAGTGGCAGCGCCCAGTGCTCCAGCCACAAGGTCGATTCACTGCGCCCCAGGGGGTCGAGGGTCTCAGTCAGGTTGCCGGCATCGTCGTAGCTGAACTGATAATGCCCACCGAGAGGGTCGGTTGCGCCCAGCAGTTGGCTATCATCATTCCACCGGAAGGCCCAGGTTCGCCCCAGTGCATCGGTGGACGCGATGATCTGGTGTCGCTCATCCCAGTGTCGAATGCTGACGCGCGCCAGCCCGTCGGTGATACGGGTGATGCCTGTATCCAACGCATAGTCGAATGTGTAGGTGTCCCCGGCCTCCGTCCAATGCCGGACAACACGCCATTCAAGGTCGTCAACCTTGGCCCACTGATAGAAGCAACGCAGGCCGGTGGGCAATTGATGCTCGACCATGCGCTGCCCGGCATCATAGGCAAAACGGCGCTTCACGTGCCCGTCGGACTGGCGTACAGAGGCCAGGTCGCCACGGGCGTCGTAGGCGTAATGCATCAGGACTTCACGGTGTTGGTCGGGGTACAGGCGTTCGATTCGGCTGATGCGATGGGGCCAAGTGTTGTCGTACGTCAGCTCGACCCTGACCAGGCCAAAGGTGTCACGCAGGCCCAGCAGGCGACCATCGTCGTCATAGTCGAGGTGGATTCGGTTGTCGTTGCGATCTCCCAGTTGGCTCAGGCGTAGCAACGATGCGTCCTGTGGCGCCGGATCGAATAGCCGGTACAAGCCGTCTGCGCTTTCGATCAGCCACTGGCCACTCAAATGACGCTTGACGCTGAGGCCTTCGCCAGCGCTGAACACGGCACCCCCCAAAGGGATCGAACCCATGTCGATACGTCGACCCTGCTCGTCGGTGTACAACGCGTAGTCGCCCCCTTCAGGGTGAGGCAGCAGCTGCACGCTGACTTCATAGGGCACACTCCAGCCGGCACCAAACAAGCCATCGCGGCGTTCGTCCCGGCTGTTGTAGAAGCGCTGCCAGTCGATGGGCATGATCCCGGGCAAGGCGAAATCCAGCTCCTCGGGGCCGCCCAGCACTTTGGCCCCCGTGCTCGCGTGCACCGGGTTGGAAGAGCCCATGGCGGCGTTGGCCAGCGCGCCCATGGCCTGACTGACCACAAACGAATTGACGCCTGCCAGCAGCATGCAGGGAAGGTTGCTGAGGAACTTGCCTTTACCCCCCTTGAGCATCATCAGCGCGGTGACGGCCAGGCCAACGCCCGGCGTCTTGCCGCTGCGGATCTCGCGCACCACCACTGAGCCCCCGCCGATCGTCACATTGGGCGAAATCAGCCCCGACGACACCACGGTGGCGTCGCAGGTGCTCCGGTCACCGCTGCGTACCGCCGGTTGACCGTTGACCGTGACCTTTTCCGAGCCTTCGGCCAGAAACTGCGGCGGCATCGGCGGGTGTTTTGTGCAGGTCACCACGTCCAGCGGTTTAGGGACTGCACCGGGCGCTGGCGTGGCGACGGTGGGGCGCCACATTTGCGTAAAGAACCCTTTGGCCATGTCCAGGTAGCCGGGCTCTTCGCTGTGTTCCGGTGCTGGCGGCGTTGTTTCGGTTTCGGTGCCCGCAGGTGCAACGTGGGAGGGCACGACGCCGGCCGCGCGCGCAGCGGGCAAGGCGTTGATCAGTGTGTCGGTGGACCCGCTGAGGATTGTGGCCATGACCGAGGGAGGGAACAGCGCGTTGCCGATTCCCTCGCACATGGCGCTCAACCCCTTGTCGGCCCCGGTCTTGCTCATGGCGATGCCGACGATAACGCCGACTACCGCCCCCAGCACGCAGGCCCCCAGTCCACCAGTCGCGACGGTAATGCCGGTAGCCGCCACCACCGCGGCGGTTGCCAGCGCGGTAATCGCCACGTTAGCCGCCACTTCCAGCACGCCGCCGAGGATGTCCGCCATGACAGAGGTGTGGGACAGCCCATCGCCCAGGCGCGCGGCCCAGAGCAGTGCGTCAGACATGCAAAGGCCGCTTCACTGGAGGACGTCGAACACGAGCGAGCTCTTGATCGTCGACCAGTGCGCCGCCTCGGCGTCCCCAAGCTTGTCAGCCTTCACATAACTCAACGCAAGCATCTTGCGCGTACCCGGCAGCACCAGCGCCAATTGATACTGGAACACCTTGTCATTGCCCTTGTTGAACTGGCTGCGCAGCTCAATGCCTTCCACTTCTTGAGCCGCGCCTAGGCGCACGTCCACACCCGGTTGATAGCGCAAATCCTGCACCTGTTTTTCCAGGCGCTGGAGTTGGTCATTGAAGTTGCTGTGCAGGGTTTCACCCTCGGCGAGCAGGCTGCGGCTGACGATCAGGGACGTGCCCAATTCAGGGAACTTGAGGATATTGATCGTTGCGTCCTGCAACTCGCCGGCCGGCAGTTGAAACTGGAATTCGTTGATCCGGTACGTCATGGCAAACAGGTCTCGTCAGGAGCTTTTAGGCGGGGGGAAGGAGGCTTTGACATTCGCGTCGATGCTTTTTTTGATGCCTTGGCCCTCGGGGCTGGCACCCGGGCCGTTGCCATTGTTCAGATGCAGTACGCCCTTGGTGTTGAACTCGGCATCACCGCTGGCATAAAAACTGATGTTCACCCCGGTGAGGTTGATCTGCCCGCTGGCGTTCAACTCCAGGATGCTTTCGCCGCACACCAGTCGCAGGTTTTCACCCACTTCGATCACATAGCTCTGGCTGATGCTGTCGGTCTTGCGCTGGCCTACTACGAGCACATCCTCCTGTTTGACGATGCGCGTACGGTTATTGCCGATGGTCACCGTCTCGTCATGCCCAATGCTCTTATTCCGGTCATGCCCCACGGAATGGCTTTCGTCGACTTCGACGACAATGTCCTGATTCCGCTCAGCATGGATATACAACTGCTCCAACCCCTTCTTGTCCTCCATGCGGATTTCATTGAAGTTGGCCGGCGTGCCGCCCTTGCTGGATCGACTCTTCATACCGCTCTGGGTAGCGTTCTCCGGCAGGTCGTAGGGCACCGTCTGCTCGGCGTTGTAGACCCGCCCGGTGACGATCGGCCGGTCGGGGTCACCTTCAAGGAAGCTCACAATCACTTCCTGGCCGATCCGGGGAATCTGCATCGAGCCCCAGTTCTTGCCGGCCCAGGATTGCGACACACGAATCCAGCAGGAGCTGTTCTCGTTGGATTGGTCGTGGCGGTCCCAGTAGAAGTGCACCTTCACGCGGCCATACTGGTCGGTCCAGATTTCCTCGCCCTTGGGCCCGACCACCAGCGCGGTCTGCGGGCCTTTGACGATAGGGCGGTGGGTGCTGGCCAACGGGCGGAAGCTCTGCTGGGCGTCGATGCAGGTCAGGCTGCTTTCGAACTGCGCGCCGCCCGAACCGCCGCCGCTTTCCAGGCTTTCCTGGACGATGTAATAGCGAATGCCGACGATCAGGTATTCGCGGTTCTGGTCCTGGCGGCTGAAGCCGGTGAGGCTGAACAAATGCCCCGAACCCAGGCCACGCGCGTTGCCGCTGAACTCGATCTGTTCATGCAGGGTCTGCAGGGCTTCGATGCGGGTGCGGGCGTAGTGTTCGCCGTCGGCGCTTTGCACGTAGGTGCCGGGGTAGTCGTACAGCGGGTAGTCGCCGGCGGTGTGCGGGCGCGGCATGGCCGAGCGCACGTCGATGCTCGCGCTGGGGCGCTGGAAGTCGTAGTCGTTGAGCTCCAGCGAGCCGGGCTGCACCTCTTGCGCCAGGTGCCAGTTGTGCATGTGGTCGCGTTCGCGCTGCTGCTCGTCCTTGGGGTAATACGGGATGGATGCGTAGCCCGGCACGGTGGTGTGGGCACCGTAGGCGTCAGCCAGCACCAGCACATGGCGGTCCTGTTCATGGCGGAAGAAGTAGTAGATGCCTTCCTGTTCCATCAAGCGGCTGACGAAGTCGAAACTGGTCTCGCGGTACTGCACGCAGTATTCCCACTCGCGGTACGGCCGGCTCAGGGCGTCTTCGAAGTCGGAAAACCCCAGGTCGCGGAACACCTGCTTGATGATCTGCGGGATGCTCAGGTTCTGGAAAATCCGGCAGTCCGAGGTACGGCTGAGCAGCCACAGCCACGGGCGCAACGTCACCTGGTAACTGGCGAACTGGCCCTGGTCGATGTTCTGGCTGCAGCGCGCGACGATACCGTGGAAGTGCCGCTCACCGCCGTCCGCCAGTTGCAGGCCCACGCTCATGGGTTTGCCGAGCAACTGGTTGAGGTCGATGTTGGCGTCCAGGGACGTCAGTTGCAGCTCATAGTTGAACAGCCGCCCCAGCTCTTCGCCGCCGCCCATTTCATTGAGCAGCAGCACATCCGGCCCCAGGGGGCTGGTGATCTTGGCCAGGCGTGAGGCTTGGTTAAAAAGCATCGGTTGTCCCGTAAATGACTAAGTAACTGAAGGAACCGGTTCAAGTGTGGGAGGGGACTTGCCCCCGATGGCGGTGAATCAGTCACCGAATGCATCAACTGACACACTGCTATCGGGGGCAAGCCCCCTCCCACATTTTGATTGTGTTCCGTCAGGTCAATCTGCGTCGCTGAAGTCGTAGTGCAATTCATTATCCCGGCTGCTGATGCGTACACCCGCCATCGCCTTGCCTTCGAGCATGCGCGTGAGGAACTCACGGCTCATGTCCGGCAGCAGGCTGTTGGTAAGAATGGTGTCGATCATGCGCCCGCCGCTTTCGGTTTCGGTGCAACGCGAGACGATCAGGTCGACCACCGCGTCGTCGTAGTCGAAGGCAACCTTGTGGGTCGTCTCCACGCGCTTCTTGATGCGACCCAGTTGCAGGCGGGTGATCGCCTTGAGCATCTCATCGCTCAGCGGGTAGTACGGAATGGTCACTAGGCGGCCGAGCAGTGCCGGCGGAAAGATCTCCAGCAGCGGCTGGCGCAGGGCCTTGGCGATTTCTTCCGGCTCAGGGATGTTCGCCGGGTCTTTGCACACCTGGGAAATCAGCTCGGTACCGGCGTTGGTGGTCAGCAGGATCAGGGTGTTCTTGAAGTCGATCACCCGGCCTTCGCCGTCTTCCATCACGCCCTTGTCGAACACCTGGAAGAAGATTTCATGCACGTCCGGGTGGGCTTTCTCCACCTCGTCCAGCAGTACCACGCTGTAGGGTTTGCGCCGCACGGCTTCGGTCAGCACGCCGCCTTCGCCGTAGCCGATATAGCCCGGAGGCGCGCCCTTGAGGGTCGACACCGTGTGGGCTTCCTGGAATTCGCTCATGTTGATGGTGATGACGTTCTGCTCGCCGCCGTACATGGCTTCGGCCAGGGCCAGGGCGGTTTCGGTCTTGCCCACGCCCGAGGTGCCGGCCAGCATGAACACGCCAATCGGCTTGCTCGGGTTGTCGAGACCGGCGC
Organism: Pseudomonas fluorescens group sp.; assembly: GCF_020093335.1. NCBI lineage: Bacteria > Pseudomonadati > Pseudomonadota > Gammaproteobacteria > Pseudomonadales > Pseudomonadaceae > Pseudomonas > Pseudomonas fluorescens group sp. The sequence goes on along the minus strand of NZ_JAIOKW010000005.1, from coordinate 106,152 downwards.
GGGACGTCTGGATGCGCTTGGCGATCATCTGCAGGGCGTGGTCCTGGCCGATGATGCGTTTCTTCAGGTGCTGGTCGAGGTTGAGCACCGTCTCCAGCTCATTGCGCGCCATGCGGCCCACCGGGATGCCGGTCCAGTCGGCGACCACCGAGGCCACGGCCTGGTAGTCCACCGTCGGCAGGATCAGCGGGGTTTCACCTTGCAGCGCGCTGAGGCGTTGTTGCAGGTCGACCAGTTGCTCGCGCAAAGCGTCGTCGCCACTGTCTACGGCGCCGGCTTTTTCGCGCAAGGTCGCGCGGGTAGCGAGCAGTTCGTCCACCAGCGCTTTCTCTTCGGCCCAGCGGCTTTCCAGCGTCGCCAGGCGCTCACGTTCAGCGCTCAACAGTGCTTCGCTATTGGTTTGACGCGCGCCAATCGCGATACCAATGGCATGCTCGCGAGCGATGATCTGCAGCTCGGTTTCCAGGGCTTCGATGCGGCGGCGGCTGTCGTCCACTTCGGCCGGCACCGCGTGCAGGCTGATGGCGACGCGGGCGCAAGCGGTGTCCAGCAGGCTTACGGATTTGTCCGGCAACTGGCGCGCCGGGATGTAGCGGTGGGACAGCTTCACCGAGGCTTCCAGGGCTTCGTCGAGGATCTGCACCTGGTGGTGTTTTTCCATGGTCGACGCCACGCCACGCATCATCAGCAGCGCTTTGTCTTCCGACGGTTCGGCGACTTGCACCACCTGGAAACGGCGCGTCAGGGCCGGGTCTTTCTCGATGTGCTTCTTGTACTCGGCCCAGGTGGTGGCGGCCACAGTACGCAGGGTGCCACGCGCCAATGCAGGCTTGAGCAGGTTGGCTGCGTCACCGGTGCCGGCGGCGCCACCGGCACCCACCAGGGTGTGGGCTTCGTCGATAAACAGGATGATCGGCTTGGGTGAGGCCTGGACGTCTTCAATGACCTGGCGCAGGCGCTGTTCGAATTCGCCTTTCATGCTGGCGCCGGCTTGCAGCAGGCCCACGTCGAGGCTGCGCAGTTCCACATCTTTGAGCGCGGGTGGCACGTCACCGGCGACGATACGCAGGGCGAAACCTTCGACCACGGCGGTCTTGCCCACCCCGGCTTCACCGGTGAGGATCGGGTTGTTCTGGCGGCGGCGCATGAGGATGTCGACCAGTTGGCGGATCTCCTCATCACGACCCACGATCGGGTCGAGCTTGCCGCTGCGGGCCTGTTCGGTCAGGTCAACGGTGAAGCGCTTGAGCGCTTCCTGTTTGCCCATCGCACTGGGCGCCATGGCACCGCTGGCTTCGCCCGGCACGGCGCCGGCGTTGAAACCGTCGCTGGCGCTCAGCGCGTTTTCCGGCGAGTCGCCCACGTATTCATCAAAGCGCTCGCTCAGGGCCTCGGCCTTGATCTTGTCGAACTCGGAAGACAAGCCCAGCAGCGCATGGCGCAGGCTCGGGGTCTTGAGAATGCCGAGCACCAGATAACCGGTGCGTACTTGGCTTTCGCCGAACATCAGGCTGCCGTAGACCCAGCCGCGCTCCACCGCTTCTTCCACATGGGAGGACAGGTCGGTGATCGAGGTCGAGCCGCGTGGCAGGCGGTCCAGGGCTTCAGTCAGGTCGCGGGCCAGGCGCGCCGGCTCGACGTTGAACTGGCGGATGATGCGGTGCAGGTCCGAGTCCTGCAGTTGCAGCAACTGGTGAAACCAGTGGGCAAGCTCCACATACGGGTTGCCCCGCAGTTTGCAGAACACCGTGGCGGCTTCGATGGCCTTGTAGGCCACGCTGTTGAGTTTGCCGAACAGTGCGGCGCGACTGATTTCACCCATGCTCTGGATTCCTTGAGGTGGTGGCGTGGTCGGCGTAGTGCCGGGCCAGGATTAGGTCGTTGGCGTCATGCTCGGGTTTACCGAGCCAGGTGTTGAAGCCCAGGCGGAACTGGCCGTTGAGTTGCAGCGCTGGCACTTCGGCTTGTTGCAGAACCAGGTTCAAGTCCCAGTCCAGTTCATGGCCCAGGTACTCGGCCACCCACGCCACCAGCTCGTTGAACGGTTGGTGGCCGGGCAGCATGCCCATGTAGTCATCCAGCGTGAGGGGGCCCAGGCGGATACGGAATTTGTGCTGGCGATCCCACACGAAGCTGCCCAGGCAAAAGTCCACGCCGAGGCGGTTGGCGCTCACGCCCACGCGGCTGCGTTCGGGCAGCCCGAGCCATTGGCCGACGTACTCTTCGATCGCCACCGGCAGGCCGAAGTACTCGCCGAGAATGGCTTTCAAGCCGTCCGGGTAGCGGGTTTGCGCCGAGAGGTGGCCGCTGTAATGCAGCTTCGCGGCATCCGGGATGAGCCCCTGATTCAGCAGGCTCGGCATGCCGCGACCACTCAGTGCGGCGAGGCGCGCAGACCAATAGTCATCGTCCGGGCGGTCATGGCTGACCGTCGGCCGCGCCTCGGCCCAGGCTCGGTAAAACAGGCTCAGTAGGCGATGGTGGAACACATCCAGGAAGTGTTTGCTGGTGCTGTCGGCATTGTTGCGCTGGCGCTCGCGTACATATTCGGTGATATGCAGCGGCAGCGGGCCGTTGGGGCCGCCAAGGCCGAAGAAGAACTGCTCCAGCCGCGCCGGCTTGCCGTCGCCACCGGGGTCGACCGACGCCAACGTGGCCGGGGCAAAGGTGCAATCCGCCTGCTGACCCAGGCGCAGCGGGTCATCCGCCAGGCGCAGGGAATGGCCCAGGCGCGGCAGTTCCGGCGATTCGCACTCGATACGCCGCAACGCCTGGAAGAAATCGTATTCCCAGGGTGCCTGATGCATCGCATCCAGGGTACTCACAGGGTCGGACGACGTCCGGGCTTGGCTTTCCATCGCATGATCTCGCCGCGTTCGGTGGTACGGATCACCGTCTCGGTAAAACTGTTGATCGACACGTAGCGTGCCAGGAAGCGTTCCAGCACCGCACCGAGCAGGAATACGCCGGTGCCGCGAAACGCGTTTTCATCGAATTCCAGTGTGATCTCCAGGCCGCGCCCAAACACGATCGGGCCGGGCATCGGCAGGCGGCGGGTCACCGCTTTGCTGCTGACCTCGCGCAAGCCTTCGATCTGCAATTGCAGCGCCGCGTCGTTGCTGTCGCCGTACAGGCGCAGCAATTCACGCAAGGCGCCGGCGCCCTGGCCCTGTTCGCTCAACGACAGGTAGTTGAGCGACAGTTGGCTGATCAAGCGCCACGCCTTGGCGTCATGGGCATGGCTGGGGCGCGGGCGACTCGGGCCGGCGACGCAGCGCACGGCCAATACCGGCGCGCTGTCGGCCAGGGTGAAGTCGGTCTTGCCGTTGCCCACGCTCATGAACAAGGGCAGGTCGCGGTTGGTGCACAGCGCGGTCACGCCGAGCTGGCGCAGGTCGTGGCGGTAGGGCGCTTGCCCGCTGTCCACCAGGTTGACAAAGGTTTCACTGCCCACGTACGTGGAGCGCGGGCCGTTGCGGCGCTGGTCGCTGGACAGCACGCGTGGTTCACGGCGCACGGTGTAATAGGCCTGGTCGCGGCCATAGCGCGACGGGTCGCGCACCGCATAAAACGGTAAAAAGGGTTGTTCCGGCCCGGTGCCATGGCCCGTGATGCCGCTCAACGAATGAATCTCGAAATCCATCGGCCGCGTGCGGTCGGCGATCACATGGTGCTCGCTGACCCGGTCGGACAGGTGAATACGGTCTACGCGCTTGGGAAACAGGTTGATCGCCGGCGTGCAGAACGGCAGGAACTGCGCGGCGCCGACGCTGCCTTCCAAGCTCGGTTCGTGGCGGTCGAACAACACGATCAGTTCCAACTCCTGACCGTCGCAACGCTTGACCGCACGGCTCAGCTCGGCGAACTCGACGAACAGGTAGCGGTGGGGCAGGGCGAAGTATTCCTGCAACAGGCGATAGCCCTGGAAGGCCCGCGCGACAACCGGCATGGCGGCGTCGGCATCGTCAAAACCACGGGAGCGCAATGCGTCCTGCGGCAGGCGTTCTACCCAGTCACCGCCGGGCTTGCGTGCAAACACCGCGCAGGCGTTGCCCAACAACTGCTCGTAAAGGCGGAACGGTTGCTCGTCGGCACCGCTGAGGTACAGCGGCAGGTTATCCAGGTCGAGGCTGTTGAAAGGCAATTCGGCGCCGGTGCGCAGGGTCAGGCGCAGGCCGGCCTTGGCTTTCGGTTCACTGGCGGCCAGGCGGCCCAGCACGGCGGCGGGGTTGCCGAAATACTCGGCGCTGCTGACCTGCAACGGCCACAACGTCACCGGGTGCGCGGTGCGGTACTCGCAGCAGGTCTGGGTTTCACGACCGAGGGCGGCACGCAATACCGTGTCGCGGGGCAGCGGGAAACCGCTGGCCAGGGAGCCTTCATCCGGGTCGGTCTGCAATTGCACCACGGTCATCGACGGCGTCGGCGCCAGGTAGTGCGGGTAGGCGATTTCCAGCAGGTTATGGGTGAAGGTCGGGTACTCGGCATCGAGCTTGAGCTGCACGCGGGCCGTGAGGTAGGCAAACCCTTCAAGCAGGCGTTCGACGTACGGGTCGGCGCAGTCCATACCGGACAGGGTCAGCCGACTGGCGATCTTCGGGTATTCCTTGGCGAACTCGGCGGCGCTTTCGCGCACGTGGTGCAGTTCCTGGTTGTACAGCTCCAGCAGGCGCGGGTTCATGGGCGCCTCCGCTGGTCGGCATTCACCACACGCACATGGCCGGATTCCAGGTCGAGGTCGGTTTGCAGCAATAGGCGCAACGGCACCGGCTGCGCCCACAGGTCGCCTTCGATCTCGAAGCTCAGGGCGTTGTGATTCATCTCGCCATGGCCGACACGGGCTTTGACCCGCAGGGTATGGCGCAGGATGCGCGGTTCAAAGGTGGCGATGGCCTGGTAGATCAGCGCTTCCAGGGCCTTGATGTCGACACTGGAAACACTGTTGCCCGCCAGCGCCGGCAGGCCGTAATTGACCACCGACGTACCGGCCGGGGTGTGCAGCGTGGCATCGGCATCGAGCAACGACGTGGTGTTGAGCAGCCACGCCAGGTCACGCAGCACCGAGGCTTTCAATTGGGTCAGGGACAGCACGCGTTTGTCGGCGCTTTCCTTGGGATTGGTTGGGTCGTCGTCGGTCAGCCGGTCCAGCAGGGACGGTTGCAGACGGTCGCGGGAAGCGATTTCAGTTACCACCAAAGCAGCTCCACGGACGGGTTGTGAGAGGGACAGTTGTTGAGCGGGGCAGGTTTCTGGGGCCGTGGTGGGGAACCACGGCCACCAGAGCTATCAGCGCTTGGTGTTGGAACGGATGTTCCAGCCAAACTTGATCGCGCCGCCGTCTTTGGTGCCGTCGGCTTTCTGCGGCTGGTAGTCGACCATCACTTGGGCAAAGTTCAGGGTGACGTTTTCGGTCAGGCGGTCATCGCCACCCGAACCGCCGGTGCTCAGCGAGGTGACCAGCACTTCTTCCAGGTTGATCACCATGTACTCGACCTGGCTTTCACCGCCGGCCTTGCGCACGGTCAGCTTGACCTTGTCGATGTGCTTGCCGCTGGCGCAGTGCATCATCAGGTTCGGCGAAGCCTTGTCGACGTACTTGGTCAGCGACAGGTCCTGGATATTCACCTTGCCCGCGCCGCCGCCACCGCCCACGTGCATGTTGCCGGACTGGGCCATGCCCCAGCTCCAGTTCAGCACGTCGATCTCGTCTTTGTGGGCCTTGTCCATGGACTCGCCCTTGATGTCGCCGATCTTGATGAAAATATCAACAGCCATGTTTTCTCCCTGTGTGGACTCAGCCACTGAATTTGGTTATGCCCAAAAGGGCAGTGCTTCTCTGTGGGAGCGGGCAAGACCCTTCCCACAGAAGAGCGAGTTACTTACGCGCTTTTCGCCGAAGGCAGTTTCGATACCAGGCGCAGCGACACGGTCAGCCCTTCGAGCTGGTAGTGCGGGCGCAGGTAGAACTTGGAGTTGTAGTACCCCGGGTTGCCTTCGACTTCTTCCACGATCACTTCGGCAGCCGCCAATGGGTGCTGGGCCTTGGTGGTTTCGGTGGAGTGCGCCGGGTCACCGTCCACGTAGTTGAGGATCCAGTCCTGCAACCAGCGCTGCATCTCGTCCTTCTCTTTGAAGGAGCCGATCTTGTCGCGCACGATGCACTTCAAGTAGTGGGCGAAACGGCAGGTGGCGAACAGGTACGGCAGGCGCGCGGCCAGGTTGGCGTTGGCGGTGGCGTCCGGGTCATCGTATTCGGCCGGTTTCTGCAGCGACTGCGCGCCAATGAACGCGGCGAAGTCGGTGTTTTTCTTGTGCAGCAGAGGCATGAAACCGTTCTTCGCCAGTTCCGCTTCACGGCGGTCGCTGATGGCGATTTCGGTCGGGCACTTCATGTCCACGCCACCGTCATCGGTAGGGAACGTGTGCGCCGGCAGGTTTTCCACTTCGCCGCCGGACTCGATACCACGGATGCGCGAGCACCAGCCGTAGTGCTTGAACGAACGGTTGATGTTCACAGCCATCGCGTACGCGGCGTTGGCCCAGGTGTACTTGGAGCTGTCGGCACCGTCGGTGTTTTCTTCGAAGGCGAAGGCTTCCACCGGGTCAGTCTTGGCGCCGTACGGCAGGCGCGCGAGGAAGCGCGGCATGGTCAGGCCGATGTAGCGCGAGTCTTCCGATTCACGCAGCGAGCGCCAGCCTGCGTATTCCGGGGTGGTGAAGATCTTGGTCAGGTCGCGCGGGTTCGACAGCTCCTGCCACGAGCCCATGCCCATCACGGTCGGCGATGCCGCAGCGATGAACGGGGAGTGCATGGCGGCGCAGACTTTCGACAGCTCGCCCAGCAGCTCCACGTCGGGTGGCGACTGGTCGAAGTAGTAGTCGCCCACCAGGCAGCCGTACGGCTCGCCGCCGAACTGGCCGTATTCTTCTTCGTACATCTTCTTGAAGATCGGGCTCTGGTCCCACGCGGTGCCCTTGAATTTCTTCAGGGTCTTGTGCAGGTCCGGCTTGGAGATGTTGAGCACGCGGATCTTCAGCTGCTCATCGCTTTCGGTGTTGTTGACCAAGTAGTGCAGGCCACGCCAGGCGCTTTCCAGCTGCTGGAAATCCGGGTGGTGGATGATCTGGTTGACCTGGGCGGTCAGCTTGGCGTCGATGGCGGCAATGATCGATTCGATCGACTTGATCGCGTCATTGGACACCAGGTCGGTTTGCGCCAGGGCCTGTTCGGCCAAGGTGCGCACGGCGGTTTCCACGGCTTCGCGGGCACGCTCGGTCTTGGGCTTGAATTCTTGCAGCAGCAGGTTCGCGAACTCGCTGGCTTCTTCGGTCTGGGTACCCAGGATCTGGGTGCCTTCGCGGGCGGTATTGTCAGTCATGATTACTGGTCCCCTGCAGGCTTGGGCGCGCTGGCAAGTGCCTGGAGCAGTGCCGGGTCCTTGATCGCCTTCATGATAATTTCTTCAGCGCCCGTCTTGCCGTCCATGTAGGTCAGCAGGTTGGCCAGCTGGGTGCGGGCTTCGAGCAGTTGGTTCAGCGAATCGACCTTGCGGGCCACGGCGGCCGGGCTGAAGTCGTCCATGCTTTCGAAGGTGATGTCCAGGCTCAGGTTGCCTTCGCCGGTCAGTTCGTTCGGTACGTGGAACGCTACGCGCGGCTGCATGGCCTTGAGGCGCGAGTCGAAGTTATCGACGTCCACTTCAAGGAACTTGCGGTCGGCCACCGGCGCCAACGGCTCGGCAGGCTTGCCGGCGAGGTCGGCCATCACACCCATCACGAAGGGCAGCTGGACCTTTTTCTCGGCGCCGTAGAGCTCGACGTCGTACTCGATCTGCACTCGAGGCGCGCGGTTGCGCGCGATGAATTTCTGAGAACTTTGCTTCGCCACGTTGCTGCTCCTGGTCGCTTGAGCGACGGTGTTGTTACTGCACAGTCGGGCGGCTTACTCGCCGTCCGGGCCACGCAGGTTTTCAAATTGGGACATGCCGTCGGGAATCAGATTGCGCACGATGGCCGCAAAGTCGGCGTGCACCAGATTCTTCGCCCGGTTCAACAGCACCGGCAGCGGGCTCGAAGGCTCGTGCCGGGTGTAGTACGCAAGGATCTTGTCGAGGCTGCGCAGCACATCGTCGCGGCTGGCGATATCGCCAACGGGGCGCGGTGCTGCGGGGGCGGCGGCGAAGTCGACCGAGGGGGCATTGTCGTCACTGACGGCCTCGGGTTCGCTGCTGCCGGCGGTGCCTGGCACCGCTTGATTGAGTATCTGCAACGCCTGCTTGAGCGGTTGCTTCAAGGCACTCAGGTCCACGCCCTGGGCGGAACCGACCTGGTCGTTGACGTGTTGTTCGATGGCTTCACACGCCGCACGCGCCGCAATCAGGGCGTCACGGGTGGCTTGCAGTTGCTCGGGGTCGCTGTCGAGGAACGCGGCGGTGAGTTGCTGGGCGCCGAGTTGTTCGTCGGGGAAGCTCAACAGGCCGCTGGCGTTGAGCGCCGCGCGCAGGGTCACGGGGCCGAAGGTGCGTGAGCGGGTGAGGATGCTTTCGCGCAGCAAGCGAATGTTGGTGTCGCAGGTCAGGCCGGTGAGGGCGTTGATACGTACGGTGGGGTCGTTATCGTCGTCGGCGTCCAGGCGCGGATGCAGGTCGGCCCAGTAATCGCGCAGCAGGGCGTCGATCAGCGTCAGCGCTTCGGCCAGGCCGGTCACGCCTTGGAGGGCGAGGGCGCTTTGCAGCAGGAAATGGGTGATGCGCAGGTCTTTGCTGCGCGCCAGCAGATCGAGGCTTTGCTGCTGGATGCTGCGCCATTCCGGCGGCTCGGCGGGCAGGATGGCGTCGCCCATGCTGCGCTCGGGTTGGCCCTTGGCATCACGCTCCAATTGCAAAAATTGCGCGTCATATTCCATGTCTTCGCCACATGGCGAAGTCGCGGAAACGGCGGTGAGCAGCAACGGCACATCCACTGAAATCGATCTCCCTATCGGCCCGTTAGATGGCGGGCAATTCATGCATTAGTTGCGCGAGGAACTTTGCATGTTTTCTTGGTCATATATGCAAGATGCCACTAATGTGCCATCACTGGTATTCAAGAAGTTGTGCATTTTTGGTGTAGTAGTTAGGCCTTGTCAAGGTAAGCTATTCGCCCTCTGTGACAGATGTGCGGTGCTTAACAACCTGCGCGACTGGTGGGTCGAACGACGCACCGGGACAGGATTTTTGTCATAGAGCCCAGTTAAGATCAGCGATCATGCTGGAAAAGCAGGTTGTAGAGGGTCGATTGCACGACCTGATGGGGATTCTCGGGAACCGTTGTCCTGGGAGTCGACCGCGCGCGAAGTATCAGCAAGGAGGCAAGATGTCGCTGTGTTTGACTATCACTAGTTATCACAAGATTACCCCTGGGCAGTGCTCGGAAAAGTCCATGAATCAGGGCGCGATGGCTATCGGCCGCAGCTCGGATAATGACTGGGTATTGCCTGATCCTGAGCGGTTGGTGTCTTCGCAACACTGCGTTATTCAATACAAAGATGGCCGTTATTATTTAACCGATAACAGCACTAACGGTGTGGAGTTGGTGAACGCCGGTATTCGTATGCGCCGGGGTAATAGCGAGCCACTGCAAGACGGCGAGCTGATCCGTATCGGCGATTACGAGATCCAGGCGCGTATCGACTTCAATGTGCAAGCCGTTGATAGCCAGGCCTTTGCCGGCGATTCACCGAACAGCTTTGAAGCGCTGATGGGCGCCGTGGTGAGCAAGCCCACGCCAGTCCCCACGCCAGCGATTGCACCGCAGTTCCAGGGCGCTTCGTCGATGGACACGCTGCCGGACCTGTTTGATTTCCTCAGCCCCACCGCCGTACCGCCACCGACCGTGCCGGACCATGTGCCTTCCGAGCAGCACGACTTTCGCCCACCGGCGCCGGTCGTGGTGCCCGTGGCCGAGCCGCCCGCGGTGTCGGGCTCGGTGATTCCCGAAGACTGGGACCTGTTTGGCGATACGCCTGCGCCTGTTGCCAGCGCTGCGCCGCCGGCGCCACCTCCACCGCCGATCATCCAGCCGCCTCCCGTGGTCGAGCCCGTGCTCCCCGTGGCAGACAGCCAACAACCCGACCTGCTGCAAGCCTTCCTGCGTGGCGCGGGCCTGGACCAACTGCGCCTGGACAAAGCCCAGGCCGAGGCACAGATGGAAAGCATCGGCCGCAGCTACCGCCTGATGGTCGAAGGCCTGATCGACGTGTTGCGTGCCCGCGCCAGCCTCAAGGGCGAGTTCCGCATGCAGCAGACGATGATCCAGCCAGCGGAAAACAACCCGTTGAAATTCGCCCCGAACGCCGACGAAGCGTTACTGCTCTTGCTTCGTCACGGCAACCAGGCGTTTATGGCGCCGGATCTCGCCGTGCGCGACAGTTTCAACGACCTGCGTGCCCACCAGTTGGCGGTGATGGCCGGTGTGGAAGCGGCGATCAAGCACTTGCTCAGTCGCTTTGAGCCGGCCCAGCTGGAGGAACGCATGGGCAAGCCCGGCGGGCTGTCGAGCATTTTCAATGGCTCGCGCCAGGCCCAGTACTGGCAGCAGTTCACCGAGCTCTACAGCAATATTTCCCGCGAGGCCCAGGAAGACTTCCAGGACCTGTTCGGCCGCGAATTCAGCCGAGCCTACGAAGAGCACAGCGCACGACAGCGTCGGTAACACCGCGCCGCGACACATGGATCAACGGATAGCTAAGTACGTCATTGAGGACGCAGGATGATTCCCAGGTTTTTACTCGCAATTGCCACACTGCTTTTGCTGACGGCGTGTGCCAAAGACGCCGCCAAACCCGAAACCGCCGCCGAGGCTGAAGCGGATACGGCCGCCGTCGAGCTGCACTTCCACGCGATCAGCGGGCTTAACCCCGGCGCCAACGGCCAGGCCGCGCCGGTGCGGGTGCGCATCTTCGAACTGAAAAACGCCGCCACCTTCGCCCGTTCCGATTACTTCGCCCTGGCTGACCGGGCGCAATCGACCCTGGGCCTGGACCTGCTGGACCAGGACGAAGTGATGGTGCAACCCGGCGAGCAACTGAGCATCCAGCGCGACCTCGACCCGTCCACGCGCCAGATCGGGCTCTTGGTGGGCTATCGCGAGTTGGACCGTGCGCAATGGCGCACGGTGATCAACGTGCCCGCGCGCCAATACACCGAATACCAGATCAGCCTCGATGTACGCGCCGTGCGCGCCGACGTCGTGGTCACCCCATCCAGCCCTGCCCAATAAGAAGCAATCGGAGCCCCCATGTCCTGGAACAATCGCGTGGTCTGGTCGGAAGGCATGTTCATCGGAACGCAGCACTTCCAGCAGCATGACCGTTACCTGGAAAACCTGATCGACGCCCGCAGCCGCCCGTTGTCCGCCGGCGCCTGGGGGTTTTCCGAGCTGCTGATCGACCAGGGCCTGCTGGCCCAGGGCAAGCTGGCGATCGTATCGGCGCGCGGCCTGCTGCCGGACGGTACGCCGTTCAACATCCCCCAGGACGACCTGGCACCGAGCCCGTTGAATATTGACGACAACCTGCGCGACGGCCTGGTGTACCTGGCGCTGCCGCTCAAGCGTGCCGGCGCCCGCGATACCGTGGATGAAGGCGAAGCCCTGGAAGCGGCGCGTTACGTGAGCCAGGTCCGCGAAGTGCGCGACGACAACGCCCCGTTCGAAAATCGCGCCCCGGTGGCCGTGGGTTCCCGCGCCCTACGTCTGCTGACTGCCCAGGATGGCATCAGCGATTACGCCGCCGTGGGCTTGGTGCGCATCAAGGAAAAGCGCGCCGACCGTGCGCTGGTGCTCGACGACACTTACATTCCGCCGGTGCTGGACGTCGCCGCGAGCAAGCCGCTGACGGCGTTTCGCAGTGAACTGCTCGGCCTGCTGCACCAGCGCGGCGAGGCCTTGGCTGGCCGCGTAGTTGCCTCGGGCGCCGGTGGCGCGTCGGAGATTGCCGACTTCATGCTGCTGCAACTGGTCAACCGTGCCCAACCGCTGATCCAGCATTTGAGCCAGTTGAGCCCGCTGCACCCGGAGCGTTTCTTCAGTGAGTTGGTCAGCCTGGCCGGCGAGTTCTCGACCTTCTCCACCTCGGGCCGTCGCCCGCAGGAATACCCGCAGTACCAGCACGACGACTTGGCCCTGAGCTTTGCCCCGGTGATGGCGGCGTTGCGTGAAGCGCTGTCGATGCTGATCGACAGCAAGGCCACGCCGATCCCGATTGTCGAGAAAGCCTACGGCGTGCACGTGGCGATGCTGGCCGACAAGACCCTGCTCGACAACGCCAGCTTCATCCTCGTGGTGCGGGCCGACGTGCCCGGTGAAACCCTGCGTGCGCGCTTCGGCCAGCAGAGCAAAGTCGGCTCGGTGGAGCACATCCGCGACCTGGTCAACCTGCAACTGCCGGGCATCAGCCTGTTGCCTCTGCCGGTGGCGCCACGCCAACTGCCGTACCACGCCGGCTCGACCTATTACGAGCTGGATCGCGGCAGCGAGGCCTGGCAACAGTTGGGCAACTCCGGCGGTTTTGCCTTCCATATCGCCGGGCAGTTCCCGGGCTTGAACCTGGCCTTCTGGGCGATCCGAGGATAATCCGCGATGCATCCCAATGATGATGACCGCACTCAGTTCATGCCGCGTCCGGGTGGCCGGGCGCCGGAACCGGTGCGTGCCGAACCTTCGCCGCTGGCCATGCCGGCCGCGCCGATGCTCACCGGCAAGAGCCAGGGCCTCAACCCGCTGGAAAGCGCCGCCGGCCCCTTGCTGGCGCTGCTGACGCGCCTGCGCAACACCATCGCCCACCCGGCACCGGCCAGTCTGCGCGCACAGTTGTTGGCTTACTTGCGCCAGTTCGAAGAGCGCGCCGAAGCGGCCGGTATCGCCCGCAACGAAGTGCTGCTGGCCCGTTACGCGCTGTGCACCGCGCTGGATGAAGCGGTATTGAGCACGCCTTGGGGCAGCACCAGTGATTGGGGCAAGCAGAGCCTGCTGATCACCGTGCACAACGAAGCCTGGGGTGGCGAAAAAGTCTTCCAGTTGCTCGACCACTGCCTGCAAAGCCCGCGGGAACGCCTGTACCTGCTGGAGTTGTTGTACCTGTGCATGTGCCTGGGTTTCGAAGGCCGCTACCGCGTGATGAACGACGGTCGCAGCCACTTGGAAGCCCTGCGCGAGCGCACCGCCGCGGCCATTCGCAGTGCGCGTGGTGAACACGAGCGTGAGCTGTCGCCGCACTGGCGCGGCGTGACCGTGGCCCGTGATCGCCTGGCGCAATTCATGCCGCCGTGGATCGCCGTGGCCATCGGCGTCGCGCTCCTGCTGGCGTTGCTGTTTGGTTTGCGTTTGAAGCTGGCGTCGGATGCTGAGCCGGTGTTCAAGAATATCCATGCCCTGGGTGAGATCCCGGTGCAGGCCATCGACCGTCCGGTGGCGCAGCCTAAAGTCATCGAGCGCCCACGTCTGGCCGGCTTCCTGGTGGAAGACATAAAGGCGGGGCGCGTTGCCGTGGAAGATGCGGTCGACCGTTCGGTGGTCACCATCCGTGGCGATGAGCTGTTTGCGTCCGCCAGCTCCAGCATCGTCGATGACTACCAGCCGCTGATGCTGCGCATCGCCGACGCCATCCGCAAGGTCAAGGGCCAGGTGCGGGTGACCGGGCACAGTGACAACCGCCCGATTGCCACGCTGCGTTTCCCGTCCAACTGGGCGCTGTCCGAAGCGCGGGCCAAGTCGGTGCTGGACATCCTCGCGGCCAAGACCGGCCAGGCAGACCGCTTCAGCGCCGAGGGCCGCAGCGACACCGAGCCGGTGGCGACCAACGCCACCGCCGAAGGCCGTGCCCGCAATCGTCGGGTTGAAATCACCGTATTGGCGGAGGGCGTCGAGTGAAGGCGTTTTTCAGTTTCATGATTCGCTGGGTGATCCCCGTGCTGGGCCTGATCGCCCTGAGCCTGATCATCTGGTTTGTCGGGCCGTTGCTCGATGTGCTGGTGCCGGAAGGGCGCCGTTGGGCGCTGATCATTCTGGTGTTTGCGGTATGGATTGCCTACCGCGTGTTCCGCATCATCCAGGCCCGCCGCCAGGCCGCCGAAGTGATGCGCAGCCTGGCCGCGCAAACCCCGGCCGACCCCAACAGCACCGCTACCGCCGAAGAACTCACCACCCTGCGCCAGCGCATGGACGAGGCCCTGGCGCTGCTGAAAAAGGCCAAGCTGGGTGGCGATGAACGCCGCAACCTCTACGAGCTGCCGTGGTACGTGATCATCGGCCCGCCGGGTTCGGGCAAGACCACGGCGCTGGTCAACTCCGGGCTGCATTTTCCGCTGGCTGCGCAGCTGGGCGCCGGTGCCGTGCGCGGCGTCGGCGGTACGCGCAACTGCGACTGGTGGTTCACCGATCAAGCCGTGTTGCTCGACACCGCCGGCCGCTACACCACTCAGGACAGCAACTCCACGGTGGATAAAGCCGCGTGGCTGGGCTTCCTCGACCTGCTGAAAAAGCAGCGCTCGCGCCGCCCGATCGATGGCGCCTTTATCGCCATCAGCCTGTCGGACCTGTTGCTGGGCACCGACCCCGAACGCGCCGCCCATGCCGCCGCCATCCGCTTGCGTATTCAGGAGCTGTACACCCAACTGGGCGTGCGCTTCCCGATCTACCTGATGCTGACCAAGCTCGACCTGGTGCCGGGCTTCATGGAGTTCTTCGACAACCTCAGCAAGGAAGAGCGCGCCCAGGTGTGGGGCATGACCTTTGCCCTGGACGACGGCAAAAACACCGACAGCCCGCTGGCGCATCTGCAAAGCGAGTTCGCCGGCTTGGAGCAGCGCCTCAACGAACGCCTGGTGGAGCGCCTGCAACAGGAACGCGACCCCGCGCGGCGCGACCTGATCTACGGCTTCCCGCAGCAGTTCGGTGCGTTGAAGGATTGCCTGCAAAGCTTCCTCGAAGGCGTGTTCAAACCCAATGCCTTTGAAGAGCGCGTGTTGCTGCGCGGCGTGTACTTTACCAGCGGTACCCAGGAAGGCAGCCCGATTGACCGTCTGATCGGTGCGATGGCCCAGAGCATGAACCTGGACCGCCAGCACCTGGCGCGACAGAGTGGCACCGGGCGCAGTTATTTCATCGAAAAACTCTTCACTGCGGTAGCGTTTGCCGAGCGTGGCCTGGTCGGGGTGAACCCGAAGGTCGAGCGTCGGCGCAAATGGATTGCGCGCGGTGTGCTGGCCGCCACCGTGGCGCTGGTCGTGGTGGTCAGCGGCCTGTGGTGGGTGAGTTACCGCGCCAACCAGGCGTATATCGCCCAGGTCGACCAAAAGGTCGCGCCACTGGGCCAGACCGTGCAGAACCTGAGCCCGGCGCAGCGCGACGTCCTCGCCGTGCTGCCGTTGCTCAACGCCGTTAAGAACCTGGCGGGCGACTCGCCCAGCTGGTCCGAAGGCCTCGGGCTGTACCAGGGCGACATGCTTGAAGCCGAGTCCGCCAGTGTTTACCGCAAGCTGTTGATCGCGGTGTTCGCGCCACGCCTGGTGACGCGCATCGAAGAACAACTGCACGGTGGTGGCAATTCCGACTTCCTCTACGAAGGCCTCAAGGCTTACCTGATGCTCGCTGACACCGAGCATTACGACCCGGACTTTATCAAGGCCTGGATCGCCCTCGACTGGGACCGCAACCTGCCCCGCGATCTGCCGGCGGACCAACGGCAGGCCCTGGCCGGGCATTTGCAGGCGCTGTTCGAACGTCATCCGCCGAGCGCACGCCTCGACCCACGTTTGATTGATGACCTGCGTCGCCAGTTGCAACAACTGCCGGTGGCCCAGCGCGTCTACGACCGGGTCAAGCGCCAGAAACTGCCCGAGGGCATCCCGGACTTTCGCATCAACGAAGCCGCCGGTCGTGACGCAGCGCTGGTGTTCAGCCGCAAAAGCGGCAAGCCGCTGGGCGAGCCGTTGAGTGGTTTCTTCACCGCCAAAGGCTATCGCCAGGCGTTCCTGCTGAGCAGCCTGAACCAGACCGGCACCCTCGCCGAAGAGCAGTGGGTGTTGGGCCACGAACAGGCCGACCAACAGAACGTGGTGAGCCTGGCCGCCGACGTGCGCCGCCTGTATTTCCAGGATTACCAGCGCCAGTGGGATGCCTTGCTCGCGGACATCGACTTCGTGCCGATCACCAGCGTGGCCCAGGCGGCCGACGTGCTGCGGGTGATTTCCGGCCCGACCTCGCCGCTGAAAAAACTGCTGGTGGCCGTGGCCAAGGAAACCGATCTGCAAGCCGAAGAACGCCAGCTGGCCGCCAAAGGTGTGCCGGTGGAAGGGGGCGTCGACAAACTCAAGGAGCGCCTGGGCAGCCTGCTCGGCCAGGAGCAACCGACCGCCAATACGCCCGTCGCTGCGGATGATCCGGTGACCGCGCACTTCGCCGAACTCAACAGCATCGTCAGCAAGAACGAAGGCGAGCCGGCGGCCATCGATGGCCTGCTCACCGACATGAATGCGCTGTATGTGCAGGTCAGCGCCATGGTAGGCGCCAGCGGCGATGCGTTGCTCGGCGAAGCAAAGAACCAGGCGGCGGCTGCGGCCACACGGGTCAGCCTGAATGCCGAGCGCCAGCCGCCGTTGGTGCAGGGCATGGTCAAGTCGGTGGTCAACTCCACCACCAACAGCATGATGGGCGGCGTGCGTAACCAGTTGAACGCGGCCTGGGTCAGTGAAGTGGTCAACGTGTATCGCCAGTCGCTGGCCGGGCGTTACCCGATGTCGCCGGGCAGTGCGCGGGATGCCACCCTGGATGACTTCGGCCAGTTCTTTGGGGTGGGCGGGGTGATGGACAACTACTTCCGCAAATACCTGCAGCCCTACGTGGACACCTCCGCGCAGACCTGGCGCTGGCAACCGGGCGCCGCACAGAAACTCGGGATTGCACCGGGTGTGCTGCAAACCTTCCAGCGTGCGGCGACGATCCGCGATGCGTTCTTCCGCGCCGGGGGGACCCAGCCGATTGTGCGGTTCGAACTCAAGCCGGTGTCGATGGACCCGACTATCACGCAGTTTTTGCTTGACCTCGACGGCCAGCAATTGAGCTACGACCACGGCCCCAGCCGCCCGGTGGCGATGCAATGGCCGAACCCTGGCAGTATTGGCGTGGTGCGCATTTCGATCATGCCGCCATCGGCCAGTGGCCGTTCGGGCGTGACTCTGGACGGGCCGTGGGCCTGGTTCCGCTTGCTCGAGCAATCGGACCTCACCGCCGGTAATTCGCCGGACCGTTTCAACCTGCGCCTGCGCGTCGACGGTGCGAGCATCGCCTACGAGCTGCGCGCCAACAGTGCCTTCAACCCGTTCAAGAGCCGCGTGCTCAGCGGCTTCAGCCTGCCGGAGCGGCTATGACGGCGCTGGGTTTCTACGGCAAGTTGGCCAGCCGCGGTGATTTTGTCAGCCGCGCCTTGCCCCAGAGTTTTATCGGCCCGTGGGACAGCTGGCTGGCGGCGGGTTTGCTTGCCAGCCAAAACAGCCTCGGCGGTGATTGGCTCAACACGTACTTGGTCAGCCCGCTGTGGCGCTTTGTGCTGGCGCCCGGCGTGTGTGGGCCGGACGCGGCGGCGGGCGTGGTGATGCCGAGCATCGATCGGGTCGGCCGCTACTTTCCGCTGGCGGTGGTGGCGTTGCTCGATCACGCCACCAACCCGGCCTCGCTGGTGGGCGGGCCGGACAGCTGGTTCGAGCAGGCCGAAGCGCTGTTGCTCAGCACCCTGGATACCGGTGCCACCTTCGAACGCTTCAATGACGGTCTCGATAGCCTGGGTTTCCCGGCGAGCGAGCTACGCGCGCAGGACAGCCGTTTCGCCGGTCTGCAGCGGGTGGCCGCCACCGAACCGCACCAGCGCATGACCGCGCTCGCCGAACTGGCCTGCGACGGCGCGAGCCTGTGGTGGGGCCGGGGCTCGCAGGCGATTTCCCCAGGTTTGTTGCGGTGTCAGGGCCTACCCGCCGCCAGCGATTTTGCGCAGTTTTTGCTCGGACAAGAAGGTGTGGTGTAGATGGGGTCGACGTACAAATCCGCAAGCAAAAGCCATGTGGGCATGGTCCGCCAGGTCAACGAAGACGCCTGCCTGGACCTGCCGGAAAATCGTCTGTGGGTGGTGGCCGACGGCATGGGCGGGCATGCGGCGGGGGACTATGTGAGCAGCCTGATCGTCGACAGCCTGCGCAGCGTGCCGGTGGGGCGCTCGCTGGATGAATACACGGCGGCGCTGCGCAACGACCTGATCCGCATCAACGCAGCCGTGCGCGAAGAAACCGCCCACCGTGGCGTGTCCATGATGGGCAGTACCGTAGTGTTGTTGGCCGCCCGAGGCCTGCGCGGCGTGTGCCTGTGGGCCGGCGACAGTCGCTTGTACCGCTTGCGCGACGGTGTGCTCGAAGGCATCTCACGCGACCACAGCTACGTCCAGGACCTGCAAGACAGCGGCCTGCTCAGCGAAGCCGACGCCCGCGTCCACCCACGCGCCAATATCGTCACCCGCGCCATTGGCGTGGAGGCGCACTTGGACCTGGCGGTGGTCGACCTGCTGATCGCCCCCGGTGACAGCTACCTGCTGTGCAGCGACGGCTTGAACAAGACCGTCGAAGACCATGAGATCCGCGAAGTGCTCAGCCATGACGCACCGGATGAAATCGTGCGCAGCCTGGTGCACCTGGGGCTCAACCGGGGCGCGCCGGACAACATCACCGCCATCGTCGTGAAGGTATCGCCATGAACATCGTCATCCCCGGCTACGACATCGAAGGCGAGATCGGCGAAGGCGCCATGGCCAGCGTGTACCTGGCGACCCAGCGCTCGCTGGAGCGCAAGGTGGCGTTGAAGGTGATGGCGGCGGCGCTGGCGGCCGACCCGAG
Source organism: Pseudomonas fluorescens group sp. (assembly GCF_020093335.1). NCBI lineage: Bacteria > Pseudomonadati > Pseudomonadota > Gammaproteobacteria > Pseudomonadales > Pseudomonadaceae > Pseudomonas > Pseudomonas fluorescens group sp. The sequence goes on along the minus strand of NZ_JAIOKW010000005.1, from coordinate 87,238 downwards.
CTTCTGCGAACGCTTCCTGCGCGAGGGTAAGACCCTGGCGCGCTTGTCGCACCCGCACACGGTGACCATCCATGACATCGGCAACGTCGGTGAGCTGTATTACATGGCCATGGAATACCTGCCCAACGGTACGCTCAAGGAGCGCATCGCCGCAGGGTTGACGCCGGAGCAGGGTGTGACGCTGATTCGCCAGATCGCCTCGGCGCTGGGCTATGCCCATGCCCAAGGGCTGGTGCACCGCGATGTGAAACCGGCGAACATTCTGTTTCGCGCTGATGGCACGGCGGTGCTGTCCGACTTTGGTATCGCCAAGTCGCTGGACGACCGCACCCAGTTCACCCAGGCCGGGTTTGCCGTGGGCACGCCGAGCTACATGAGCCCGGAACAGGCGCGGGGCCAGGAGATCGACGGCCGTGCCGACCTGTACGCGTTGGGTGTGGTGCTGTATGAAATTCTCGTCGGCAAGCTGCCGTATAGCGGCACCGACGCGCTGTCCACGGCATTGGCGCACCTGACTGAGCCATTGCCGGAACTGCCGGTGCACCACGGTCGCTACCAGGAGGTGCTGCGCAAGCTGTTGGCCAAGGACCCGGCGGAACGGTTCCCGGATGCAGCGGCGTTGTTGCAGGCCCTGGATAACCTGCCGGCGGAGTCGCCGGAGGCCACCTTGGTGCGGCCGCTGCCCATCCCGCTGAGCTTCGACCTGGCGGGCATGACCCCGGTCACTATCGATATTCCGACCGATAAACCACAGCCGCAACCTGTCGCGCGCCAGCCGGTGGTGACACCGACGCAACACAACGCCGTGTCCGAGCAGCGCCGTGGGCCGGTGATGGCGCTGGCGGCGGTTGCGGTGGCGGTGGCCTTGGCCATCGGTGGTGCCAGTTACTGGTGGTTGAGCGGTAGCGATAAGCCCGTCGCCAAGCCGCCGGCTGCGGTGGTGCCGACGGTGGCGCCGCCTGTTCCCGACGTCGACGGCGGCCAGCGTCCGTTATTGATGGCAGGTAAGAAGACACTGTTCCAGCGCGTCCTGAGTAAGCCGGGCGCCAAGCTTTCCTCTGACGCAGGCAGCGCGCCGGGCAAAGCCCTGCCGGCGTTTTCCGTGCTCTATGTCTACCAACGCAAGGACGTCGACGGCAGCCCGTGGGTACGCGTCGGTGCCGCCACCGATGGGCGCAGCGACGGTTGGTTGCCGGCGTCACACGTCAGCGACTGGAAACAGAGCCTGGTGCTCAAGTTCACCGAACGTTCGGGCCGGGCGCCCGTGATGTTCCTGCGCCAATCCGGCGAAGTAGAGAAGTTGTTGGCCGACCCAGCCGCCGCCAAAGGCGTGCTGGCCAAGGCGCAGAAAAACAGCGAAGACAACAGCCAGATACTGGCCCTGGAACCGACGGCCAGCGCGGTGCCGCAGAATCAGTTCTACCTGTTGCCGATCTTCGATTCCAAAGAGACCTTTGACGAAAACGGCCAGCCGGTGCAGTTGCTCAATGTGGCCTCCATCGACCCCGGCAGCAGCGCAGCCGCCAAGCCCTCGACGCCGGTGATCAAGGCCAACGCCGATGCCTTCCGTACCGCCGTGGTGTTGGTGGTCGACACCACCGTGTCGATGCAGCCCTACATCGACCAGATTCGCGACGTGGTGCACGAACTGCAAACCCGCATCGCCGAGCGTGGCGAGTTGGACAGTGTCAGTTTCGGCATGGTGGGCTTTCGCAGCAGTATCAAGAAAACCCCAGGCCTGGAGTACGTGGCCAAGACCCTGATCAGCCTCGACCAGGGCCGCGACCCGCAACGCTTCCTCGACATGGCGCGCCAGGTCAAGGCGTCCACGGTGTCCAGCCACTCGTTCAACGAAGACGCGTTCGCCGGGGTGATGCAGGCGGTGGATGGCATGGATTGGTCCGGCTACGGCGGGCGCATTATCCTGCTGGTTACCGACGCTGGCGCGCTGCGCAAGAACGACCCGTTTGCCGCCACCCAGATGAACGAAGCCGAAGTGCGCCAGGCGGCGCTGGGCAAGCAGATCAAGATCTACGCCCTGCACCTGCGCACCGACGCCGGCAAGAAAACCCATGCCGGTGCCGAGAGCCAGTACCGCATCCTTACCGCCGACGCCAACCCGCAGATCGGCGACCTCTACACGCCGGTGCCGGGTGGCGACGTGCGTAAATTGGGCGAGCGTGTGGACGAAATCGGCACGGTGTTCGCCAACCTTGTTCATCAGGTACGCAGCAATACGCCGCAGCCAGTGCCGTTGTTGAGTTCCGCGCCAACCTTGGCGGATAAATCCGCAGCCGTCGGCTACGCCATGCACATGGATTTCCTCGGTCGCAAAGCCGCGAGCCAGGCGCCGCAACTGGTCAGCGCCTGGACCGCCGACCGCGACCTGACCAACCCGGCACTGCCGGCGTTCCAGGTCTGCGTGATGCTGACCAAATTGCAGCTCAACGACCTGCAACAGTCGTTGAAACTGATCGTCGACGCGGCGCGCAAGACCCAGACTTCGCCCAAGGACTTCTTCCAGGAAATCGCCAGCGCCTCTGCCTACATGAGCCGCGACCCGCAGGCCCTGCGCAAGGGCGGCAACCTGGCCGACGGCGGCATTCTTGGCGAATACCTGGAAGGCCTGCCGTACCGCAGCAAGTCGCTGAACATGACCCAGGACTTGTGGTTGTCGTTGAGCGTGGCCGAGCAGGAAGACTTTATCGACGAGCTGGATTCGAAGATCCGCCTCTATGAAACCTTCCACAATGACGTGGCCAACTGGGTCCGTTTCGGCGATGCCGAGCCGGGCGACGCGTTGTACCGCGTGCCGCTGTCGACGTTGCCGTGATGCTGAACCTGAGCGCGGTGCACAAGAGCCGGGGCGTCGGTAGCCAGCGCTATCGCTTGGTGATCCCGGCGTTGACGCTGCGCGTGGGTGAGCAATTGGCGATTGTCGGGCCCAGCGGTTGCGGCAAAAGCACGTTGCTGGACCTGCTGGCGCTGGTCTTGGCGCCGGACCAGGTCGGGCAGTTCGATTTCCATCAGCACGACATCGCCGGGTTGTGGCGCGGCGAGCAGCAGTCCACGTTGGCCGCGCTGCGTAGCCAGCATCTGGGGTATGTGCTGCAGACCGGTGGCCTGCTGGGGTTTCTCGACGTGCGCGACAACATCGCCTTGTCCCGCCAACTGCTGGGCTTGACGGACGACGGCAGCGTGTTGCGCCTGGCCGAGCAACTGGAAATCAGTGACCAGTTGGCCAAGAAACCGGCAGCGTTGTCGGTGGGGCAGCGCCAGCGCGTCAGCTGCGCCCGCGCCCTGGCCCATGCGCCGCAGCTGGTGCTGGCGGATGAACCCACCGCGTCCCTTGACCCGCTGAACGCCGAGCGCGTGATGCAGGCGCTGCTGGCCCAGGCTCGTGAGCACCGCGCCGCGTGTGTGATCGCCACCCATGACGAACCATTGGCCCGCGCCAGTGGCTTGCAGGTGCGGCGCATCAGTTGCCGTCGCGACACCGACGGCGGCGTCACCGCGACCCTCGGGGAGGCGTGCTGATGCGCATCGGCTTGGTCGCGTCGCTCGCCTGGCAGGATTACCGCAACGACGCGTGGCTGTCGGCCTGTTCGGTGCTGGCATTGGTCGCTGTGATCGCCCCGTTGCTGGTGTTATTCGGCCTGAAATTTGGACTGGTTAGCAGTTTGACCGAACGTTTGGAGACTGACCCCGCCACCCGTGAAATTATTCCGCTGGGCGGTGGTCGATTCAGCAGCGCCTTTATCGAGCAGCTCGGCCAGCGCAGCGATGTAGCGTTTGCGGTACCGCGCACGCGGCAGATTGCGGCGACAGCGCAGGTGGGCTCGTTGAGCTTGGAGATGCTGCCGACGGCGTCGGGCGATCCGTTGTTGAACGGCTTGCCGTTGCCTCGGGGCCTGGACCAGATCGTGCTGAGTCATACCGCCGCCGAGAAGCTGGCGGCGCGGCCCGGGGATTGGCTGGAAACCAGTTTTGCCCGGCAAGTGGCGGGGCGCGTGGAAGCCCAGCGCACGCGCTTGCAGGTGCTGGCGGTACTGCCGCTGGAGGCCTTCGCCCGTGACGGGTTGTTTGCCGATTTGAAATTGCTGGAAGCAGCAGAAGATTACCGTGATGGTCGCGCAGTACCGGCGCTGGGCTGGGTCGGGGAGGCGGTTGGTGTGACCGAGCAGCGTGTGTACCCGGCGTTCCGCCTGTACGCCCGTCGCCTCGTCGATGTGGAACCGCTGCGGGTGTTTTTCGCCGGTCAGAACCTGTTGGTGTCGACCCAGGCCCAGACCATCGCCCAGGTGCAGTCGTTGAGCCGCAACCTGTCGATCGTGTTTTGGATGATTGGCGGTTTGGCGGTGGCGGGTGCGTTTGCGGCGATCTTTGCCGGGGCCCTCGCGGCTGTGGCGCGCAAGCGTCGGGAATTGTCGGTGTTGCGCCTGTTGGGGTTCTCGACGGGTGGGCTGTTGCTGTTTGTGGTGGTGCAGGCGCTGTACAGCGCAGGTTTTGCTGCCGTGCTCAGTGCCGGCCTGTATGGCGTGGCCGAGGCGGCGTTGAATCAGTTATTTGTGCAGGTGCCGGGCGAATACGCCAGCCATCTGTTGGCGCGTCATTACGGCCTGGCCCTGGTTGCAGTCATGGGCGTCAGCGCCGTGGCGGCGGCCTGTGGTGGTTGGCGAGTGGCGCGGATCCAGGCTTCTGAAGGAATCAGAGATGTATAAGTTACTGGGCGCCTGCGTGGCGCTGACCCTGGCCTCGATGGCCTGGGCCGATGAGGACTCTTTATTAGAGAAGCATGACAAGCTCGACAACCCCAAACCGTTGGAAGGCGACGTCAGCCTGCCGCTGCCGTGCGAAGGCAACATGGTGTTCCGCTACGCCTACGTGTTGGCCCAGGGCACCCTGGATGACCGCGAGATCAGCCTCGGCTACCCCTTTGCCGAAGGCGAGGCGGGCTATCAGCAGTCGTTTATTTCCGGCTACCGCCGTGACTTCATCAACGGCCAGTTCACCCTCAAGGACTTGCCCAAAGACTGGAACAAAGTCATCGCGCCGCTGATGCCGAAGACCGACGCCAAGACCCCGCTCAAGCCGATGCTGTACTTCATCGGCAAGTACGAAGTGACCGCCCGCCAGTACGCCCAAGTGATGTCGCAGGCACAGTCGCTGGCCAGCGGCGAACCGGCACCGGCGTGCGATGCGCCGACCGGCATGGCCGGGCGCTTGCCCAAGGTCAAGCTGTCGCGCTTTGAAGCCGAGCGCTTTTCGGCGGTGTACAGCGCCTGGTTGATGAAATACCACCGTGAGTTGCTGCCGGTCAGCGGTCGTGGCTCGTCGGCGGATGACGGCGGCTTGGGCTTTGTGCGCCTGCCCACCGAAGTGGAGTGGGAGTTCGCCGCGCGCGGTGGCCATGCGGTCAGCCGCCAGGACCTGGAAGGGCGCCTGTTCCCCCGCCGCGTCGAAGGCAGTGACAGTGACGGCCCGCTCGGCGATTACGCCGTGTTCAACCAAGTGGCCGGCGGCACTGGCCAGGCTGCGCGCCTGATGCCCATCGGCACCAAATTGCCCAACCCGATCGGCCTGTTCGATGTGATCGGCAACGCGGCCGAAATGGTCCAGGAGTCCTTCCAATTGGTCCACGCGGGGCGCCGTCAGGGCACCTACGGCGGCTTTGTGGTCAAGGGCGGCAACTACCTGGAAGGCGAGGGCACGCTGTTCACCGGCATGCGCCGCGAGTACCCGCTGTTTGCCGCCGACGGCACCGAGCAAAGCAACGAGACCACGGGTTTCCGCGTGGCGATTGGTGCGCTGTCGGCACCGCGTTCGCGCTACAAGGAGCTGTTCGCGCAGTGGCAGAAAGAGGGCCGCCTGGCCTCGCTGACCGACGCCATCGACGACGCCCAGGACCCGACCAAGCGCCTGGACAGCATCATCGCCGCCAGTGTCGATCCCAAGCTGCAAGCTGAGCTGGGGCTGGTCAACGAAGAGCTCAAGCGCAATGTCTCGCTGATCGCCCAGCAACGTGAAGAAGCGGCGGGCAACCTGATTCAGTCGGCCGCGCTGGTGGCCGAGACCATCGCCAACTACAACATCCGCCTGGCCAACCTGCAGAAGAGTCGCCAGCAGGCCCTGGACAACAAGGACGAGGCCAGCGCGCAGCTGTTCGACATGGCCATCGCCAATGGTCGCAGTGCGCTTGATGGCGCGGTGGCGATTTATATCGACAACCTGGCCACCGGCACGCGTTACACCGATGCGGTGATCCAGGCGCAGTTTCAACGGATCAAGGAAGAGTTGGATCGCAAGCCCGTGCTCGGCAAGAGCCTGGTGACGCGCGCAACACTGTTCGTTCGCCATGTCGGCAACTACCGCAAGCAACAGCGGGCCGACCCGGCGACGATCTTGAAGGAATTGCTCGCAGCGAGCGGTCAGCGATGATCGCTGGCTGTATGGCGAGCTTGGAAGGGACTCAGGCGGCGGTGAGCCGTGCTGGGCAAGTCAAACTTAAACGAGAACACACTTATGCTTTTTTCCCGTAAGGCGGTTTCCAAGCGTCACTTGCTGCTGATCGCAGCCGGTTTCAGCACTGTGCTGACCGGTTGCGCCACGTCGCCGGCCTCCAAGGTCACGTCGAGCACCAAGGTCGAGTACTACCCGAACTGCTACGAGCCGGTGCAGCACCTGCGCGCGACTGATTCGGACATGACCAAGTCGGTCGTGACCGGTGCGGCCATCGGCGCTGCCGGCGGTGCACTGCTGGGCGCCCTCACAGGCGACAAGGAAAAACGTGGCCGTAACGCCGCCATCGGTGCTGCAGGCGGCGCGTTGGCCGGCGGCGCGGCGGGTTACTACACCGAACGTCAGAAGCAGATCGCCGATGACAACCAGCGTATTGCCTCGTATGCGGCTGACGTGAACAAAAGCGCCTCTGACATCGACCGCAGCACTGCGTACGCCAAGGCGTCCCAGCAGTGCTACCAGAGCGCGTTCACCAAGTTGGTGGCTGATCGCAAAGCCAAGACCGTCAACGACACCGAAGGCCGCAAGCGCCTGGCGGAAATCGTCTCGGGCCTGAAGGAATCCAATGACCTGATCGTTGCGGTCAACGGTAAAGCCGCCGAAGACCTGAACAACTACACCCAGGCCTACGAGAAAGACCTGCAACAGGTTGGCGTACAGCGTACCGACGTGGTCACCGTGGCCAAGGCCGATGTAACACCCGCTGTGACATCGGGCAAGAAGAAAGGCACAGGCACCAAACCGCCTAAAAAGCCGGTTCTTCCAACCGTACCAACAGAAGCGGTGAGCACCGAGAAGACCTTCCAGACCGCCCAAACCAAGCAAGATGAAAGCAAGAAGGTCGCCAGCGCCGGTAAAGCTCAGCTCGAAGGCAGCTGCCGCGATCCGAACCTGGCCGACTGGGCGCCGGTACCTTGCCCAAACGTTTAAGTAAAATGCTGCTATAAGCGTCAAACGCCAGCCGATCTTCCGCTAATGCGCTAGATCGGTGGCGTTCTTTTTGCAAATCGTTAAACTGCTGCGGCCACTCAATAATTACACCGAGGCCGTGTGCATGAAATTTCGTCTTCTCCTGTGGGTGCTGGGCCTGATGATGGGCAAAGCCAGCCGCACCAATCCCGCCTTCCAGCAGCAACTGGGTGACAAAGACCTGGCCTTCCAGCTGCAGACCCTCGACGGCAAGGTTGCCCGTCACTTCATCGTCAAAGACCAGCGCATCAGCAGTCGCTCGGGTGTTCACCCGGCGCCGGCGTTTGCTATCGCGTTCAAGGACGCCGCCTACGGCTTCGCCACGATGCAGGCGAAGAACAAGCAACTGGCGTTCATGACGGGGATTCAGGACAAGTCGATCCAGATCAAGGGCAACCCGGCGCTGGTGATCTGGTTCCAGGGGTTGACCAAGTATTTGAAGCCGAAGAAAAAGAAGTAGACCGAGGTGGATTCATCGGGGGCAAGCCCCCTCCCACACTTGACTGTGCTCGCAGATCAACCTGTGGGAGGGGGCTTGCCCCCGACAGTGGTCTAACACACTACCGATTCAGCCCTGGCTGAACTGGGACGCCAACTCGCGCAACAGCACTTCAGCATCCAGCACTTTGCCCACCACTTCCTCAGCCTTGTCACGGCTCAAGCCCAGGCGCTCAAGCAGCGCGTCCGGAATCGCCTCGTCCGGCCCGGAGCCAATCCCCCGGCTGCGCAACAAGCGCACCGCCAAGCACACCAGGTTCGGATACTCAGCATATTGCCCGTCGTAGGTCGGGTCGTGCTGGAAGCGCAGGGCGGTGGACAATTCGTCCGGCATGTCCCAGTAGCGCATCAACCAGGCACCGATCTGCTCGCGGCTGATGCCCAGCAAGTGTTGCTCGACATAGCTGTGGCACAGGTGCGGGTTGACCTCCAGGTGGCGGCAGATCAGCGAGAAGTGCGGCGGGAACACGTGGGCCAGCAGCAGGTAACCGAAGTTGTGCAGCAGACCGGCCAGGTAGGTCAGGCCGGCTTCCGGGCGCTGGGCGCGGGGCATGGCGCGGGTCAGGCCTTCGATCACGGCGGCGGTGTAGATGGACTGGTGCCAGTATGGCGTGGCCTGGTGTGGGTGGTCCTTGGGCAGGCTCAGGGTTTTGCCCAGGGCCAGGCCCAGCGCCAGGTTGATCACCAGGTCAAAGCCCAGCACGCGCACGATGGCATCTTCCACCGAGCGGATCTTGCCCGGCGACGCGTAGTAGGGCGACGCGGCCCAGCTCACCACTTGCGCGGCCAGGGACGGGTCGGTCTCGACCACGCCGGTGATGTCATCGATGGTGGCATTGGGGTCGACGCGCAACTTGATGATCTTCTGCGCGGTGTCGGCCAGCGGTGGAATCTCGATGGTCGCTTCCAGGCGTTGCTGGATGCGGCGCGCGGTGAACGCTTGCATCGCCTGGGTGATTTCCTCGCGGTCGTCGTTTGGGCGGTCGAGGTTCGGGCGAATGTTGCTCAGCGGCTCGCCGAATTGAGCGGCGCTGGCCTTGGTCAGCATGGTCTTGAAGTCGTCGCTGGCAATTTCCAGCAGCAGCCCGGCTTCGCCCGAATGCACCAGCAGGTTCGGCTCATTGAGCAGGCTGCCTTCGTACAGGCACGGTGAGCTGGTGAGGGGCGGCAGGCCTGGCAGCAGGCTCAGGTCATGCTTGCCCAGCATGCGCGCGACACGCTCCGGCGACACGGCAATGAGGCGGCGACCGGTCAGTTCGGTGAGGCGGTTGAGGTCGAGCAACTGGTTCTGCGGGAACAGCACCATCAGTGCGCCCACCGCATCTTCCAGCAACACGGCCTGGACCTTTCGCGCAGGATTCAGGCCCGGTAGATCCGCGACTTCCGTATAGGGGATGGCGAGTTTTGCGAGCAGAGCCCGAATGACCGGCGGGGCGGTCAGTGGGGCTGTGGCGAGGGCAACTTCTGACATGGCCTGATCCAATTTCTTACAGTCATTGGAGTATAACCAGCTTGCTACCTATGTTGGTCGGTTAAGTGAGTCAGGCGTCACACTTGGCCGTATTGCTGCCCATGGCGCAACCAGCGATTCAGCAACGGGCTGACATGCTCCGGCCAACGTTCGAGCAAGGCTTGCGCGGCATCGCGTACGGCGGGCAGCAAATCGGCGTCGCGCATCAGGTCGGCGACCTTGAATTGCAGCAGGCCGGTCTGGCGGGTGCCGAGCATTTCGCCGGGCCCGCGCAGTTCGAGGTCCTTTTCGGCGATGACAAAACCGTCGTTGGTTTCGCGCATGATGCCCAGGCGCTGACGACCGATCTGCGACAGTGGCGGGTGGTAGAGCAGCACACAATGGCTGGCCGCGCTGCCCCGGCCGACACGTCCGCGCAACTGGTGCAACTGCGCCAGGCCGAGGCGCTCGGGGTTTTCGATGATCATCAGGCTGGCGTTGGGCACGTCCACGCCTACTTCGATCACCGTGGTGGCCACCAGCAGTTGCAGATTGCCGGCCTTGAACTCGGCCATTACCGCGGCCTTTTCCGCAGGCTTCATGCGCCCGTGGATCAGCCCGACCTTAAGCTCGCCGAGGGCGCTGGTCAGGTCTTCGTAGGTGGTTTCGGCGGCCTGGCAGGTCAGCTCTTCGGACTCTTCGATCAGCGTACAGACCCAGTAGGCCTGGCGACCTTCGGCACAGGCGCCGCGCACGCGTTCGATCACTTCGACACGCCGGGTGTCGGTGACCAGTACGGTGTTGACGGGCGTACGGCCAGGCGGCAGTTCGTCGAGGATCGAGGTGTCGAGGTCGGCGTAGGCGCTCATGGCCAGCGTGCGCGGGATCGGTGTGGCGGTCATGATCAACTGGTGCGGGTTCATGCGCCCGCCCACGCCTTTCTGGCGCAGGGCCAGGCGCTGCTGCACGCCGAAGCGGTGCTGTTCGTCGATGATCACCAGGGCCAGGTTCTTGAACTGCACCTCGTCCTGGAACAGCGCGTGGGTGCCCACCACCATCGGTGCGCCGCCGGCGATCTGTTCGAGTGCGGATGCGCGGTTCTTGCCTTTGAGCTTGCCGGCCAACCAGGCGACTTCCAGGCCCAGCGGCTCGAGCCAACGCTTGAAGGTGATGAAGTGTTGCTCGGCCAGGATCTCGGTCGGCGCCATCAGCGCCACCTGGTAACCGGCTTCCAGCGCTTGCAGCGCGGCGAGGGCGGCGACCACGGTTTTGCCCGCGCCGACGTCGCCCTGGATCAGGCGCAGCATCGGTTCTTTCTGGCTGAGGTCATAGGCGATCTCGTTACCCACGCGCTGCTGGGCGCCGGTCGGGGCAAAACCGAGGTTGGCCAGGTACTGCGCGGGCAGCCGCGTGGCCTTGGGCATCGCCGGCGCGCGCAGGGAACGCATGCTTTCGCGCAGGCGTTGCTGGGACAGTTGATGGGTCAGCAGCTCTTCGAAGGCCAGGCGGTGCTGGGCCCAGTGATGACCGAGGGCCAGTTCGTCGACATCGGCGTCGGCGGGCGGGTGATGCAGGTAGCGAATCGCATCGTCCAGCGGCGCCAATTGATAGTCGCGAGCCAGTTCCTCAGGCAGCCAGTCGGGCAGGCTTTTCGGGCCGAGCATCGTCAGCGTCTGCATGCACAGCTGGCGCAGGCGTTGCTGGGTCAGGCCTTCGGTGAGCGGGTAGATCGGGGTGAGCGTGGTGTCGACCGGAGGCGGTTCATCCCCGGTGATGGCGCGGTATTCCGGGTGATAGATCTCCAGGCCTGACGCACCGGGCCGCGCTTCGCCGTAGCAGCGCACACGGGTGCCGCGCTTGAGGCCTTCCTTCTGCGCGTTGCTGAAATGGTAGAAACGCAGGCTGAGGCCGCCGGTACCGTCCTGAAGCCGCACGACCAAGCTGCGGCGTTTGCCCATGACCACGTCGGCACCGCTGACGGTGCCTTCGACCACCGCATCCTGCCCAGGGCGTAACTGGCCGATGGGCACTACGCGGGTGCGGTCCTGATAGCGCAAGGGCAGGTGGAACAGCACGTCCTGGAGGTTCTCCAGGCCGACCTTGGCCAGCTTCTCGGCCATGGCTTCACCGACACCCTTGAGTGCCGTCACCGACACCTGCGACAGCTCAGTCATACCCTTGCTTAACTCGCAGCAGGCGGCTTGGCCACCGAACACAGGCGGATCGAGTCGGCGAGGATCTCAATGGCTTTTGGCCGTGGGAAGCTGGCGCGCCAGGCGATCGCCACGGTGCGGAACGGCACTGGCGGCGTGAGTGGGCGCACTTCGATCACGCCGGGGGCATAGTGATGGCTGTCCACCGCCGACAGCGGCAGGATCGAGATGCCCAGGCCCGACGCGACCATGTGCCGAATGGTTTCCAGGGAGCTGGATTCCACGGTGGTGTGCTTGGCGCCGTCGTTGCCTTTGGTCAGGGTCGGGCAGGCTTCGAGGACCTGGTCGCGGAAGCAATGACCTTCGCCGAGCAGCAGCAGGCTCTTGTCGTTGAGCAGGCCGGCGTCGATGGTGTCTTTCTGCGTCCACGGGTGGGAGGCCGGCATCAGCACGTAGAACGGCTCGTCGTAGAGCGGCAGGGTCAGCACGTCGGCTTCATTGAACGGCAGGGCGATGATGATTGCGTCCAGCTCGCCGTTGCGCAGTTTGTCGCGCAGCACGTGGGTGAAGTTTTCTTCGATATACAGCGGCATCTGCGGCGCGACGCGGTGCAGTTGCGGAATCAGGTGCGGGAACAGGTACGGGCCGACGGTGTAGATGGCGCCGACTTTCAACGGTGCGGTCAGCTGGTTCTTGCCGGCCTGGGCCAGCTCGCGAATGCTCTGTGCTTGCTCCAGCACCTTCTGTGCCTGGGCCACAATACCTTCACCCACCGGGGTGAGGCGCACGGCGCTCTTGCTGCGCTCGAAAATCAGCACACCGAGTTCGTCTTCAAGCTTTTTCACGCCCACCGACAGCGTCGGCTGGCTGACGTGGCAACGCTCGGCCGCGTGGCCGAAATGCTGCTCTTGGGCGAGGGTAACGATGTAGCGTAATTCTGTAAGAGTCATAGCGGGCGTCCATGAGGTTGCGGGCCAAGCATACCGGCTGCAATCGATAGACGCACGTTATCAGAAGTTTGGTAGGGATTGAGCGGAGAGTAGTCGGGAATTTTCTTGTGCGATGAAACCAAAATGTGGGAGGGGCAAGCCCCTTCCCACATTGCTTCCTGTGTGCCTTTAGCGGCGGCGTTTCTCGATGTTGTACACGAACGGTGCAACGATCTCGATGCTGCCACCTTTGAGCATGTCCGCCGGCGGCTTGGGCAGCGGCTGGGCACGACGAATCATGTCCAGCGTGGCACGGTCCAGGTCGGCGTTGCCGGAGCGGCCGACCAACTCGTAGGACAGCACGTTACCGTCGGCATCCACCACGAACTTCAGGCGGTTCAAGCCTTCCTTGCCACGGGCCTGGGCACCTGGCGGGTATTTCTTGTACTTCTGCAAGTGTGCCAGCAGGGTGCCTTCCCAGGACGCTTTGGCGGCGATCTGTTGTGGCGACGGGCCAGGTACCGGTTGGGCCGATTTTTCAGCCGGCGCTTGGGTCGGCGGAGCGTCGCTCGGCGGGTCCTCGGAGGGTTTCTCCTTGGGCGGCTCGATCTTCTTCTCCACCGGCTTGGGCGGCTGCGGTTTAGGCTTGGGCTTGACCGGCTTGGGCACCTGGATTGTCGGCTTGGGGGCCTCGGCCAGTTTCGGCAGGGGCAGCTCTTCTACCGGTGCAGGCGGTTGCGGCGGCGTTACCACTTTGGGCGGTGCCGGCGGTGGTGGCGCTGGCATCGGGGCCAGGTCGATGACCATGGCGGCCGGTGGCAACTGCACCGTGCGCGGCGCCGACCAATGAAGCGCGATAGCAATCGCGATGGCATGCACGCCCAGTACGACGGCGAGGCTGGTGCCATAACGCGTCAGTTTGTGGCGCGTCGTGATCATTTCTTGGCTGCCGTCTCAAGTCCGACCAGGCCTACCTTGAGGTAGCCGGCTGCCCGCAGGGCATCCATCACGCTCATCAGGTCGCCGTAGTCCACGCCCTTGTCGGCCTGGAAGAAGATCGTCGTGTCTTTTTTGCCTTGGGTCTTGGCGTCGAGCACCGGCCCCAAGGTTTCAGCCTTGACCTCCTCTTCGCCCAGGAACAGGCGTTGGTCCGCCTTGACGCTGAGGAAGATCGGTTTCTCTGGTCGCGGTGCCGGCTTGGCGCTGGACGCGGGCAGGTCAACCTTGATGTCCACGGTGGCCAACGGTGCCGCCACCATGAAGATGATCAGCAGCACCAGCATCACGTCGATAAACGGCGTGACGTTGATTTCGTGGTTCTCGACGAGTTCGTCGTCGCCTTGATTCAAATGCAGGCCCATGGCCGATTACCCCACTTTCACCATGTGCGGTTGCGAGCTGCGCTCGGTAGGCAGGTGATCGAGGTCGCGGCTGACCAGCAGCAGGACTTCCGCCGACGCGTCCGATACCTGAGCCTTGTAGCCGGCAATCGAACGGGCGAAGACGTTGTAGATCACCACCGCAGGAATCGCGGCAACCAGGCCCAGGGCGGTCGCCAGCAGGGCTTCGGCGATGCCGGGGGCAACGACGGCGAGGTTGGTGGTCTGGGTTTTAGCGATGCCGATGAAGCTGTTCATGATGCCCCACACGGTACCGAACAGGCCGACGAAGGGCGCAGTGGAACCAATGGTCGCCAGCACGCCGGTGCCGCTGCTCATGTTACGACCGCAGGCCGCCACCAGGCGCTCCAGGCGGAAGGCCACACGTTCCTTGATGCCTTCTTTTTCGCGGGCGTTGGCCGACAGGCGCATCTCTTCCAGCGCGTCGTGCACCAGCGTGTTGGCCAGGGTGCCTTTCTTGGTCGCGCTTTCGCTGGCTTCCTTGAGGGTGGTGGCCTTTTTCAGATGGACGATTTCGTTACGCAGACGGCGTTTGGCGCCCAGCAGCTCGAAGCCTTTGGCGATCCAGATGGTCCAGGTGATGATCGAGGCGATCGCCAGGCCGATCATGACGGCTTTCACCACCACGTCAGCGTTCTGGTACATGCCCCATGGCGACAGGTCGTGGGCCATGCCCAGGGTGTTATCTTCTTCCAGCACCACACCGGTGTCGTCGGTGGAGGCTGGATCAGCAGCCTGGGCCGGGTCGGTGGCAGCGGGCGCTGTAGCAGGCGCTGCCGGTGCTGCGGCTGCAGGCGGGGTAGCGGGTGCGGTGGCATCAGCGAAGGCGGCGGTCGGTGCCAGCAGTACGCTGAACAGCAGCGCAGCAATCGCGCGCCAGGCGCGGGATGGGCTGTGACGCTTGGTTGGCGAAGCGGGGGTTGTATTACGTGTCATGCTGGCCGGACCTGAGTAAAAAAATGAGTGATCGTCCTTCCAGACCCAGGGGTCGAGGACAAATGGGCGGTTATTATTGCAAGTAATTCTTGTTAACAGAAGTAATACAGTAACTTTATTTGCCCTTTTTCTGGCCGACGGTCATCTGCGAAGGCTAACCTAGACCTTTCAGTAGGGAGTTTTGTGATGTCAGCGCCTTCGGTTGTGATTGCGGGTTGTGGCGATGTGGGGAGTCGGCTGGCCAGCCAGTTGCTCGCCTCCGGCTGGGAGGTGCATGGCCTGCGCCGCGATGTTTCGCGGCTTCCCGACGGCGTGATCGGCATCGCCGGCGACCTGTTCAAGAAAGATTGCCCTGACACCTGGCCGATCGGCGGGGTGGATTACCTGGTGTACTGCGCCGCCGCGACGGATCACGACGAAGCCGGTTATCGCGCCGCTTACGTACAAGGGCTGAAACATGTACTGGAGTGGTTGGGCGACTATGGCCAGGAGCCCAAGCACCTGCTGTTTGTCTCCAGCAGCAGCGTCTACGGGCAGCAGAATGGCGAGTGGGTCGACGAAACGTCGGAGACTCAGGCGAAGGGGTATTCCGGGCAAGTGATGTTGGAGGCCGAGCAAGTGGCGCTTAACAGCGGCATCCCGGCCAGCATTGTCCGCCTGACCGGCATCTACGGTCCGGGCCGCGAATGGCTGTTGACCCAGGTCCGCCAAGGCTACCGTGTAGCAGTCGACCCACCTTTATATGGCAACCGCATTCACGCGGAGGACGCAGCGGGTTTGCTGGCGTTTTTGTTGCGGCACGTGGAAAGCGGCGGCGCGTTGGACAAGGTCTACATCGGCGTTGACGATGCGCCCGCGCCACTGGCCGAAGTGGTGGGCTGGTTGCGCGAATTCCTTGGGGTGACCGAGTGGGCTGAGGACGCCAGTGTGCGGCGGGCGGGCAGCAAGCAGTGCAGCAATGCCCGGGCGAAAGCGTTGGGTTGGACGCCGACCTACCCGACTTATCGCGAAGGCTATGCTGCGATCCTCAAGGGCTGAAACGCAGTCAAAAAATGTGGGAGGGGGCTTGCCCCCGATAGCGGAGTGTCAGCCACAGTTGTATTAGCTGATGTACTGCAATCGGGGGCAAGCCCCCTCCCACATTTGGATTTGCGGCATGGCGGCTATTGTTTTACCAGCAGCCATTGACGGGGGCCGGGGGTGAACTGCGGTACTTCGTCGGCCTGCGCGGTATTCACCGCCTGGAAAATCTCCAGTTGCTTGCCCTTGCGCACAAAGATCCACGGGTTGCCCTGGCCATTGAGTTGCAGCCAGATGCTGTCGTAGCCACCGCTCATTGAGGCGCAATCACCGGCCAGGCACAGCGAGTACCGATCAACATTAGGCAGGCCGGCGACCTTGCCGTCAGCCTGGAACTGCACGATGGCGCCGCTGCCGAAGCCGTCGCTGATCTTCCAGTCGCCGCCCAGGTAGGCCGCGTACAGTGCCTGCTCGAAGTTGGCACCCAGCGGCGCGCCTTCGGGAGCTGGGTCTTTGGCGCGGGCAAACAGCTGTTCAGGCTCGTTGTCGTTGGCCACTTGCAGCAGTTGCTTGCCTTTGCGCTTGAGTTCGGTGGCGGAACTGCCGTAGAAGTCCACGCTCCAGGCGCCGGATTTTTCACCCAGCAACTTGCCTTCGGCCACTTCAAAACCGTTGTAATAGCGCGCTTGCGAGGCCTTGGAATTGACCTCCCACTCGAGGTTCGGGCCAAAGCTCTGCAAGGCTTCACGCAAAGGGCCGCCCTTGGCTGCCGCATCGATGGCGGCCTGGTTGATCCAGGTGCCGCTCACATCCAGGTCCGCAGGGTTGCTGGCGCAGCCGCTAAGCAACAGGGCGAGCATTGATGAGGCTACAAGCGCTTTGCGCATCATGAAATCCTTTCGAAACGAAGTCGGCGCAGCCTGTGCGGGCTGCGCCGGGTGTTTTACTCGATGACCAGAATGGCGTCCATCTCAACCTGTGCACCCTTGGGCAGGGCGGCAACACCGATGGCGGCGCGGGCTGGGTAGGGCTGTTCGAAGTACTTGCCCATGATCTCGTTGACCTTGGCGAAGTGGCTCAGGTCGGTGAGGAAGATGTTCAGCTTGACGATGTCTTTGAACGAACCGCCAGCGGCTTCAGCAACCGACTTGAGGTTTTCGAAGACCTGTACGGTCTGTGCTTCGAAGCCTTCCACCAGTTCCATGGTCTTTGGGTCCAATGGGATCTGGCCGGACATGTAGACGGTGTTGCCCGCCTTGATCGCCTGGGAGTAAGTGCCGATGGCAGCAGGGGCTTTGTCGCTGGTGATAACAGTCTTGGTCATGAATGACTCCTTGTAATAAGTGGGCTCGCTGAAGCGCTATGCGCGCATGCGGGTGATGCGGATGACCCCGGTCAAGGCACGCAGTTTCTTGATCACGCGGGCCAGGTGCACGCGGTCGTGGACGCTGACCACAAGTTGGACCACGCTGATGCGGCCATCGCGCTCGTCCATGCTGATTTTCTCGATATTGCCGTCGGCCGCATTGACGCTGCTGGCGAGCAGGGCGATCAGGCCGCGCTGGTGTTCGAGCTCCACCCGCAGCTCGACGTTGAATTCGCCGGTGACGTCCTTGGCCCAGGACAGCTGGATGCATTTTTCCGGGTTGTGACGGATTTCGGTGATGTTGCGGCAGTTGTCCAGGTGCACCACCATGCCTTTGCCCGCCGACAAGTGGCCGACAATCGGGTCGCCAGGGATCGGCGTGCAGCACTTGGCGTAGCTGAGCACCAGGCCCTCGGTGCCGCGAATCGCCAGCGGGCCTTCCGGGCTTGGCAGCTGTTCGCCTTCGCCGAGCAGGCGGCGTGCGACGACATAAGCCATGCGGTTGCCCAGGCCGATATCTTCCAGCAGGTCCTCGATGGTTTCCTGGCGGTACTCGTGGAGCATCGCTTGCACGCGCTCTTGCGGGATTTTGTCCAAGGCACTGTCGAAACCGTTGAGCACCTTGTTCAGCAGGCGTTCGCCCAGGCTGATGGACTCGGAACGGCGCTGCAGTTTCAAGGCGTGACGGATGTGCGTGCGCGCCTTGCCGGTAACCACAAAGTTGAGCCACGCCGGGTTCGGGCGAGCGCCTGGAGCGCTGACGATCTCGACCGTGGAGCCGCTTTGCAGCGGTTCGGACAGCGGTGCGAGACGGCGATTGATCCGACAGGCGATGCAGCTGTTGCCCACGTCGGTGTGCACGGCGTAGGCAAAGTCGACAGCGGTGGAGCCTTTGGGCAGCTCCATGATCCGACCTTTGGGCGTGAACACGTAGACCTCGTCCGGGAACAGGTCGATCTTCACGCTTTCGATGAATTCCAGGGAGTTGCCGGCACGTTGCTGCATTTCCAGCACGCCCTTGACCCACTGGCGGGCGCGAGCATGAGTGCCCTTGGGCTGCTCGTCGCCGCTGGATTTGTACAGCCAATGGGCGGCGATGCCATTGTTGGCCATCTCTTCCATTTCGCGGGTGCGGATCTGGATCTCGATCGGCACCCCGTGCATACCGAACAGCGTGGTATGCAGCGATTGGTAGCCGTTGGCCTTGGGAATCGCGATGTAGTCCTTGAAGCGGCCCGGCAGGGGTTTGTACAAATTATGCACAGCGCCCAGCACGCGGTAGCAGGTGTCGACCTTGTCGACGATGATCCGGAACGCGTACACGTCCATGATCTCGTTGAAGGCCCGGCGCTTGCCGCGCATCTTTTTGTAGATGCCGTAGATGTGTTTTTGTCGGCCGCTGACTTCGCCCTCGATCTCGTCGATCGCCAGGCAATGGCTCAGCGACTCTTCGATCTTGTTGACGATTTCCTTGCGGTTGCCCCGTGCGCGCTTGACCGCCTGGTAGATGCGCGCCGAACGCATCGGGTGCATGGCCTTGAAACCGAGGTCTTCGAATTCGATACGAATGGCGTGCATGCCCAGCCGGTTGGCGATGGGCGCGTAGATTTCCAGGGTTTCCTTGGCGATGCGCCGACGTTTTTCGCCGGACAGCACTTCCAGCGTGCGCATGTTGTGCAGCCGGTCGGCCAGCTTGACCAGGATCACGCGGATGTCGCGTGCCATGGCCATGGCCATCTTCTGGAAGTTTTCCGCCTGGGCTTCGGCCTTGGTCTCGAAGTTCATCTGGGTCAGTTTGCTGACCCCGTCGACCAGTTCGGCCACGGTTTCGCCAAATTGCGCGCTGAGCGCTTCCTTTGCGATGCCGGTGTCTTCGATCACGTCATGCAGCATCGCGGCCATCAGGCTCTGATGGTCCATGTGCATGTCGGCCAGAATATTTGCCACCGCAAGAGGATGGGTGACATACGCCTCGCCACTGCGGCGGCGTTGGCCGTCGTGGGCTTGTTCGGCGTAGAAATACGCTCGGCGGACCAGGTTGACCTGGTCTGGGCCGAGGTAGGTCGATAAGCGATCGGCGAGGGCGTCTATGCTCGGCAAAGGATGAACTCCTGCCGTTGGCTGTGACCCCGCGCCGTGCTACGTCGACCAGGCATAGGCTTAGACGGCCTCGTTGGACTCGTCCTCGAACGCTGCAAACAGCGGTTCGTCTTCAACGATTTCAGCGTTGGCGATGAACTCGTAGCTCATCAGGCCTTCAGCGATTTCACGCAGGGCTACAACGGTAGGCTTGTCGTTTTCCCACTGGACCAACGGCTCTTTGCCGCCAGTGGCCAGTTGACGGGCACGCTTGGTAGAGAGCATGACCAGCTCAAAGCGGTTATCCACGTGTTCTAGGCAGTCTTCAACGGTTACGCGGGCCATGGTATTCCTCGGAGCGAATGCAAGATGCGCGCTGCCCGGTTGGGCGAGCGGACTAAACAGTTTAAAAAATCACCAGCGTTTAGGGAAGCGCTGATTTTTCGCAGGCCCTCGCAAAACCGCTACAGGCGCCAATGTAAAGCCCTTGCAGCGGTTTTGGGAAGAGCCAATCAGCCGAGCAATTCGGCGAGTAATTTGCCGAAACGCTGCTGTTGGCGTTTTTGCTGGAGCTGATTGGTGCGGAAAATCGCCTTCAAATCATCCAGTGCATGGGCAAAATCGTCGTTGATGATCAGGTAGTCGTAGTCGACGTAGTGGCTCATTTCGCTGACGGCTTCACGCATGCGGCCTTCGATGATCTCGTCACTGTCCTGGCCACGGTTGGTCAAGCGCTGGTGCAACGCCTCCAGGGACGGCGGCAGGATGAAGATCGAACGCGCCTTGGGCATCAACTGGCGCACTTGCTCGGCGCCCTGCCAGTCGATTTCCAGGATCAGGTCGTGGCCTTCGTCGAGGGTCTGCTGCAAGTGGCTCTGCGACGTGCCGTAGAGGTTGCCGAACACTTCGGCGCGCTCGAGGAAGTCGCCATGTTCAATCATCTTGACGAACTCGGTGCGCTCGACGAAGTGATAGTGCACGCCGTTCACCTCACCCGGGCGCATGGCGCGAGTGGTGTGGGAGACCGAGATGCGGATCTGCTCGTCAGCGTCGGTCAGGGCCTTGACCAGGCTGCTCTTGCCCGCGCCCGAAGGGGCGGAAATGATGTAAAGGGTGCCGGTGCTGTGGGTCATGGAGGTTGCCTTACTCAATATTCTGTACTTGTTCGCGCATCTGCTCGATCAACACTTTGAGGTTGACCGCCGCCGTGGTGCTGCGCGGATCGAAAGCCTTGGAGCCCAGTGTATTGGCTTCGCGGTTGAGTTCCTGCATCAGGAAGTCCAGGCGCCGACCGGCGGCACCGCCGGACTTGAGCACGCGGCGCACTTCAAGGATGTGGGTGCTCAGGCGGTCGAGTTCTTCGGCGACGTCGCTCTTCTGCGCCAGTAGGACCATTTCCTGCTCCAGGCGTGTCGGGTCAAGGTCGGCCTTCATGTCGGCGAAGCGGTCGAGCACCTTCTGGCGCTGGGTGGCAAGCATCTGCGGGACCAGCTCACGCAGGGTGACCACGTCTTCTTCGATGGAGGTCAGGCGCTCGTTGATCAGGCGTGCCAGCTCGGCGCCTTCGCGCTCGCGGCCGGCCTTGAGCTCCTTGAGGCCCTGGTTGAACAGGGCCAGGGCTTCGGCATTGAGGGCCTGCGGGTCGGTGGCGTCGGCCACCAGTACACCGGGCCAGGCCAGCACTTCCAGAGGGTTGAGCGCGGCCGGCTGCTTGATCAGGCCAGCGATGGTTTCAGCGGCGGCCACCAGTTGCGCGGCACGGTCGCGGTCGACCTGCAGCGGCTTGCCGGTGGTTTCTTCGGTAAAGCGCAGGGTGCATTCCAGCTTGCCGCGGGAAATGCCCTGGCGCAGCCCTTCACGCACGGCGCCTTCGAGGTCGCGGAATGACTCCGGCAGGCGCAGGTGCGGCTCCAGGTAGCGGCTGTTGACCGAGCGCAGTTCCCAGCTCAGGGTGCCTTGTACGCCGGCTTTTTCGACGCGGGCGAAGGCGGTCATGCTGTGCACCATGGAGGTACCTCGCGTTGCAGTCCCGCAAACACGGGCTGATGGTTAAGAAGGCGCAGGATTGTAGCGCAGTGGGAGGAGCGCGCCCAAACCGAGCATTCGTAACCGGATTTTTTAGCAGTGCCCCGAACCGGTTCACGGCTCTATAATGCTCGGCAGTTTTTCGTCCTCAGTACAGGTGTCTCCCTATGAAACGTCCAAGTGGTCGCGCTGCCGATCAGCTCCGCTCGATCCGCATCACCCGCAACTACACCAAACACGCCGAGGGGTCTGTACTGGTCGAGTTTGGCGATACCAAGGTTATCTGCACCGTCAGCGTTGAAAACGGCGTGCCGCGGTTCCTTAAAGGCCAGGGCCAGGGTTGGTTGACCGCCGAGTACGGCATGCTGCCGCGCGCCACCGGCGAGCGTAACCAGCGTGAAGCCAGCCGTGGCAAGCAAGGCGGTCGCACCCTGGAAATCCAGCGTTTGATCGGCCGTTCCCTGCGCGCAGCCCTGGACATGTCCAAGCTGGGCGACGTGACCCTCTACGTCGACTGCGATGTGATCCAGGCCGACGGCGGCACCCGTACCGCGTCAATCACCGGCGCCATGGTGGCCTTGGTCGACGCACTGAAAGTGATCAAGAAGCGCGGCGGCCTGAAAGCGGGCGACCCGCTCAAGCAGATGATCGCTGCCGTATCGGTAGGCATGTACCAGGGCGAGCCAGTGCTGGACCTGGACTACCTGGAAGACTCGGCCGCCGAGACCGACCTGAACGTGGTCATGACCAGCACCGGTGGTTTCATCGAAGTGCAGGGCACTGCCGAAGGTGCGCCATTCCAGCCGGCCGACCTGAACGCCATGCTGGCCCTGGCCCAGAAAGGCATGACCGAGATTTTCGAACTGCAGAACGCCGCCCTGGCTGACTGAGTCGGCCTCAAGGAGAAACGCCATGAATGACAACCAGACGCCAGTGCCTACGCCTTCCTACGAAGTGCGCCAGGGGGCAATGTTGTGCCATCTCGCGGCGTTTCTGGGGTTTGTGTTCCCCTTCGGCAGTGTCGTGGGGCCGCTGATCCTGTGGCAGATGAAGAAAGAAGTGGACCCGTTCATTGATGATCAGGGCAAGGAAGCCCTGAACTTCCAGATCACCGTGGCCATCGCCTGGATAGCTTGCATCGTGCTGGCCTTCGCGGTGATTGGCTTTTTCCTGATGTTCGCCCTGGCGATCGCCACGGTGGTGCTGACCATCATTGGTAGCATCAAGGCCAACAAGGGGATCGCCTATCGCTATCCGCTGACCTGGCGCGTGATCAAATAATGAACAGGCACAAAAAAACCGACAGCGATGTCGGTTTTTTTGTGCCTGGAAAAAGACCTCAGATGGTCAATGTCCAGTCGTAGTCCACGATCAGCGGCGCGTGCTGCGAGAAGCGTGGCTGGCGCGGCAGGCGTGCGCTGCGAACGAACCGGCGCAGGCCGGGGGTCAGCAACTGGTAGTCGAAACGCCAGCCCAGGTTGAGCATCTCAGCCTGTTCGTTATCCGGCCACCAGCTGTACTGGTCGCCTTCGCGGCTGACTTCGCGCAGTGCGTCGACATAGCCCATGTTGCCGACAATCTCGTCCATCCAGGCGCGTTCCGGCGCCAGGAAGCCTGGAGATTGCTGGCTGTCGCGCCAGTTCTTGATATCCAGCTTCTGTTGCGCCACGTACAGCGAGCCACAATAAATGTACTCGCGACGTTTGCGCCGCTGTTTGTCCAGGTAACGGGCGAAATCGTCCATTAGCTTGAACTTCTGGTTCAAGTCTTCATCGCCGTTCTGCCCCGAAGGGAGCAGCAAGGTCGCGATGCTGACCTTATCGAAATCGGCTTGCAGGTAGCGCCCGTAGCGGTCGGCTGTCTCGAAGCCGAGGCCGCTGATGACCGCCTTGGGTTGCAACCGCGAATACAAAGCCACGCCACCTTGGGTGGGCACTTCGGCATCGCAGGCATAAAGGAAGTAGCCATCCAGTTGGAAGGCTGGGTCGTCCAGTTCAAAGGCGGAGGCGCGGGTATCCTGCAGGCAGATGACGTCGGCATTCTGGGCTTGCAGCCAACTGAGCAAACCACGCTCGACTGCAGCCTGAATACCATTAACGTTCACACTGATGATCCGCATAAATGGCCCCAAAAATCGCGTGCGTGTATGATACACGCCGTCTACCTAATTAGCTAAATCCGTGGTATCTGAGGCTTTTTTCATGCAGGCGTATCAACGCGATTTCATTCGTTTTGCCATCGATCGCGGCGTTTTGCGCTTCGGTGAGTTCACCCTCAAGTCCGGGCGCACCAGCCCGTACTTCTTCAATGCGGGCTTGTTCAACTCCGGTTCGGCCCTGGCTCAGCTGGGTCGTTTCTATGCGGCAGCCATCGTTGAAAGCGGTATTTCCTTTGATGTGTTGTTTGGCCCAGCCTACAAGGGCATTCCCCTGGCCGCCGCGACAGCCGTGGCCCTGGCTGAACATCACGGGCAGGACCTGCCGTGGTGCTTCAACCGCAAGGAGGCCAAGGCCCATGGCGAAGGCGGGAGCCTGGTGGGCGCACCGCTGACCGGCGACGTGCTGATCATCGACGACGTGATCACCGCTGGCACCGCCATCCGTGAGGTGATGCAGATCATCGCCTCCCAGGATGGCGCCAAGGCTGCCGGCGTGTTGATCGCGCTGAACCGCCAGGAGCGTGGCAACGGTGAGTTGTCGGCGATCCAGGAAGTGGAGCGTGATTTCGGTATTCCGGTGGTGAGCATCGTTTCGCTGAACCAGGTGCTGCAGTTCCTGGAAGATGACCCGCAGCTCAAGCAGCATTTGCCTGCTGTTCGCGCGTACCGTGAGCAATTCGGCGTCTGACACAGAGCCCCCTTGTGTGTGAGGGCTAGTGTGGGAGGGAGCAAGCCCCCTCCCACATTTGGATCACCGCAAGGCTCAAGTTAAACGCCAAAAAACAAAAAGGCCCCGCTCAATCAGATTGAGCAGGGCCTTTTTGTGTGTGGCGTTTAAGGACGCTTGCGGTTACTGATCAGGGTGCCCACACCGGTATCGGTGAAGATTTCCAGCAGGATCGCATTCGGCACCCGGCCGTCGAGGATCAGCGAGCTGCCCACGCCGCCTTGCACCGCTTCCAGCGCGCAACGGATCTTCGGCAGCATGCCACCGTAGATGGTGCCGTCGGCGATCAGCTCGTCGACCTGTTGGGTCGTCAGGCCGGTCAATACCTTGCCTTCCTTGTCCATCAAGCCGGCGATGTTGGTCAGCAGCATCAGCTTTTCAGCCTTCAGCGCTTCAGCCACCTTGCCGGCCACCAAGTCGGCGTTAATGTTGTAGGACTCGCCATTGGCGCCCACGCCGATCGGTGCGATCACGGGAATGAAGTCGCCCTTGACCAGCAGGTTCAGCAGGTCGGTATTGATACCGATCACTTCGCCTACCTGGCCGATGTCGATGATTTCCGGCTGGGTCATTTCCGGCGTCTGACGGGTCACGGTCAGTTTTTTCGCACGGATCAGCTCCGCATCCTTGCCGGTCAGGCCGATGGCGCTGCCGCCGTGGCGGTTGATCAGGTTGACGATGTCCTTGTTGACCTGGCCGCCGAGGACCATCTCCACCACGTCCATGGTCTGCGCGTCAGTGACGCGCATGCCATCGATGAAGTGACTCTCGATCGACAAACGCTTGAGCAGGTCGCCGATTTGCGGGCCGCCACCGTGGACCACTACTGGGTTGATCCCCACGGCTTTCATCAACACGATGTCGCGGGCAAAGCCGGTTTTCAGCTCGTCGCTTTCCATGGCATTGCCGCCGTACTTGATCACCAGCGTCTTGCCGACGTAGCGTCGAATGTAAGGCAACGCTTCGGAAAGGACCTTGGCGGTATTGGCAGCGGCTTCGCGTTCGAGGGTCATTCAGGGCTCCGGTAAAAAATCAGAACGGTAATTGGAGATCAGGGGCAACACGTTTCAACTGGGCGTGGAACACGTCCTTGATGCGCTGCAACTCAGCCTCGGTATCCGCCTCGAAACGCAGGACCAGCACCGGTGTGGTGTTGGACGCGCGAACCAGGCCCCAGCCTTTGGCGTAATCGACTCGCACACCATCAATGGTGGTCAGGTTGGCGCCTTCGCCCCATTGCGCATCGTGCAGTGCGTCAATGATGCTGAATTTGCTCTCCTCGGTCACATGGATATTGATCTCTGGCGTAGAAATATCGTTCGGGAAGGTCTGGAACAGCTCTTCGGCGGTGGATTTTTCCTTGCTGAGGATCTCCAGCAGGCGTGCGGCACTGTAAATGCCGTCGTCAAAGCCGAACCAGCGCTCCTTGAAGAACACGTGACCACTCATTTCGCCGGCCAACAGCGCGCCGGTTTCTTTCATTTTCTTTTTGATCAACGAGTGACCGGTCTTCCACATTAGCGGGCGACCGCCGTATTCCTTGATCAGCGGCGTGAGGCGGCGGGTGCACTTCACGTCGAAAATGATCTCGGCGCCTGGGTTACGTGCAACCACGTCGCGGGCGAACAGCATCAGCAGGCGGTCCGGGAATACGATTTCACCGGTTTCAGTCACCACCCCCACGCGGTCGCCGTCGCCGTCAAAGGCCAGGCCGACGTCAGCCCCGGTTTCCTTGACCTTGGCGATCAGGTCAACCAGGTTTTCAGGCTTGCCCGGGTCCGGGTGGTGGTTGGGGAAGTTGCCGTCGACCTCGCAGAACAAGGGGATCACTTCGCAGTTCAGGGCTTCGAGCAGCTGCGGGGCGATCACGCCGGCCGCGCCGTTGCCGCAGTCCACCACCACTTTCAGACGGCGCTCAAGTTTGACGTCACGGGTGATTTCGTCAGAGTAGCGCTGCAAGATGTCGACTTTACTGATGGTGCCCTTACCGCTGGTCAGGTCGTTGGTTTTCAGGCGGTTGTGTAGGGCCTGGATCTGTTCGTTGGCCAGGGTGTCGCCAGCGATGACGATCTTGAAACCGTTGTAGTCCGACGGGTTATGGCTGCCGGTGAGCATCACCCCGGACTTGCCGGCCAGTACGTTGGCTGCGTAGTACAGCGCTGGGGTCGGCACCAGGCCGACATCACTCACATGGCAACCGCTGTCGGCCAGGCCCTGGATCAGTTGTTCCACCAACTCCGGGCCGGACAGGCGACCGTCACGGCCGACCGACACGTTGGGCTCATCCTGGGCCAGGCTCTGTGAGCCGATGGCGCGGCCAATCCAGTAGGCGGTTTCGGCAGTCAGCGTCTTAGGCACCACGCCACGGATGTCGTAGGCGCGAAAGATGCTGTCGGGGAATGTCGGGGCTACTCGGGCTGCGGTACTCATCGCGGGGGGAAACTCCATCTGAAGGGGGCAAGGCTGGCCTTAATGTGGCTGACCGGCAGGCTCAAACTGAAGGGTATGACGGTGTTTTCGGCAGAGAGTTCGTGGTGCAAAAGTGCCAGCAGCGTGCTGGCTTCGTCCTGCTGTTTACGTAATCCATTGATTTCTATGGGGAAATCTCGCTGATAAAGTCCGCGCATTCTTCGTCCTGAAAAGCCTTGCGGTGGCGTCGGGCCGGGCAACGACGCCCGGCCAGATTCAGCTTAGTCAGTGACTGCCGGAATGCCCAAAGCCGCCCGCGCCACGCTGGGTCTCATCAAACTCTTCTACCAGTTCAAAGTGCGCCTGCACCACCGGTACCAGTACCAGCTGGGCGATTCGCTCGCCGACGGCGATGTTGAACGCGGTCTGGCCACGGTTCCAGCACGACACCATCAGCTCGCCTTGGTAGTCCGAGTCGATCAGGCCCACCAGGTTGCCCAGCACGATGCCGTGTTTGTGGCCCAGGCCGGAGCGCGGCAGGATCAGCGCCGCCAAGCCAGGGTCGCCAACGTAGATCGACAGGCCGGTCGGAATCAGCAGGGTCTGGCCCGGCTCAAGCACGGTGTCTTCCTTGAGCATGGCGCGCAGGTCGAGGCCGGCGGAGCCCGGTGTGGCGTAGGCCGGCAGTGGGAATTCGTTGCCGATGCGTGGGTCGAGGATCTTGGCTTGCAAAGCGTGCATGGAAATTAAACCTGGTTCAGCCGTTGGGCGATAAAAGAGATCAGTTGGCGGGCAATCTTGCCCTTGCTGGTCTGGGCGAAAAGGGTGGCGTGCAGCTCGCGGTCGATCACGCTGCAGGCATTTTCCTCGCTGTTGAAGCCGATGCTCGGGTTGGCGACATCATTGGCCACGATCAGGTCGAGGTTTTTGTCTTTCAATTTGCGTGCGGCGTAATCCAGCAAATGCTCGGTCTCGGCGGCGAAGCCGACACTGAACGGACGGTCCGGACGCGTGGCGATGGTGGCCAGGATGTCTGGGTTGCGCACCATTTGCAGGAGCAGGCCATCACCGCTTGTAGGGTCTTTCTTGAGTTTTTGCGGGGCGACGACTTCCGGGCGGTAGTCCGCAACCGCTGCCGAGGCGATAAACAGGTCGCACGGAATAGCGGCCTCACAGGCCGCCAGCATGTCGCGGGCGCTGACTACGTCGATTCGCGTGACCCGATCAGGGGTCGGCAAATGCACCGGGCCGGTGATCAAGGTGACACGTGCGCCTGCCTCGACCGCCGCTTCGGCCAAGGCGAAGCCCATTTTTCCTGAGCTATGGTTGGTGATGTAGCGCACCGGGTCGATGTTTTCCTGGGTCGGGCCAGCCGTAATCAGCACGTGCTTGCCGGTCAGGGCCAGGTGCTGGAAGCACTCGGCGGCGCACAGCGCCAGGTCGGTGGCTTCGAGCATCCGGCCCATGCCGACGTCGCCGCAGGCTTGGCTGCCGGATGCCGGGCCGAACACCTTGAGGCCACGGCTTTGCAGGAGTTGAGTGTTGGCCTGGGTGGCCGGGTCGCGCCACATGGCCTGGTTCATGGCCGGGGCGATGGCGACGGTGGCGTCGGTGGCCAGTACCAGGGTGGTCAGCAGGTCATCGGCAATGCCTTGGGCCAGTCGCGCGATCAGGTCGGCGGTGGCGGGGGCGATCAGCACCAGGTCGGCCCATTTGGCCAGCTCGATATGGCCCATGGCGGCTTCGGCCGCGGGGTCCAGCAGGTCCAGGTGAACCGGGTGCCCGGACAACGCCTGCATGGTCAGTGGAGTAATGAACTCACTGCCGCCGCGCGTCATGACCACGCGCACTTCGGCGCCCTGGTCCAGGAGCCTGCGGACCAGCTCTGCGCTCTTGTAGGCGGCAATGCCGCCGCCAACGCCGAGAACGATGCGTTTCCGATACAGACGCTGCATTGGTTTGCCTTTCCAGTTCAGTGATGCCAGTTCAGTGACGCCTGCGATGCCCCCTCCCCAGGGGAAATCACATGCAAAAAAGAGGGCCTACGATAACACAGCGTCCGCGAGTCAACAGCGGTGCACATGGCGTATAGGGAGAGGGAGCAGGGATGAGTATTCGCGATTGGCCGGCGGCGGAGCGGCCGCGAGAAAAGCTGTTGGAATGGGGCGCGGCGAGTCTGTCGGATGCCGAGCTGCTGGCGATCTTCTTGCGTACAGGGGTTTCCGGCAGGAGCGCAGTGGACCTGGCGCGCCATCTGTTGGCGCAATTCGGCGGCTTGCGCCCGTTGTTGGAGGCCAGTCAGGCACTGTTCAACCAACAATTGGGCTTGGGGCCGGCGAAGTTTGCCCAGTTGCAGGCGGTACTGGAAATGGCCAAGCGGCACATGGCCGAACGCCTGCGACATGACTCGGTGCTGGAGAGCCCGAAGGCCGTGCGCGATTACCTCAAGGCCATGCTGCGGCATGAGCCCCACGAGATCTTCGGCTGTCTGTTCCTTGATTCAAGGCACAGGGTGCTCGGTTTCGAGGCCTTGTCCCAAGGCACCATCGACGCGGCGATGGTTTATCCCCGGCAGGTGGTCAAGCGCGCCCTGGCCTATAACGCGGCGGCGCTGATCCTTTGCCATAACCATCCTTCCGGCAGCCTTGAGCCGAGCGCAGCTGATCGAAAATTGACCAAGTTGCTGCAAAAGGCCTTGGAAGTGGTGGATGTGCGAGTCCTCGATCACATCATCGTAGGGGACGGCGACCCGTTGTCGATGGCGGAATATGGGTGGCTTTAGAGGCAGCAAATGAACGGGTGAAGCTGCAAGCCTCAAGTGGGCTTGCAGCGTGCAGCTTAGGGCTTGACGCTGACCTTCGAGAAATCCTGGCGCCCGAATGGGCTCACCTGGTAGCCCTCGACATTCTTGCGGGCCAGGGCAAACGCCGTAGGGTGCGCGAGCGGCAGCCACAGTGCCTGCTGCTGGATCTGCGCCTGGGCCTGGTGGTAGAGCTTGCTGCGCACCCCTTGCTCGCTGGTGGTCTTGCCGGCGCTGATCAGCTTGTCCAGCGTTGGGTCGCAGTAGCGGGCGAAGTTGGTGCCGGATTTCACTGCCGCGCACGAGAACTGCGGGGTCAGGAAGTTATCCGGGTCACCGTTGTCGCCGGCCCAGCCCATGAACAGCAGGTCGTGTTCGCCGGCTTTGGCGCGGCGGATCAGCTCGCCCCATTCGATCACACGGATCTCGGCCTGGATGCCGACCTTGGCCAGGTCAGCCTGCAGCAGTTGGGCACCGAGGTTCGGGTTGGGGTTCAGCAGGCTGCCGGTGGGGCGGGTCCAGAGGGTGGTCTTGAAACCCTCCTTCAGACCGGCGCGGTCCAGCAGTGCCTTGGCCTTGGCAAGGTTCTGCGGGTAACCGGGCAAGTCCTTGGCGTAGCTCCAGGTGTTGGGCGGGTAAGGGCCATTGGCGGCCTCGGCGGTCCCTTCAAACACGGCTTTGAGGTAGCTGCCCTTGTCGAAGGCCAGGTTGATCGCCTGGCGCACTTCAGGTTTGTCCAGGGGCGGGTGCTGGCTGTTGATGGCCACGAAGGCGGTCATGAAGGCAGCGGTTTTCTCGACCTTGAGCGCCGGGTCTTTTTCGGCCTCGCCCACGTCCAGCGGCTTGGGCGACAGGGCAATCTGGCATTCATCACGGTGCAGCTTCTGCAGGCGCACGTTGGCGTCCGGGGTGATGGCGAAGATCAAGTTATCCACAGCCGGTTTGCCGGCGAAGTAGTCCGGGTTGGCTCTGTAACGCACCACGGCGTCTTTCTGGAAACGGCTGAAGATGAACGGACCGGTGCCGATCGGTTGGCTGTTGAGCTTTTCCGGCGTGCCAGCCTTGAGCAGTTTATCGGCGTATTCCGCCGGGTAGATCGAGGCAAAACCCATGCTCAGGGCGGCGAGGAAGGTGGAGTCGGCATGGTCCAGGGTGAAGCGCACGGTGAGCGGGTCGAGGGCGTCGATTTTCTTCACCAGCGTCGGCAGTTGCAGCGACTGCGCGTGGGGGAAGCCACTCTGGGCGATCTTGTGCCATGGGTTGGCCGGGTCGAGCATGCGCTCGAAGCTGAAGCGCACGTCTTCGGCGGTCAGGGTGCGGCTTGGGGTGAAGTAATCGGTGCGATGGAATTTCACATCCGGGTGCAGCTTGAAGGTATAGGTCAGGCCATCTGGCGAGACGTCCCAACTGTCTGCCAGGCTGGGCACCAGTTTGCCGCTGGTCGCGTCATAGTCCACCAAGCGGTTCATCAGCACATCGGCCGAGGCGTTGGTGGTGGTCAGCGAGTTGTATTGCACCACATCGAACCCTTCGGGGCTGGCCTCGGTGCAGACGCTCAAATTGCTGGCGGCAGAGGCCAGCGGGGCGATGAATAGAGGGGCTAGCAATAGCGGTAGGGCAGCGAGGCGCATGTTCGGTTTCCTTTGCAGATCGAAGGCCCATCTGCGAGTGCAGTCTGGAAAAGTCCTACCGTAGTGGTCTGATAGGTAAATGACTAGCCCATTTTTGGCTGTGCTTTTGCCCCAAATGCTGTTTTGATGGCGCCTCATCGCGTTTCGTCGAGCACTTCACGGTGTTCGCGCGCGCTGTAAATCATTCTGTGCGACGAGCGGTCGGCTATGACAGCGGCCCCTCCTGGCAGCGGTTCAGGCGTCTGTCGCCAAGATTTACGCCAGTAAAAACACGCGGGCTGTTGTTGCACTGGGGTCTTTCTGGTATAAAGCAGCGCTCTTTTCTAGGGGCCCGGTTCCTTCGCTTGTAGGTGTAGCCGGTAAGACCCTAAAGAAACGCGGCGCCTGGCGCCAAATGACTGAGAGATTAAGCGGCCAACCCATGCCGGGTTGGGCATGTGGTTTTAGAGGGCTGAGGCATGTCGAGAGTCTGTCAAGTTACCGGTAAGGGTCCGGTGACTGGGAATAACATTTCCCACGCAAATAACAAAACCCGTCGTCGTTTCCTGCCGAACCTGCAGCATCACCGCTTCTGGGTTGAAGAAGAGAAACGTTTCGTCCGTCTGCGCGTATCCGCTAAAGGCATGCGCATTATCGACAAGCGTGGCATCACTGTCGTGCTGGCCGAAATCCGTGCCGCTGGCAAGATCTAAGGAGCTCTATCATGCGTGAATTGATTCGAATGATCTCTAGCGCCGGTACTGGTCACTTCTACACTACCGACAAGAACAAGCGTACTACCCCGGACAAGCTCGAAAAGAAAATGTTCGACCCGCGCGTTCGCAAGCACGTGATCTACAAAGAAGGCAAAATCAAGTAATTGATTTTCCTCCTTGTGAAAAAAAGCCCGTATCTCACGATCCGGGCTTTTTTTTGCCTGCGATTTGCCGGTCAGGCTTTCTGTTCGAACACCACGTAGATCTTGCGGCAAGGCTCCAGCACTTCCCAGGTGCCGCTGAAGCCGGCGGGGATCACGAAGCGATCACCCGCGCGCAAGGTCTTGGCATTGCCGTCGGCATCACGTAGCACGGACACACCTTGCACAATCTCGCAGTACTCATGCTCGGTGTAGTTGACCTTCCATTGCCCGACCTCACCTTCCCACACCCCGGCGCTCATCTGGCCGCACGGGCTGTTGTAGTGGTTGTAGATCGTTTGCTCGGGATCACCCTTGAGGATTTTTTCGGCGGCGGGGCGGTAGCGGTCTGGGGCGGTGCTGGCTTGGCTGAAGTCGACGATGTCCTGGATGCTCATGTGCGTGTCCCGTCTGGCCTGCGGTTGGAGAGCCCAAAGTCTATGTTTATTAAAATGAACATCGCAAGGGCGTTTTCCTACGTTATGTCAAATATATTGAAACATCCCCAGCCGCTGGTTTAGGGTGGCAGCTGCCTTGAGCCGAACAGCTGGCTGGCGGGGCACGCATTCTTTGAGGCTGCCGGGGGACATCGCCTGGCCCTTGTATTCCATAAGAGGAGGACACTCGCATGACCACCCTGACCCGTGCCGACTGGGAACAACGCGCCAAGGATCTGAAGATCGAAGGCCGCGCCTACATTAATGGCGAGTACACCGCCGCTGTTTCCGGTGACACCTTCGAGTGCATCAGCCCGGTCGATGGGCGCTTGCTGGCCACTGTTGCCAGCTGTGACGCCGTCGACGCCCAGCGCGCCGTTGAAAACGCGCGTGCCACGTTCAACTCCGGTGTGTGGTCGCGCCTGGCGCCAGCCAAACGCAAAGCCACCATGATCCGCTTCGCCGCGTTGCTCAAGGCCAATGCCGAAGAGCTGGCGCTGCTTGAAACCCTGGACATGGGCAAGCCGATCAGCGACTCCCTGAACATCGACGTACCCGGCGCGGCGAATGCCCTGAGCTGGAGCGGCGAAGCCATCGACAAAATCTACGACGAAGTCGCCGCCACTCCGCACGACCAACTGGGCCTGGTGACTCGTGAGCCGGTCGGCGTCGTCGGCGCCATCGTGCCGTGGAACTTCCCACTGATGATGGCCTGCTGGAAACTCGGCCCGGCGCTGTCCACCGGTAACTCGGTGATCCTCAAACCGTCCGAAAAATCCCCACTGACCGCCATCCGTATCGCGGCCCTGGCCGTTGAGGCCGGTATTCCAAAAGGTGTGTTCAACGTGCTGCCGGGCTACGGCCACACCGTGGGCAACGCGCTGGCGCTGCACATGGACGTCGACACCCTGGTGTTCACCGGTTCGACCAAGATCGCCAAGCAACTGTTGATCCGCTCCGGCGAGTCGAACATGAAGCGTGTATGGCTGGAAGCGGGCGGCAAGAGCCCCAACATCGTGTTTGCCGATGCACCGGACCTGCAAGCCGCCGCCGAGTCCGCCGCCGGCGCTATCGCCTTCAACCAGGGCGAAGTCTGCACCGCCGGTTCGCGCCTGCTGGTGGAGCGTTCCATCAAGGATAAATTCCTGCCACTGGTGATCGAGGCCCTCAAGGGCTGGAAGCCAGGCAACCCGCTGGACCCGGCCACTAACGTCGGCGCGTTGGTGGACACCCAGCAGATGAACACCGTGCTCTCGTACATCGAAGCCGGGCATGCCGATGGCGCCAAGTTGGTCGCCGGTGGCAAGCGCACCTTGGAAGAAACCGGCGGTACTTATGTCGAGCCGACGATTTTCGACGGCGTGACCAATGCGATGAAGATCGCCCAGGAAGAGATCTTTGGTCCCGTCCTGTCGGTGATCACCTTCGACAGCGCCGAGGAAGCGGTCAAGATCGCCAACGACACCGTCTATGGCTTGGCCGCCGCCGTGTGGACAGCCGATATCTCCAAGGCGCACCTGACCGCCAAGGCCCTGCGCGCCGGTAGCGTGTGGGTCAACCAATATGACGGCGGCGACATGACTGCGCCGTTTGGTGGCTTCAAGCAATCGGGTAACGGTCGCGACAAGTCGCTGCATGCGTTCGACAAGTACACCGAGCTGAAGTCGACCTGGATCAAGCTCTAAGCCACACCGCTGATCCCCTGTAGGAGCGAGCTTGTGTGGGGCTGGCTTGCCTGCGATAGCATCACCTAGGTGTGCCTGACACGCTTAGGTGCCTGCATCGCGGGCAAGCCCGACTCCCACGCAAGCTCGCTCCTACAGTTCGTTTTGCAAGCCCGAAAACTTATCCACAGGAGCGTGGCAATGCGTTGGGCGACTTATTTCGCCGTCCTGGCCTCGGTACTCAGCGTCGGCCTGGCGCTGGGTGTCAGCATGCCGCTGGTGTCCCTGCGCCTTGAAAGCTGGGGCTACGGCAGCTTTGCCATTGGTGTGATGGCGGCTATGCCCGCGTTTGGTGTGCTGCTGGGCGCCAAGGTCTCCAGTCGCATGGCCTCCTGGCTCGGCACGGCCAACCTCATGCGCCTGTGCCTGTGGGCGGGCGCGGTGTCCATCGGCTTGTTGGCGATCCTGCCCAGCTATCCGGTCTGGCTGGTGTTGCGGCTGATGATCGGCGTGATCCTCACCATCGTATTTATCCTCGGCGAAAGCTGGATAAACCAATTGGTGGTGGAGCAGTGGCGCGGCCGGCTGGTGGCCCTGTATGGCTGCAGTTATGCCTTGAGCCAACTGTCGGGCCCGTTGCTGCTGGGCCTGATCGGTACCGACCATGATTATGGTTTCTGGGTGGGCGTAGCCCTGCTGATGGTGGCGCCGCTGTTGCTGCTGGGACGCTCCGGCGCACCGAG
This sequence comes from Pseudomonas fluorescens group sp., assembly GCF_020093335.1. Classification (NCBI taxonomy): domain Bacteria; kingdom Pseudomonadati; phylum Pseudomonadota; class Gammaproteobacteria; order Pseudomonadales; family Pseudomonadaceae; genus Pseudomonas; species Pseudomonas fluorescens group sp. Next base: position 52,430 of record NZ_JAIOKW010000005.1, on the reverse strand, counting down.
CGCCGAGTCCTTCAGCGTGACCTTCGCGCAACTGTGGCGCTTCTGCCTGAGCCTGCCCGCGATTGCCTGGGCGGTGGCGCTGTTCGCCGCATTCGAGGCGATGATCCTCACGTTGCTGCCGGTGTATTGCCTGCAGCAAGGCTTCACCGCCGAAGTTGCCCTGGCCATGGTCAGCACGGTGGTGGTCGGCGATGCGCTGCTGCAACTGCCCATCGGTGCGCTGGCCGACTACCTGCCGCGACGCACGTTGTTCCTGGGCTGTGCGCTGCTGTTGCTGGCATCGAGCCTGGCCATTGCGCCGTTGATGCACACGCCGCTGATCTGGCCGGTGTGGGTGCTGTTCGGCGCCAGTGCCGGCGGTTTGTTCACCCTGTCGCTGATCCTGATCGGCGAGCGTTACCGTGACGATGCGCTGGTGCGCGCCAATGCCCATGTGGCGCAGTTGTGGGGTATCGGCTGCCTGATCGGGCCGTTGGTCGCGGGTGCCGGCAGCCAGTGGGTCAGCGGGCATGCGCTGCCGTGGCTGATGGCGGCGGGCGCGCTGGGACTGGTGGTGCTGTTGCTGCGCCAAGGCGCCTTCGGCGCAGCACAGCCAGCCTGACCTGACATGCAATCGCGTGTGGGGCCTCGTCTTTCTTAAAGCATCCGCTCGAGGCCAACGCTGGTGGCGAACCACGCATTGAACCGCCGCCACCAGTTGCCCGGCTCGCGGGTCAGGGTGTGCAATTGGCCGTTGTCCTCGGTGACCCACACGATCTGGCCATCCTGCAATTTCGCCTCATAGCTCAAGGCCGGGGCCATGCCTTGCAGCGCCAGGTTACGCACGTGTTCCGCCAACTCCGGGCTGTCGACCAGCACACCCACTTCGGTGTTCCACAGCACCGAGCGCGGGTCGAAGTTGAAGGAGCCGATAAACGATTTCGTCCGATCAAAAATCATCGCCTTGCTGTGCAAGCTGGAGTCCGAACCACGGAAGGTACCGCGCCGAAACAGGTGTGGGCCGCTGCCGCCGCCGTCCCCGGGTTGGCGGCGCAGCTCATAGAGCTTCACGCCATGTTCCAGCAGGGCCTTGCGGTAGGGCGCGTAACCGCCGTGCACGGCCGGCACGTCGGTGGCTTCGAGCGCGTTGGTCAGCAGGCTGACCGATACGCCGGCGTCGGCGCGCCCGGTCAGGTACACCAGCCCCGGTTGCCCCGGCACGAAGTAGGCCGAGATCATGATCAGCTCGTGGTTGACCCCTTCGAGTTCCGGCGCCAGTTGCGTCGTGAGCAGCAGCCGAGGGTCTGGGTCGGCCTTGGACAGCACCTTGCTCGGCGCATCCCAGAGTGCCTGGTTCCAGGCCCAGATCAGCTCGCGGCGCCAGATGTCCATGCGCGGTTGGGTCTGGTAGGTGCGCAAGCGGTTGTACAGCGCGTGATTCTGCTGGCGCGACTCGGCCAGCGAGGCTTCCAGTTGCACGCGTGCGGCGGCCAGGTCGCCTCGGGTCGGCGCAATAGACACGAAGTCATCAATGGGCTTGCTCAGGGCACTGTTCCAGTACTGGTCGAAGCTGTGGCCGAGCTGCTCAGCCACCGGCCCTACGCTGAGCATGTCGATGTCGGTGAAGTTCAGGTTGGGCTCGGCGTCGAAATATTCATCCCCCAGGTTGCGCCCGCCGACGATGGCCACGCTGTTGTCCGCCAACCACAGCTTGTTGTGCATGCGCCGATGCTGCAGCGACAGGTTGAACAAGCGGCCCATGGCCCGTGTCGCGCCGGTGCTGCGCCCTAGGTGCAGCGGGTTGAACAGGCGAATCTCGATCTTGGGGTGGGCGGCGAGGGTGGCGATGATCTGGTCCAGGCCATCACTGGTGGTGTCGTCCAGCAGGATACGCACGCGCACGCCGCGGTCAGCGGCCTTGAGCAGTTCGTCCACCAGCATGCGGGTGCTGATGCCGTCGTGCACGATGTAGTACTGCAGGTCGAGGCTGGTCTGGGCGTTACGGATCAGCTCGGCACGTGCCATGAACGCCTCGCTGCTGTTGGGCAGCAGGCGAAAACCGGAGCGCCCTTGATAGTGCGCGGCCTGGGCCTGGATCGACCGGCCGAACGACGATTGCGCGGCGGGCAGGGCGTCGCTGGGGATGCGCGGTACGCTCACCGTGGCGCAGCCACCCAGGGCCAGGGCTCCCAACAGGAAAAACGGTAATAGCCGTTGAATCATCAAGGGAGTTGCTTCCAGATCAGGGCGGTTGTCGGCATATGACGGCAATTTCCCGCGAAAGGTCAGTCGGCCACCTCAGCGAGCATTTTGCTGGCGGCGGCACCGACCTTGCGCACGGCTTCTTCAATCTGTGCGGTTGGCTTGGCAGCGTAGTTCATGCGCAGGCAGTTGCGGTACTTGCCCGATGCGGAAAAGATGCTGCCTACGGCCACCTGCACGCCTTGTTCCATCAGCACACGGTTGAGCTTCAACGTATCAAAGCCTTCCGGCAGTTCGATCCACAGCATGAAACTGCCCTGGGGGCGACTCGCCCGCGTACCTGCCGGGAAATAACGGCTGACCCAGTCAAGCATCAAGTCGCGATTACGCTGGTATTGCGTGCGCATCCGCCGCAAATGGGGCTCGAAGTGGCCGCCTTTGAGGAATTCGGCTATTGCGATCTGCGGCTGCGTGGCGGTTGATCCGGTGCTGATGTACTTCATGTGCAGCACCCGCTCCAGGTAGCGGCCGGGAGCAACCCAGCCGATGCGTAATCCGGGCGCCAGGGTTTTCGAGAACGAACTGCACAACAATACTCGGCCGTCTTCGTCGAAGGACTTGATGGTGCGCGGGCGTGGGTAGGCGTAGGCCAGTTCGCCGTATACGTCATCTTCGATGATCGCCACGTCAAAGCGCTGGGCCAAGGTCAGCAGCGCACGTTTGCGCGCTTCCGGCATGATGTAGCCCAAGGGGTTGTTGCAGTTGGGCGTGAGCTGGATGACCTTGATCGGCCACTGTTCCAGTGCCAGCTCCAGGGCTTCGAGGCTGATGCCGGTGATGGGGTCGGTGGGGATTTCCAGGGCTTTCATGCCCAGCCCTTTGAGGGTCTGCATGGCGCCGTGGAAGCTCGGTGAATCCACCGCGACGATATCACCCGGCTCGCAAATGGCATGGATGCTGGCGGACAGCGCCTCATGGCAGCCGGTGGTGATGACGATATCGTCGGAGGTCAGTTGGCAGCCGGAATCCAATGACAGTCGCGCAATTTGTTCGCGCAACTCCATACAGCCCATGATGTTGTCGTAGTACAGCCCCGGCAAGTCCTGGCGCCGGCTTACACGGGCCAGGCTGCGCAGCAGGGGCTTGATCGTAGGTGACAATACGTCCGGCATGCCACGGCCCATCTGTATGACGTCTTTGCGGGGGACGGCGCGAATCAGCTCCAGCACCTGGTCCCATTGGGATATCTCCACCGGGCGCTGGGCGGGTCGACCGATTTCGGGCAGTGCCGGCAGCGCTCGGCCGACCGGCACAAAATAGCCAGATTTGGGTTTGGGCATCGCCAGGCCATTGTCTTCCAGCAATCGATAAGCCTGCTGCACGGTGCTCAGGCTGACCCCGTGCTCCACGCTCAGGGCCCGTACGGAAGGCAATCGATCGCCGGGGCGGTAGAAGCCTTGTTCGATGCGTGTACCCAGTAGTTCGGCAAGGTTGACGTAGAGGGTCATGGCGGTCGCTCCCGAGAGACCAGTACAGATAGGGGGAAAATACAGGATTCAGGCGTCCACAGGCAGTGTCTGTATGGATTTAATAAGGTTGAGTTGAATCTGTAATGCTTTTGCCCCTGCGCTCATGCTTGTCACTCGTAGCAACAAGCAATCGAGGGGCAACACCATGAGCGGTATGAGCGATGTGCGGCTGGCGTTACACAGTCAGGAGTTGGAGGCAGGGCAAGCGCGCGCAACGGCGCCGCGGGATATCAGCCGCTGGAGCCTGTTCTGGCAGCGCCGTCACACGCGCAGGGCGTTGCTGCACCTGACCCGCGAGCAGTTGCGTGACGTCGGGCTGACCGAGGAGCAGGCGCGCCAGGAAGGGGTGAAACCGTTCTGGCGCAGTTGATTCACACCCGCTCTTTGAGCCTGTGCCAGAGCATCCCCAATGCCAGCAGTGGCGAGCGCAGGTGCTTGCCGCCGGGGAAGGTGAGGTGCGGCACCTGGGCGAACAGATCAAAGCGCGCCTGTTGTTGGCCACTGATGGCTTCGGCCAGCAGCTTGCCCGCCAGGTGCGTGGCGTTGAGGCCATGGCCGGCGTAGGCCTGGGCGTAATACACGTTGGGTTGGTCGGCCAATCGGCCAATCTGCGGTAGGCGGTTGGCGCCGATGCCGATCATGCCGCCCCATTGGTAATCGATTTTTACATCGGCCAGTTGCGGGAACACCTGCAGCATCTTCGGACGCATATACGCGCCGATGTCCTTGGGGTCGCGACCGGAGTAGTGGCACGCGCCGCCGAACAGCAATCGGCGGTCGGCAGACAGTCGGAAGTAGTCCACGGTGACGCGCTGGTCGCACACCGCCATGTTCTGTGGCAGCAGGTTGGCGGCCTGGGCTCCGCTCAACGGCTCAGTGGCGATGATGTAGCTGCCGGCGGGCAGCACTTTGCCGCTCAGGTGTGGGTTGAGGTCATTGAGGTAGGCATTGCAGGCGAGTACCAGGGTCTTGGCGCGTACATTGCCCTGAGCGGTATGCACGTTGACCTCGGGGCCGTAGTCGATGCGCGTGACTTCGGACTGTTCGAACAACTTCACGCCCAATTGCTGCGCCGCAGCGGCTTCGCCGAGGGCCAGGTTGAGCGGGTGCAAGTGGCCGGAGCCCATGTCGATCATACCGCCCACATAGCGGTCGGAGCCGATTACGCTGCTCATCTCGCTGGCCTGCAGCAGGCGCACTTCATGGCGATAGCCGAGGCTGCGCAGTTCTGCGGCGTCTTCGGCCAGGCCTTGCAGGTCGCGAGGTTTGTTGGCGAGGTCGCAGTAACCCCAGGTCAGGTCGCAAGGGATCTGAAAGCGCTCGACGCGCTCGCGCACGATCTCCACGGCTTCCAGGCCCATCAGCTTCATCTCGCGCACGCCCTCGGTCCCGATCACCTTGGCGAACTGGTCCAGGCCGTGGCCCACGCCGCGAATCAACTGGCCGCCGTTACGTCCGCTGGCGCCCCAGCCGATTTTGCGCGCTTCCAGCAACACCACGCTGAAACCGCGTTCGGCCAGCTCCAAAGCCGTGTTGAGCCCGGAAAAACCACCGCCTACCACGCACACATCCGCCGTGTTATCGCCGGTCAGTACCGGGTAATCGGGGTGCGGCACGCTGCTTGCCGCGTAGTAGGAAGTGGTGTGCCGGGCGCTGGCGGTCATGGGGAGCATCCCTGTTTGGAAAATTTGACGCAGGATACAGCGGTCGGACGAAGCTGTCTGCGCAGGGCGTTTTGCGGCAGAATCCACGTCTATTCGCCGTTCGGTACGTGTTTCGATGAGTTGCAACAGCCAGAAAATCAGCGCGCTGCGCAGGCAGATTCCTTCGTTCGAGTGCGTTCCCGGTTGCCACGATTGCTGTGGGCCAGTGACGACTTCGCCCGAGGAAATGTCGCGCCTGCCGCGTAAGACGGCGGCCGAGCAGGACGCGGCCATGGACGAGTTGAATTGCGTGCACCTGGGGCCTAAGGGCTGCACCGTGTATGACGAGCGCCCGCTGATCTGCAGGCTGTTCGGCACGACAAAGACCCTGCCGTGCCCCAATGGGCGCGGGCCTGTTGAGCTGATTCACCCGCGGGTGGAAAAACAGATCCATGAATACATGGCCAGCACCCGGCAGGTACTCGTCTAACGGTTGTGCTCGATTCAATCCGGGATCGGCAGGTTCAGGCTCTCCTTCACCTCTTCCATCACGATATAGCTCTTCGATTCCCGCACATGGGGCAGTTTGAGCAGGATATCGCCAAGCAATTTGCGGTATGAGGCCATCTCGGAAATCCGCGCCTTCACTAGGTAGTCGAAGTCCCCGGACACCAGGTGGCACTCCAGCACGTGCGGCAGTTTCAGTACCGCGCGACGGAACTCTTCAAATGTGTCGCCGGATTTGTAATCGAGGCTGATCTCGACAAATACCAGCAAGCTGCCCTTTAAATGCTGGGGGTTGAGCCGCGCGTTGTAGCCCATGATGATCCCTTCACGCTCCAGCCGACGCACGCGCTCGGTACACGGCGTGGTCGACAGCCCGACCTTTTCCCCCAACTCCGTGAACGAAATACGTCCATCGGTTTGCAGGATGCGCAGGATGTTGCGATCAATCTTGTCCAGCTCGCGCTTGGTCTGGGTGTTGGTACGCATAGGGGATACGCCTCTGTGAAAAGGGTTTTTGCCGAGAATTGTCGCCAAATATAGGCAGTTATATAGTGAAATGCACTGGCAATTGTTTTTTACACTGCGCTCATCATTGCTCGAATAACACACGTCAGCGGCCATGCCCGCGATGAGGATATAAAAATGCGCGTTCTGGTCTTGGGTAGCGGTGTCATTGGGGTGACCAGTGCCTACTATTTGGCGCGGGCCGGGTTTGAAGTGGTCGTCGTCGACCGTCAACCCGCCGCTGCCATGGAAACCAGTTTCGCCAACGCCGGCCAGGTGTCCCCAGGCTACGCCTCGCCATGGGCCGCACCGGGCGTGCCGCTCAAGGCCATCAAATGGCTGCTGCAGCGTCACGCGCCGCTGGCGATCAAGGCTACCGCCGATATCGACCAATACCTGTGGATGGCGCAGATGCTGCGCAACTGCACCGCCAGCCGTTACGCGGTGAACAAGGAGCGGATGGTGCGCCTGTCCGAATACAGCCGTGACTGCCTCGACGAATTGCGCACCGAGACAGGCATTGCCTACGAAGGCCGCAGCCTCGGGACTACCCAACTCTTCCGCACCCAGGCTCAGCTCGACGGGGCCGCTAAAGACATCGCCGTGTTGAAGGAATCCGGTGTGCCGTTCGAGCTGCTCGACCGCGCCGGCATTGCCCGCGTTGAGCCGGCCCTGGCCAGCGTGACCGATATCCTCGCCGGTGCCCTGCGATTGCCCAACGATCAGACGGGTGACTGCCAGATGTTCACCACCCGCCTGGCCGACATGTGCAAGCAATTGGGCGTTGAATTCCGCTTTGAACAAGACATCCAGCGCCTCGACTACGCGGGCGACCGCATCAACGGCGTGTGGATCGACGGCAAGCTGGAAACCGCCGACCGCTACGTACTGGCCCTCGGCAGCTACTCGCCGAAGCTGCTCAAGCCGCTGGGAATCAAGGCACCGGTATACCCGCTCAAGGGTTACTCGCTGACCGTGCCGATTACCCATTCGGCGATGGCGCCGACGTCGACCATCCTCGACGAGACCTACAAGGTCGCGATCACCCGCTTCGACAACCGCATTCGTGTCGGTGGCATGGCTGAAATAGCCGGTTTTGACCTGTCGCTTAACCCGCGTCGGCGCGAAACCCTGGAGATGATCGTCAACGACCTTTATCCTCAGGGCGGCGATCTGTCCGCAGCCACCTTCTGGACCGGCCTGCGCCCGACCACACCCGACGGCACGCCGATTGTCGGTGCCACCCCATTCAAGAACCTGTTCCTGAATACCGGCCATGGCACCCTCGGTTGGACCATGGCGTGTGGTTCCGGTCGTTTGCTGGCCGACCTGATGGCGAAGAAAACTCCGCAGATCAGCGCCGAAGGCCTCGATATTTCCCGTTATGGCAACCACCAGGAGTCCGCAAAACATGTCAATCCATCGCCAGCTCACCAATGAGCGCATGAGCCAGATCGTTGTCCACAGCGGTACCGTGTACCTGGCAGGCCAAGTCGGCGACGACATGAGTGCCGGGATTGAGCAGCAGACCCGTGAAACCCTGGTCAATATCGAGCGTTTGCTGGACCTGGCCGGTACCGACAAATCCAAATTGCTGTCGGTGACGATCTACCTGAAAGACATCGACGCCGACTTCGCCGGCATGAACGCGGTCTGGGACAAATGGCTGCCCAAAGGCGTCGCCCCGGCCCGCGCCACGGTGGAAGCCAAGCTGTGCGAACCGGAAATCCTGGTAGAGCTGTCTGTCGTGGCGGCTTTGCCTTAAACAACGATCCTTCTTCCGGTGCCGAAGCCGTCGGTGGGTGCCGGTTTTTTCTTCACTTTGCTGCCTAGAAGCGTGCCGCCATGCGTCCTGCCCGTGCCCTGATCGACCTCCAAGCCCTGCGTCACAACTACCAACTGGCCCGTGAAGTCACGGGGGCCAAGGCCCTCGCCGTGGTCAAGGCTGACGCTTATGGCCACGGTGCCGTGCGCGTGGCACAGGCGTTGGAAGCCGACGCCGATGGGTTTGCCGTGGCGTGCATCGAAGAGGCTTTGGAGCTGCGCGCCGCCGGGATTCGTGCGCCGGTGCTGCTGCTGGAAGGTTTTTTCGAGGCCGACGAGCTGCCGCTGATCCTCGAGCACGATTTGTGGTGCGTGGTGCATTCGCTGTGGCAACTGGAAGCGATTGAGCAGGCGCAGTTGCGTACGCCGCTGACCGTCTGGCTCAAGCTGGATTCGGGCATGCACCGTGTCGGCCTGCACCCCAAGGATTTCCACGAGGCGTACCAGCGCCTGTTGGCCAGCGGAAAAGTGGCCAAGATCGTGTTGATGAGCCACTTCGCCCGCGCCGATGAGCTCGATTGCGTCAGCAGCGATGAACAAGTCGCGGTGTTTGAGGCGGCGCGCCAGGGCCTTTCGGCCGAGGTCAGCTTGCGCAATTCGCCGTCGGTGCTGGGCTGGCCGAGTGTGTCCAGCGACTGGGTGCGCCCGGGCATCATGCTTTACGGCGCCACGCCGTTTGGCGAAGACCAGGCCCTCGCCGCGCGTTTGCAGCCGGTGATGACCCTGGAATCCAAGGTTATCTGCGTGCGCGAACTGCCGGCCGGTGAGCCGGTGGGTTATGGCGCCAAGTTCATCACGCCAAAACCGATGCGCATCGGTGTGGTCGCCATGGGCTATGCCGACGGCTACCCGCGTCACGCCCCCACCGGCACGCCGGTACTGGTCGCCGGGCAGCGCAGCCAACTATTGGGCCGTGTCTCCATGGACATGCTGTGCGTCGACCTGACGGACGTGCCTCAGGCCGGCCTCGGTGCCACGGTGGAGTTGTGGGGCAAAAACATCCTCGCCAGTGATATCGCCACCGCCGCCGAGACCATTCCCTACCAGATTTTCTGCAACCTGCGCCGCGTGCCAAGGCTCTATTCCGGCGCTTGATCGCCAGGTACGAACCCAACCGCCTGGGATTTAGGCCCAAGTGTTGTAAATACTGAACGCTGTCGCCATGATAACGCTCAATTACAACAAAGCCTGAATCCTAGGAGGCTCCTGCATTGGACGTCGGCGAACGACTGCAATCCATCCGTAAACTGAAGGGTCTTTCCCAGCGCGAGCTCGCCAAGCGCGCGGGTGTCACCAACAGCACCATTTCGATGATCGAAAAAAACAGCGTCAGCCCCTCGATCAGCTCCTTGCGCAAGGTGCTGGGCGGCATCCCCATGTCGATGGTCGAGTTCTTTTCCGAGGAGATCCTCCAGGAAATACCGACGCAGATCGTCTATAAAGCCAATGAGCTCATCGATATCTCTGACGGCGCCGTCACCATGAAACTGGTAGGCCGCGCGCACCCCAGCCGGGCGATTGCATTTCTCAACGAGATCTACCCACCGGGCGCCGACACGGGCGAAGAAATGCTCACCCACGAAGGCGAAGAAACCGGGATTTTGGTGGAAGGTCGCTTGGAGTTGGTGGTCGGTCTTGAAACTTTTGTGCTCGAAGCCGGCGATAGCTACTACTTTGAAAGCACCAAGCCGCATCGTTTTCGTAACCCGTTCGATGTGCCGGCGCGACTAATCAGCGCAGCCACGCCCGCGAACTTTTAAGAATAGAGGCGCCCTGCCAGCGTTGCAGAGGTTCCCGCAGCTGTAATCCGCGAGGCTGAATCTCCCTTTATTTAATAGGGTTGTTTCGGCCAGGCGGGCTAACCGTTATACTTTCGCCGCCTGCGAAACCGTGGCCGCAGGCGTGAATAGCCACCATTGAGGGTGAACGCGTGAACCTAATTATGAAAATGCTGGCTGCACCAGCAACCGTACTGGCCCTATGGGCTGTCAGCGCTCAAGCTGCGACCAACGACGACATTGCCAAGCGCCTGGAGCCTGTGGGTCAGGTTTGCGTCCAGGGCCAGGAATGCAAGGGCATGGAAGTGGCGGTAGCCGCCGGCGGCGGCGCGGCGAAGACGCCGGATGAGATCATCGCCAAGCACTGCAACGCTTGCCACGGTACGGGCCTGTTGGGCGCGCCGAAAATCGGCGATACCGCCGCCTGGAAAGAGCGCGCCGACCATCAGGGCGGCCTGGATGGGATCCTGGCCAAGGCGATCACGGGCATCAATGCCATGCCGCCAAAAGGCACGTGCTCTGATTGCTCGGATGATGACCTGAAAGGTGCGATCGAGAAGATGTCGGGTTTGAAATAAACCAATCTTCGCCAAAAAGCCGCTTACGGGCGGCTTTTTTGTGGCCGCGATTTGTGTTTCAACACTGTTCTTTGCAGCAAAGACCCTGCAAGCTCGGTCCAACCCCTAATCATGGAATGTTCAGGAGGGTCGGATGGTGCAGTTGTGTTCAATCGAGCAAGCAGTTGACGACATACTGGAACGGTTGCCGGCGCATATCCACATGGGTATGCCGCTTGGCCTGGGCAAGCCGAACCTGTTCGCCAACGCGCTGTACCGGCGCATCGCCAAATTGCCGGAGCGGTCGCTGACGATCTATACCGCCTTGAGCCTTGGCCGGCCAACGCTGGGCGATGGCTTGCAGAAACGCTTTCTCGAACCTTTTATCGAGCGGGTGTTTGGCGATTACCCCGAGCTGGATTTCCTCGCCGACCTGCACAAAGACACGCTTCCAAAAAATATCCACGTACAGCAGTTCTTCATGCAGCCCGGCAGCCTGCTCCACAGCGAGTCGGCGCAGCAGGACTACGTCAGCAGCAACTACAGCCACGCCGCCCGCGACATCAACGCAGCCGGCTTGAACCTGGTGGCGCAATTGGTTGCCAGCAGCGCCGAGCATCCTGATCGCCTGAGCCTGAGCTGCAACCCGGATATCACCCTCGACCTGCTGCCCATGATCGCCAAGCGCCGTGAGGCCGGTGAAACCGTGCTGATCGTCGGCCAGGTCCACAGCGATTTGCCCTACATGCCAGGGGATGCCGAGTTGGGCATGGACGCCTTCGACTACCTGCTCGATGAAAAAGACAGCACCACGCTGTTCTCGACGCCGAATATGCCGGTGGGTTTCCAAGACCACTTTATCGGCCTGCATGCCAGCACCCTGGTGCGCGATGGCGGCACCTTGCAGATCGGCATCGGCTCCATGGGGGATGCGCTGACGGCCGCGCTGTTGGCGCGCCAGGCCGACAACGAAGCCTATCGATTGCTGCTGACCGACCTCGATGTGTACCAATGGGCACCGTTGATCAGCCGAGAAGGCGGCGTCGACCCCTTCGCCCGTGGCCTCTACGGTTGCAGCGAAATGTTCGTCAACGGCCTGTTGGTGCTGGCGGACGCGGGGATTATCCGCCGCAAGGTCTACCCGGATGTGGCAACGCAGGAACAGGCTAACGCCGGCACGCTCGACGACGCCGCACAGCCCGACGGCATCTCCATCCACGGCGGATTCTTCCTGGGTCCGAGAAGTTTTTACCAGCGCCTGCAGGAAATGACCCACGCCAAGCGTCTTGAATTCAACATGACCCGCATCAGCTACATCAACGAGCTGTATGGTCAGGAAGCACTCAAGCGCCTGCAACGCCTGGACGCACGGTTTATCAACAGCGCGATCATCGTCACATTGCTCGGTGCTGGCGTTGCCGATCAACTGGAGGACGGTCGCGTACTCAGCGGCGTGGGCGGGCAGTACAACTTTGTCGCCCAAGGCCATGCGCTGGAGGGCGCGCGGTCGATCCTGATTTTGCGCAGTTGGCGCGAGTCGGCGGGGGAGGTCAGTTCCAACATCGTGTGGGACTACGGCCACTGCACGATTCCTCGACACCTGCGGGACATTGTCATCACCGAGTACGGCATTGCCGATCTGCGGGGTCAGACGGATGCCAAGGTGATCGAGGCGTTGCTCAATATCACCGACTCACGGTTCCAGGACGATTTGATCGAGCAGGCGCAAAAGGCCGGCAAGCTGCCCAAGGGTTTCCAGTTGGATCCGCGCTTCGCCGATAACACGCCGGAGCGGCTTCAGGCCATTCAAGCGCGCCATCGTCGGCTGTTTCCGGAGTATCCGCTGGGCAGCGATTTTACGGATGAGGAGCGCGATTTGCTGCGGGCGCTGAACTGGCTCAAGAGCAAGTTCAAGCTCACGGAGATTCTGGAATTGGGCAAGGCGGCGTTGGATGCGCCGGAGCCGGAGGCGTTTCCTGAGCATTTGAAGCGGATGCGGTTGGATAACCCGGAAGGTTTGAAAGAAGATTTATATCAGCGGCTGCTGCTCGCCGGCCTCCAGGCCACCACACACTAAAAACCAACACAAAACCAAATGTGGGAGGGGGCTTGCTCCCGATAGCAGTGGGTCAGCCAACCCATTGGGTGATTGATACACCGCGATCGGGGGCAAGCCCCCTCCCACACTTTTAACCGTGCCCACACAAGATAGGCGTGGGCTGCGATTACTCGATGAAGGTGACCACACCACCGGCGAGGGATTTGACCCGTGCCAGGGATTCCACTCGGTATCCCTGCGCATCCAGCTCCGCACGGCCGCCCTGGAACGACTTCTCGATCACAATCCCCAAGCCGGCCACGGTCGCGCCGGCCTGCTTGATGATCGAAATCAGCGCCTGGGACGCCTTGCCGTTCGCCAGGAAGTCATCGATCACCAGCACGCGGTCGCTGCTGGTCAGGTGGCGTGGGGAGATCGCCACGGTGCTCTCGGTTTTTTTGGTGAAGGAATACACCGTCGCCGACAGCAGGTTTTCGGTCAGGGTCAGGGATTGCTGCTTGCGCGCGAAGATCACCGGTACGCCCAGGTTCAAGCCGGTCATGATCGCCGGGGCGATGCCCGAGGCTTCGATGGTGACGATCTTGGTGATGCCCGAGTCCTTGAACAGCGCGGCGAATTCGTCGCCGATCAGCTTCATCAGTGCCGGGTCGATCTGGTGGTTCAAAAAGGCGTCGACCTTGAGTACCTGATCGGAAAGCACGATGCCTTCTTCGCGAATTTTCTTATGCAGTGCTTCCACGGAAAGCTTCCTCTAATGGCGCGGTGCGCGCCGAAAGTAGATTAAAAAGTAGTCGATTCTAGCGCTTTAACATCGCGCGTATGTCCGCCAAGGCGGTGTTGCCGCGAACGGCCTTCACCTCGGTGGGGGTGTCGTCATTGCCTTCCCAGGCCAGATCGTCCGGTGGTAGCTCGTCCAGGAACCGGCTGGGGGCACAATCGATGATTTCGCCGTATTGCTTGCGCTTGGCGGCAAAGGTGAAGGCCAGTGTCTGGCGCGCGCGGGTGATGCCCACGTAGGCCAGGCGACGTTCTTCTTCGATGGTGTCGGCTTCGATGCTGGAGCGGTGCGGGAGGATTTCCTCTTCCATGCCCATGATGAACACGTAGGGAAATTCGAGGCCCTTGGATGCATGCAAGGTCATCATCTGCACACCTTCGGCGCCGTCTTCTTCTTCCTGCTGGCGCTCGAGCATGTCGCGCAGCACCAGTTTGCCGATGGCGTCTTCGACGGTCATCTCGCCGTCTTCGTCTTTTTCCAGGGTGTTCTTCAAGGCTTCGATCAGGAACCAGACGTTGCCCATGCGGTAGTCCGCGGCCTTGTCGCTGGAGCTGTTGGTGCGCAGCCAGTTTTCGTAGTCGATGTCCATGACCATGCTGCGCAGGGCGCTGATCGGGTCTTCGCCGGCGCACTGCTCACGCACCTTGTCCATGAAGCGCTTGAAGCGCGACAGGCGATCGGTGAAGCGCGTGTCCAGGTGTTCACCCAGGCCGATTTCGTCGGTGGCGGCATACATCGAGATCTTGCGTTCAGTGGCGTAGTTACCGAGCTTTTCCAGGGTGGTGGAGCCGATTTCGCGGCGCGGCACGTTGATCACGCGCAGGAAGGCGTTGTCGTCGTCCGGGTTCACGATCAGGCGGAAGTAGGCCATCAGGTCCTTGACTTCCTGGCGTCCGAAAAAGCTATTGCCGCCTGACAGGCGATATGGCACTTGGTGGTGCTGCAATTTCAGCTCGATCAGCTTGGCCTGGTAGTTGCCGCGGTACAGGATCGCGAAATCGCTGTAGGGCCGGTCGGTGCGCAAGTGCAGGCTGAGGATTTCCACGGCCACGCGCTCGGCTTCGGCGTCTTCGTTGCGGCAGCGGATCACGCGGATCTCGTCGCCATGGCCCATCTCGCTCCACAGCTGTTTCTCAAATTCGTGTGGATTGTTGGAGATCAGCACGTTGGCGCAGCGCAGGATGCGGCTGGTGGAGCGGTAGTTCTGCTCCAGCATCACCACTTTCAAGGACGGGTAGTCGTCCTTGAGCAGCATCAGGTTTTCCGGGCGGGCGCCGCGCCAGGCGTAGATCGACTGGTCATCGTCGCCTACCACGGTGAACTGGTTGCGCTTGCCGATCAGCATTTTCACCAGCAGGTATTGGCTGGCGTTGGTGTCCTGGTATTCGTCCACCAGCAGGTAGCGCACCTTGTTCTGCCACTTTTCGAGGATGTCGGCGTGTTCCTCGAACAGCTTCACCGGCAGCAGGATCAGGTCGTCGAAGTCCACCGCGTTGAACGCCTTGAGCGTGCGCTGGTAGTGGGTGTAGACGATGGCGGCGGTCTGCTCCTTGGGGTTGCGTGCGTTTTCCAGGGCCTGGGCGGGCAGGATCAGGTCGTTTTTCCAGGCGCCGATCATGTTCTTGATCTCATCCACGCCGTCGTCGCCTGCGTATTCCTTTTGCATGATGTCGGTCATCAGCGACTTCACGTCGGTCTCGTCGAAGATCGAGAAGCCCGGCTTGTAGCCCAGCCGCGCATGCTCCTTGCGGATGATGTTCAGGCCCAGGTTGTGGAACGTGCACACGGTGAGGCCACGGCCTTCGCCACCCTTGAGCAGGGTGCCGACGCGCTCTTTCATTTCCCGCGCTGCCTTGTTGGTAAAGGTCATGGCGACGATGTACTGGGCGCGGATGCCGCACTGCTGGATCAGGTGCGCGATCTTGCGGGTGATCACACTGGTTTTGCCGGAGCCTGCACCGGCGAGCACCAATAGAGGGCCGCCGACGTAGTTCACGGCTTCTTGCTGCCGGGGATTGAGTCGGGACATACAGAATTCAGGGAGTCGTTATTCAAAAGGGCGGGCATTTTAACAGGCTGGCAGGATTCTGCCCTGTCAGAACGACAGTGTGACGTACCACTCGATCTAAATTTGCCGGTTTTGTTACTTTGCCGCAGGATGTGCGGGTTGTTAGAGACTAATGTTTACAGTTCGCGTGTTTGATAACCCCTATCATTGGTGATTATCGGGCCGCACGTCATAATGCCCGTCGCCAACGAAATCTTGCAGAGTCTAGGGAGCTAGCTTGTCTACGCCTGTCGAACCCTTGCGTTTGCTGCTGCTGGCCGATGAGCCCGCGTGGGCAGCGTTATTGCGCGAGTGCCTGGCGCCGATGGGCGATGGGGCTGTGCTGATCAGTGCGCCAAACTGGGAGTCTGTGAGCCGTCTGTTCGATGACGACCACAGCGCCGTGTTGTTGACCACGCCCAGCCTGCAACCCGGCCCCGGCCGTTGCAGCCTGCCGTGTGTGTTGCTGCTGGAGCAGGAACCGCTGGTGTCGCCCCTCGGTGTCAGCGATTGGCTGGTCCGCGATGTATTGGACGCCGATACGTTGCGCCGCTGCCTGCGCCACGTTCGTGAGCGCGGTTTGCTGGAAAACACGCTGCAACGCCTGGCCGAGCAGGACCCGCTCACCGGTATCGCCAACCGCCAGGGCTTTCAGACCCTGCTGGCTGCGCGGCTCGCCGAGAATGACGGGCGCGGCCTGGCGCTGGGCCACCTGGACCTCGATAACTTCCGCCATGCCAACGACGCCCTCGGCCACCAGGCCGGCGACCGGCTGATCCTGCAAGTGGTCTCGCGGCTCAAGAGCCAGCTGGAGGCCGGGGATCAACTGGCGCGCCTGGGCAGCGATGAATTCGCCCTGTTGATCGACACCCGCCGTGCCCCCCAGCGCGCCGAGTGGATGGCCGAGCGCATCACCGAGGTCATGGCCGAACCTTACTGGGTGGATGGTGAAAGCCTGCTGATCGGTTGCAGCCTGGGTGTGGCGCATGCCCGCGCCCGCGCCGGTGCCGACCCATTGATGTGGCACGCCCATATCGCCATGCAACAGGCCAAGAGCACCCAGGGCTGTACCTTTCATATCTTCAACGAGCGCATCAACCGCAATGCGCGCAGCCTGGCCGACCTGGAAAGTGAACTGCGCCGTGCCTTGCGCCGTGATGAATTGGAGCTGCATTACCAGCCGCGCCTGGACCTCGACGATGGGCATATCGTCGGTCTCGAGGCCCTGGTGCGCTGGCGCCATGGCGAGCGTGGCCTGTTGCCGCCCAGCGAGTTCGTGCCCCTGGCCGAGCAAAGCGGCTTGATCGTGCCGTTGGGCTACTGGGTCATCTCGCGGGCCCTGCGCGACATGCAAGACCTGCGCGAACGCGGCCTGCCGCCGCTGCACATGGCGGTCAACCTGTCGTTCCGCCAGTTCCAGGACAGCCAGTTGCTCTCGACCCTCAGCCGGCTGATTGCCGAGCGTGGCGTGGAGGCGCAGTGGCTGGAGTTCGAACTCACCGAAACCGCCGTGATGCGCCGCAGTGATCTGGTCAAGCAGACCATGGACGCCCTCGGCCGCCTCGGTGTGCGGTTTTCCCTGGATGATTTCGGCACGGGTTTCTCTTCGTTCGTGCACCTCAACAGCCTGCCGATTGCCTTGTTGAAGATCGACAAGAGCTTCGTCGGCGGCATGGAAGAGCGCGAGGAAAACCGCAAGCTGGTGCATGCCATGATCAACTTGGCTCACAACCTCAACCTGGAAGTGGTCGCCGAAGGTGTGGAAACGCCGGAGCAGTTGGCGCTGTTGCGGTTGTTCGGCTGTGATCAGGCCCAGGGTTACCTGATCAGCAAGCCGTTACCGTTGCCGGAGCTTGTGGACTACCTGACCTTCGGCAAAAGCCAGCAAGCGCTGCTGGGCTGAGGTGCGAACCCAATCAACATGTGGGAGGGGGCTTGCCCCTTCCACATCAACCGAGCAGGGCTTTTAGTCTGCCTGTGCGGCTTGAAATGAGCCTAGAGGGTCAGGCTCTTGCCGAATCATGCGCTTCATCTTCGCCTCAAATGCCCAGGTCAGGCTCACTGCCGCGCACGCCAGGCCCAGTGCCAGACCCCACCACACGCCGGTCGGCCCCCAGCCGAGGGTGAAGGCCATCAGCCAGGCCGATGGCGCACCAATCAACCAATAGCAGCCCGCGCCGATCAGAAAGGTGGTCTTGGCGTCTTTCAGCCCACGAATGCAGCCCATGGCGATGGTTTGCACGCCGTCGAACAGCTCGAACCATGCCGCCACCGCGAGCAGGCTGACGGCCAGGACGATGACGTCATGGAACGCCGGGTCGTGGTGGTCGATGAGCAGTCCGATCAGCGGATCGGAAAACAGCCATAACACCACGGCAAATCCCAACATCACCGCCGCACCAAATCCTATGCCGACACGCCCTGCCAGGCGTGCCTGCAGTAACTGCCCGGCGCCGTAATGCTGGCCGATGCGCATGGTCACCGCGTAGGACATCCCCGCCGGCACCATGAACGCCACCGAGACGATCTGCAGCGCAACCTGATGCGCGGCCAACTGTGTGCTGCCCATGGTGCCCATGCACAACGCCGCAAAGGCAAACAACCCGACTTCAACGGCATAGGTGCCGCCAATCGGCAGGCCCAGGCGCCACAGCTCACGCAGGTACTGGGTATTGAGGCGCAGCAGGCCGGTGCTGAGCGGGTAGGCTGCATAGGCACGGTTCCTGTGGATGTACCCCATCAGCGCCAACGCCATGCCGTTGGCGACGACGGCGGTGACCAGGCCGATGCCCATCAGGCCCAATTTCGGCAGGCCGAAGATGCCTTCGATCAACGCGTGGTTGAGCAGGTAGTTGGCCACCGCGCCGCCGAGGCTGATGACCATCACCGGCTTGGCTTTGCCAATTGCGCTGGTGAAGCCGCGCAAGGCCATGAAGCTCAGGAAACCGGGCAGGGCGAACGGCAGGATCGTCAGGAATTGCCCGGCCGAGTGCACATTGGTTTCGGTCTGGCCAAACATCAGCAGCAACGGCTTGAGGTTCCACAGCAGCAAACCGGCCGCCAAGGCCATCAGCCAGGCCAGCCACAGCCCGGCCTGGGTCAGGCGGGTGGCGCCCTCGATATCGCCCGCACCTTGACGGATGGCCACCAGGGTCCCGACGGCAGCAATCACGCCGATGCAGAAAATCGACACGAACGAATAGCTCGCCGCGCCCAGCCCGCCGCCGGCCAGGGCTTCGGGGCTCAGACGGGCCATCATCAGGGTGTCGGTCAGCACCATCAGCATGTGCGCCAACTGTGAGGCAATCAACGGCCCTGACAGCCGCAGAATGGCCCAGAGTTCGGTACGTGCCGGATGCTGCATGATCATCACACTCGAAAATTCGCAGGGGTGGGGAAGGGTGGATTCTCGGCGCTCTCAGTGCATTGCACAAAGGGATAAATGCGATCGCTCGCATGATTAAAACTCATGCTTGCTTGATTCTGGTAGGGTTTGCGCATTGCGCTGTCGGAGCTTTTCCTATGTCCCGTCGTCTTCCTCCGCTTTATGCCTTGCGTGCATTTGAAGCCGCCTCTCGACACAACTCCTTCACCCGCGCAGCGGAGGAGCTGTCCATTACTCAAAGTGCGGTGAGCCGGCATATCCGCACGCTGGAAGAGCATTTCGCCTGCCGCCTGTTCCAGCGCAGCGGCCGCACCTTACAGCTCACCGAGGCCGCGCGCCTGCTGCTGCCCGGCGTGAGGGAAGGCTTTGCTGCGCTGGAACGGGCCTGTCATACCTTGAACGCTGAAGATGACATCCTGCGTATGAAGGCGCCGTCGACCCTGACCATGCGTTGGCTGCTGGCGCGGCTCAGTCGCTTCCGGGCGCTGCAGCCGGGCAATGAGGTGCAACTGACCAGCGCCTGGATGAGCGTGGACGAGGTGGACTTCAACCAAGAACCGTTCGACTGCGCGGTGCTGCTGAGTTACGGGCATTTCCCGGCCGACTGGGAGGCCAGTTATCTATTTCCGGAATTGCTGATCCCGGTAGGCGCGCCGAACCTGCTGGAAGATGGGCCCTGGGATGCAGCACGCCTGGCCACCGCCGAATTGCTGCACCCCACCCCTGACCGTCGCGACTGGCGCAATTGGTTGGAGCGCATGGGGTTGTCATCCCAAGTGTCGCTCAAGGGTGGGCAGGTATTCGATACGCTCGAACTGGGCATGATCGCCGCCGCGCGGGGCTATGGCGTGTCCATGGGCGACCTGTTGATGGTGGCCGAAGACGTGGCCCAAGGGCGGTTGAGCCTGCCGTGGCCAACCGCCGTGGCCAGTGGCGAAAATTACTACCTGGTCTGGCCGAAAACCCGCCCCGGCGGCGAGCGTTTGCGGCGCTTGGCGGAGTTTCTCCAGGCAGAAGTCAAGGCCATGGCATTGCCCGAGGTCGAACGTCTCGATTGAGTGCCGGCAGGCCGCTCCTGCAATCGTTTGCGCGATGTCCCGGTGATGCGCTCAAGTATTGGCTCTGCCCGCCGAAGTAGGTGTGTTGGAACCATCGTGCACCAACGTTACCCACTAGATAATTTGCCGAGCAGCGCTATGAGATCAGGATGATCCTGGCCTCGGCCAGGAGCCATCATGTCTCAACCTCGCGCCCGGATTGCCTCCCAGCTTGGTATCGCGTTAGCTGTGATCCTTGCTGTTGCCATTGGTGGCAGCACTGTTTTTGCCCTGCGTTCGCTCGACACCGCCAACCTCGCGACCCGTGAGGAACACTTGGCCAGCGAGGCGCGCTTGCTCGCCGACCAGCTCAATACGTTTCACAGCACCTTGCGTGAGAGTACACAGCGCCTGACGGGGCTTTTCGAGAAGCGCTTCAGTGCCGGCTTGCGCGTACAGGCAGATCAACCTGTTGCCGTCGCGGGTGTACAGACCCCGAGCTTGTACCTGGGCAGCGATCTGCTGAACAACAACTTCGATAAAGTCGACGAGTTCAAGCAGATGTCCGGCGGTGTGGCGACGGTGTTCGTGCGCAGCGGCGACGACTTCATCCGCGTCAGCACCTCCCTGACCAAACAGGACGGCAATCGCGCCATCGGCACTGTGCTTGACCGCAATGGGCCGGCCTATTCGCGTGTGTTCAGTGGGCAGACTTACATCGGCCGCGCAGTGTTGTTCGATCGCTCCTACATGACTCAATACAGCCCGGTGCGCGACGCCAGCGGCAAAGTCATTGCGGTGCTGTTCATCGGTTTTGACTACACCGACGCGCAGAATGCCCAGTTCGAAAACCTGAAACGCTTCCGTATCGGCCAAACGGGTTCCCTGGCGTTGCTGGACGAGCAAAAGCGCTGGCTGGTACCACCGGCCGGCGTGCAGGCGCCAGACCAAGCGGTGCCGGTGATGTCGGACTTGGCCAAGACCCCCGGTACGGGGCGCTTCTGGGCGGACAAAACCGAGGACTTCTACAGCGTGTCGGTGCCCTTCGAAGGCGGGCCGTGGGCTGTGGTCGCAAGCATGCCCAAAGCGGAGATTCGCTCGGTGACGTGGGATGTCGGCATTCGCCTGGTGATCGGCAGCGTGCTGGCCATGCTGCTGGCCGTCGGCGCAACGGTTTGGCTGCTGCGCAGCAAACTCGCGCCGTTGAGTGACCTTGTACGCCAGGCCGAAGCCTTGGGCGCGGGTGATTTGAGCGCGCGTCTGAACGTGTCCAGCCATGACGAAATCGGCCAGTTGGCACGCAGCTTCAATCAGATGGGAGAAGCGCTGTCGACCATGGTCTCGCATATCCGCAAGGCGGCTGAAGAGGTCAACAGCCGCGCCCAGGCATTATCCGGTCTGTCCGGCGGTGCCTACGAAGGCATGGAGCAGCAGTCCGGCGAGATCACCAGCATGGCCGGCGCGGTAGAAGAGTTCAGCGCCACGTCGCTGAACATCGCCGACAACATGGGCGCCACGGAACGCCTGGCCCAGGAAAACGCCCAGCAAACCCGTATCGGCCGTAACTCGATGCAAGAAGCCTCGTCGTCCCTCGAACATATCGCGACCTCGTTGAACAGCACGGCCACGGTGATTAACACCCTGGGCCAACGCTCCCAGGAAATCGGTGGGATCGTCGGTGTGATTACCTCGATCGCCGAACAGACCAACCTGCTGGCGCTCAACGCTGCGATCGAAGCCGCCCGGGCCGGTGAGCAAGGCCGGGGTTTCGCCGTGGTCGCCGACGAAGTACGCAACCTGGCTTCGCGCACCCGTCAGGCCACCGACGAGATCTCTGGGATGATCCAGAGCATCCAGCACGAAACCGGCAACGCCATCAGCACCATGGAACACGGCAACGCGCTGATGCAGGAAGGCCTGTCACGCAACGCCGACGTGGCGTCGGCGTTGGCACGTATCGACGAGCAAAGCCGCTCGGCCGGTCAACAGTTCGCGGCGATCACCACCGCCACCCAGGAACAGAGCAGCACCGCGACCTTGCTCAGCAGCAATTTGCAGAGCATTGCGCTGGCCAACAGCGAGCAGCGCGAAGTGGTGTCGAACCTGGCGATCACCGCCAAGGAACTCGAAACCCTGGCGGCGGGCTTGCGGCATGAGGTGGATCGGTTCCGCTGAAACCGGCCCTTCAGGCGCAGTTGATCAAGTGTGGGAGCAAGCCCTCTCCCGCATCAGGTTCTGCGCCAGGCTCAAGTGATCGCCGCCGGGCGGTATTGCAAGGCCTCCTTCAGATGGTCGCGCGTGATGGCATCTCCCTGCTCCAGATCCGCCAGGGTCCGCGCCACCTTGAGCAGCCGATGCGCCGCACGCAGCGACAGGGTCAATCGCTCGCAGGCGGTCTCCAGCCAGCCTTCATCGACCTTTGCCAGCGTGCAGTGACGGCGTAGCCCAGGCAGGTCAAGGAAGGCATTCGCGCAGCCCTGACGCCGCAACTGGCGCTCCCGTGCCTCGGCTACCTCTGCCGAGGCCTTCGCTGTGGTATCGCCGGCCTGCTGGATTGGATTCAGCGCAGTGGTTTCCCGAGCAACGGTCAGGTGCAGGTCGATGCGATCCATCAACGGCCCGGACAGCTTGTTGCGATAGCGCTGAATTTGCTCCGGCGTACAACGACAGCGCCCACTGGGTTCACCCAGGTAGCCGCAGGGGCAGGGGTTCATGGCCGCCACCAGTTGAAAGCGCGCCGGGAAACTCACTCGGTCACGGGCGCGGGAAATCACGATATGCCCCGACTCCAAGGGTTCACGCAGTACCTCCAGCACTTTGCGATCAAATTCCGGCAGCTCATCCAGGAACAGCACCCCGTGATGGGCCAGGGTGATCTCCCCCGGCTGCGGTTTCGAGCCGCCTCCCACCAGCGCTGGTCCTGAGGCGGAATGGTGTGGCTGGCGAAACGGCCGGTGCGGCCAATGGCTCAGCGGCGCCAGGCTGACGACCGACTGAATCGCAGCCACTTCCAAAGCCTCCTGTTCACTCAGGGGGGGCAACAACCCCGGCAGTCGGCTGGCGAGCAACGTCTTTCCCGTGCCCGGCGGCCCGCTGAACAACAGGTTATGTGCGCCCGCCGCGGCGATCAGCAGCGCGCGCTTGGCCGCCAATTGGCCCTGGACTTCACTCAGGTCTGGATACGGCTTATTCAAGTACAGCAAGCCGTCGGACTTATACGGTTCAATCGGCACATGCCCATTCAAGTGCGCCACCACCTGCAGCAAGTGATCCACCGCGATCACCTTCAACCCTGAAGCCAGGCACGCCTCCTCGGCATTCGCCCGCGGCACTATCAGGGTACGCCCGGCCTTGCGTGCCGCCAATGCGGCCGGCAACACACCTTTCACCGCCCGGACTTCACCGGACAGCGCCAGCTCCCCAAGGCACTCCACGTCATCGAGCATCAGCGCCGGCACCTGCACACTGGCGGCCAGGATCCCCAAGGCAATCGCCAAGTCAAAACGCCCGCCGTCCTTGGGCAAGTCGGCGGGCGCGAGGTTGAGGGTGATGCGGCGGGACGGGTATTGAAGCGCGGAGTTAAGGATCGCGCTGCGCACGCGGTCCTTGCTTTCCTTGACCGCCGTTTCCGGCAAGCCCACCAGCGTCAGCGACGGCAGACCATTGGCCATGTGCACTTCGACGGTGACGGCAGGGGCTTCGACGCCGATCTGGGCGCGGCTGTGGACAATGGCGAGGGACATGCTCGTTCCTTGAAAGGGAGGGCCGCTTGCTGCGGTTTTTCAAAGGTAGTCGAGGGAGTGCAGGTGCAAGGGAGCAGACTTTTACAGGACGTATCAACGTGCAAAGGCGCTGGGGTAGTTGGCCAGGTAGGCATCGTTGAGTTGTGTGTCGGGGGCGCGCATGAACGTGCGCAAATCAGGGATCAGGAACACCCGCAACGACAAGCCCGTCATCATTGCACCCAACGACGTGATGCTCAGCGCGATGCCTAACTGAGCGATCAGGCCGTTCATGGCGAAACTGCTCCCCAACAGTGCAAAGCCCGCCGCGACGCAGAGGTTGCGGGGCAGGCGGTTGGCGAGCCGGCCCAGGATCGGCCCGAGCAGAATGGGAATGGACGACAGCATGCTTTTGGTGCGCAGTGCCAGGGAGAAGTGATCGTCGTCTGCAAACAGCGGAATGATCGACGATTGCAACGGGTCGCATACGCCGGCGACGGCGCTGCTGAGCAGCATCACGCCCCGACGCTAGCGGGTAGAGCAACCATCAACAGCGCGGTCAGCAGGCTGGCCATGGAGGCCGGTTATTCGCCTGCTGGCGTCAACCGTGCTTCAAGCTCCGCTACCTTCGCCTCCAGGTTCTCCAGGCGTGCGCGCGTACGGGCGAGCACCACCATCTGGCTGTCGAATTCTTCCCGGCTGACCAGGTCGAGCTTGCTGAAGCCGCTCTGCAGCAACGCCTTGAACTGGCTTTCGATTTCATTGCGGGGCAGGGGGGTGTCACCGCTGAACAGGCGAGAGGCGTGGCCGCTCAGGGCGTCGAGGAGGTCTTTGGGCGCGAGCATGGGAAATATTCCGGAAAACTGTTGGCCGGCAGTGTATCACGCAGCGTCTATAGTCTTTTCGTGACCCGGGCGCACGCTTTTCGCGCAGGGGGCTGGGCGGTGGCGCACTGTTTTTGTGCGCATTGTGGTCGCCAGCACCGGCGCTGGGTCGGCATAAGTGGGCAAAGGACTGATTTCAGTGATTTTTACGGAGCTGGCAAGGTTTCTGCTTAGACGATCATGACCCATGCACTGATGCAGTCGCTGTGACGAATGCAGTGCGCCGACGGATCAGGGGTACAGGTTTCGTCACCAGTGGTTCGCTGGCGTCGCAAAGGCAAATGCCGAGGCGACGATGCGTTACAAAGCCAGGCACTGCGCTTAGACTTGAGACGGGTTTGTTTTCCTGGGGCAAGTCCACCAATTCGGGAGAGAGTTTTCATGAAGCTAGTCACTGCCATCATCAAGCCGTTCAAGTTGGACGATGTACGCGAGTCGTTGTCCGAGATCGGCGTGCAGGGCATTACCGTTACTGAGGTCAAAGGCTTCGGTCGGCAGAAGGGTCACACCGAGCTGTACCGCGGCGCGGAATACGTGGTCGATTTCCTGCCGAAGGTGAAGATTGATGTCGCCATTGACGACAAGGATCTTGACCGGGTTATCGAGGCGATAACCAAGGCCGCCAACACCGGCAAGATTGGTGACGGCAAGATCTTCGTGGTCAATCTGGAACAGGCTATTCGCATCCGTACCGGCGAAACCGATACCGACGCAATCTAAGCCGCCAAACCCCAACGCCCCAGGAGAAAACAATATGACTCTGCGTAAATTCGCAGGGCTCGGAGCCCTGTTGTCCATCGTAATGCCAAGCCTGGCCATGGCGGCAGACGAAGTGGCTGCTCCAGTCCTCAATTCCGGCGACACCGCCTGGATGCTGACCGCCACCGCCTTGGTGCTGTTCATGACCATCCCGGGCCTGGCGCTGTTCTACGGCGGCATGGTTCGTTCCAAAAATATTCTGTCGGTGATGATGCAGTGCTTCGCCATCACTGGCCTGATCAGCATCCTGTGGGTCGTCTACGGTTACAGCATCGCGTTCGATACGACCGGGATGGAGCAGGGCGTCGTCAACTTCAATTCCTTCTTCGGCGGCATGGGCAAGGCGTTCCTGGCGGGCGTTACCCCGGCCAGCATCACCGGGCCTGCGGCGCTGTTCCCGGAAGCCGTGTTCATCACCTTCCAGATGACCTTCGCCATCATCACCCCGGCGCTGATCGTCGGTGCTTTCGCCGAACGCATGAAGTTCTCGGCGATGCTGATCTTCATGGCTATCTGGTTCACCCTGGTCTATGCGCCGATCGCGCACATGGTCTGGAGCGGTAACGGTGGCCTGATGTGGGACTGGGGCGTGCTGGACTTCGCCGGCGGCACCGTGGTTCACATCAACGCCGGTGTGGCTGGCCTGGTGGCGTGCCTCGTGCTCGGCAAGCGCAAAGGCTTCCCGACCACGCCCATGGCCCCGCACAACCTTGGTTACACCCTGATCGGTGCCGCCATGCTGTGGATCGGCTGGTTCGGCTTCAACGCCGGTTCTGCCGCTGCCGCTAACGGCACCGCCGGCATGGCGATGCTGGTCACCCAGATCGCTACCGCTGCGGCGGCGTTGGGTTGGATGTTTGCCGAATGGATCACCCACGGTAAGCCAAGCGCACTGGGCATCGCCTCGGGTGTGGTGGCGGGTCTGGTTGCGATCACTCCGGCTGCGGGCACCGTAGGCCCGATGGGCGCGCTGATCATCGGCCTGGCGGCGGGTGTCGTGTGCTTCTTCTGCGCAACGACGCTGAAACGTAAACTGGGCTACGACGATTCCCTGGACGCCTTTGGTGTACACGGTATCGGCGGTATCCTCGGTGCGATCCTGACCGGTGTCTTTGCTGCACCATCGATGGGTGGCTTCAACGCGGCGACCACTGATATCGCGGCCCAGGTCTGGATTCAGTGCAAAGGCGTCGGCTTCACCGTGATCTACACCGCCATCGTGACCTACATCATCCTCAAGGTGCTGGACATGGTTATGGGCCTGCGGGTCACCGAAGAAGAAGAGGCTGTCGGCCTCGACCTGGCACAACACAACGAGCGCGGCTACAACTTGTAAGTACGCGAAAAAAAGATGCCCGGCTCGCCGGGCATTTTTTTGCCTGGCGTTTGTCAGTCATAACAAGCTGTACCGGTTTTCGCCTCAAGTTTGTGATGGGGCGCACACGGCACTTTTCTGCGTGCGAATGTCTTACAGCCATGTAGGCGTATTCGGCACTTTGTTTTTTCCCAGAGCGCGCTAGAATGCGCGCCGATGGGCGGAGAACTGTATGTGGCAACAGACCCTGATTACTCTGCGGGCCAAGCCCCGGGGCTTTCACTTGGTGACCGATGAGTTGCTGGCCGGCTTGCCTGAATTAAGGGCCTGCCGCGTGGGCTTGTTGCATCTGTGGCTGCAGCACACCTCGGCCTCGTTGACCGTCAACGAGAATGCCGATCCGGCGGTTCGCCGTGACTTCGAACGTTTTTTCAACTCGCTGGTGCCGCAAGGCCTTGCAGGGTTTGAACACAACGACGAAGGTCCGGATGACCTGCCGGCGCACTTCAAGGCCAGTCTCCTGGGCTGCCAGCTGAGTTTGCCGGTGAAGGCCGGCCGCTTGGCGATGGGGACCTGGCAAGGTGTTTATCTGGGCGAGCACCGTGATCATGGCGGTGCTCGTAAAGTCCTCGCCACCTTGCACGGTGATGGGGCATAAGCCACTGGTTATCCGGTGGATGTTGATTTTTTTCCAGCCGCCGTCGACAGAGGGTGAAGCTGGGCTATAACTAATCTGCTTTTCGCAAGTCATGAGGTAGAACATGAGCGACGATGATCTGGAAAACGACGAACTCGAAGTAGGTGACGAAGACGACACCGAAGAAGGTCTTGAAGCGGCGGCGGAAGACGTTGCTGACGACGACGGTGGCGATGATGCACCTGTCCCGGCTGCCAAAGGCAAAGCCAAGGCAGCGGTGTCGGTAGATGAATTGCCGAGCGTTGAAGCCAAGAACAAAGAGCGTGATGCCCTGGCCCGTGCGATGGAAGAATTCCTCGCTAAAGGCGGCAAAGTGCAGGAAGTCGAGGCTAACGTGGTGGCAGACCCACCGAAGAAGCCGGATAACAAGTACGGCAGCCGACCTATCTGAGGTCAGTCACCTGCTTGTAAGAAAAAGCCCGCCGTCGCTGCGGGTTTTTTCATGCCTGGAGGTCACTGGCGATAAAAAATGTGGGAGGGGGCTTGCCCCCGATAGCGGTGTATCAGCCAAAGAATATATTGGCTGACCCACTGTAATCGGGGGCAAGCCCCCTCCCACATTTTGACCTGCGGTATTACTTCCAGCTGCGCAGCAGTTCCGGCAGTTCCGTCAGGCTACGAATTTCTGCATCCGGGTGCTTTTCCCCTTCCCAGGCTTTACCCGTCGGGTTAAACCACACCGCCCGCAGCCCGGCCTGCTGCGCCCCGGCAATGTCATCGCCTGGGTGATCGCCCACATGCACCGCCGCCCCGGCCTCCACGCCACCGCGCTGCAACGCCTCCTGAAACAAGCGGGCATCCGGCTTGGCGATGCCGATATCTTCGGCGCGCAGGGCAAAGTGAAAGTAATCCGCCAGGCCCACGCGCTGCACATCGGCATTGCCGTTGGTGATCACCCCGAGCAAAAAGTGCTGGCGCAGGGCTTGCAGCATCGGCTCGGCTTCTGGGAATACCGTGAGCTGGTGCCGCGCGTGAATGAATGCCTCAAAGCACACATCCGCCATTTGCGTGGCTTCAGGCTGTGGATAACCGGCTTCTTCAAACGCATGCATCAACACCCGGTGGCGCAGGATACTGATGCGGTGTTTGAGTTCTGGATGACGTTGCAGCACCTGCTGGCGCAGGCTGGCGAAATGCTCCAGGGGCAGGTCGCCGACCTTGGATGCGTTTGCCGCCAACCATTCGCGCATCGAGGCCTCGGCGCTGATGATGACAGGTACGTTGTCCCAGAGCGTGTCGTCCAGGTCGAAGGTGATCAGCTTGATACTCATGAGTCGCCGCCCTTGATGCGTTTGGCCCGTGGATGGGCGCTGTCATACACCGTTGCCAGGTGTTGGAAGTCCAGATGGGTGTAGATCTGTGTGGTCTTGATGTCGGAGTGGCCGAGCAGCTCTTGAACCGCGCGCAGGTCTTGGGAAGATTCCAGCATATGGCTGGCAAAAGAGTGTCGCAGCATGTGTGGGTGCAGGTTCTGCCCCAACTCGCGCTCGCCGGCGGCCTTGACCCGCACCTGAATCGCGCGAGGCCCCAGGCGGCGGCCTTGTTGGCTGACAAACACCGCGTCATCCGCCGGGTTGGTCAGCAGGCGCAGCGGCAGCCACAGCTGCAAGGCTTCCCGCGCTTTGCGGCCCACCGGCAGGACGCGGGTCTTGCTGCCCTTGCCGAGCACCTGCACCAGGCCGTCGGCGAGGTCCAATTGATCCAGGTTCAGGCCGGTCAGCTCTGACAAACGCAAACCCGAGGAATAGAACAGCTCCAGGATCGCCTGGTCGCGATGAGCGAGGAAGTCGTCCTCGACGGCGCCATCCAGCAATTGCAGGGCGCGGTCAGTGTCCAGGGTCTTGGGCAGGCGTCGCTCACCCTTGGGCGGCGACAGGCCGTTGGCCGGGTCGTGGTCGCAGAGGCCTTCACGGTTAAGGTAATGATAGAGCCCGCGCACCGCCGAAAGCAGGCGCGACAGGCTGCGCGAGGACTGGCCGGCCTGGTGCAGGCGCGCGATCAGGCTGCGCAGGCTCTGGATGTCCAGGGCTTTCCAGCTGCTGATCTGTTGTTTCTCGCAGTACGCCAGGACCTTGTTCAAGTCCCGTCGGTAGGCTTCCAGGGTATGGGGCGACACCTGGCGCTCGTTGCGCAGGTGAGCGCAGTAAGCGTCCAGTTGCCGTTCCATCGCTAGCGCACCGCGCGCAGGGCGGTGGTGAAGCGCGGCAGGACGCGGCCCAGCACTTCGGCGATGTAGGTCAGGAACAGCGTGCCGACTGAGCTTTTATAGTGCTGAGGATCGCGGCTGGCGATGGCCAACACGCCGTGCAGGCCCTGATGGCTGAGGGCGACCACGGCGGTGGAGCCGATCTGCTTGCGCTGTTCAGCGCCAAACAGGAAGTCCAGTTCATGCTCACGCAAGGTGCCGCTGATGGTCTTGCCTTCGGACAGCAGTCCGCCGATGGCGGTTTGTGCATCGCTGCCGCTGACCCAGCGGCCCACCGGCATCGGGTTGTCGCTGAACAGGATCAGGCTCACGAATGGCACCTGGAAGTCCTGACGCAGGCTGTCTTCCACGGCGATCACGGTTTCTTCCAGGCTGGTGGCGTCCATCAGGGTCAGAATCAGGCGACGGGTTTTCTCGAACAGGCGGTCGTTGTCGCGGGCAACGTCCATCAAGTGCGAGAGCTTGTGGCGCATTTCGATATTGCGCTCACGCAGGATCTTCATCTGCCGCTCCACCAGCGACACCGTATCGCCGCGTTGATGGGGGATGCGCAGTGCCGGCAGCAACTCTTCGTGCTCGACGAAGAAGTCCGGATTAGCCTCAAGATACGCCGCGACGGTAGCGGCCTCCAGGCTGTCGCTCGGGATTGCTTGTGCGGGTACTTGAGGCTTATCGGTCATTGGCTTGACTCACTCATAGACGGACCTGTCCTTCGTATACGCGCGAGGCCGGCCCGGTCATCATCACCGGGTGGCCAGGGCCTGCCCACTCGATGGACAAGCGTCCACCGGGCAGGTCGATCAGCAACGGCGAATCCATCCACCCCTGGCTGATCGCGGCCACGGCAGCGGCGCAAGCACCGGTACCGCAGGCCTGGGTTTCGCCGGCGCCGCGTTCCCACACACGCAATTGCGCGCGGG
Source organism: Pseudomonas fluorescens group sp. (assembly GCF_020093335.1). NCBI lineage: Bacteria > Pseudomonadati > Pseudomonadota > Gammaproteobacteria > Pseudomonadales > Pseudomonadaceae > Pseudomonas > Pseudomonas fluorescens group sp. The sequence goes on along the minus strand of NZ_JAIOKW010000005.1, from coordinate 22,098 downwards.
TACGGTCGATCACCTGCAGGAAGCCCACGTTGACCCGTGCCGGAAAGCGCGGGTGGTGTTCGATCTTTGGCCCCCATTCATGCACGGGCGCGTTGTTGATGTCGTTGACGCGCAGCACCGCGTGGGGATTGCCCATGGACACGGCGGCGATGTCGACGGTCTTGCCGTCGACGTCCAGCGCATAGCTGACAGCCTGCTCGGTGGCCTCGAACGGAATGTCCGCCGGCACCAGGCGTGGCGCGCCCATGTTGACGCTGATCTGGCCGTCGCTGCGGATATCCAGTTCGATCACGCCGCTCTTGGTCTCGACGCGGATCTGCCGTTTGGCGGTCAGGCGCTTGTCCAGCACGAAGCGCGCGAAGCAGCGCGCGCCGTTGCCGCACTGCTCCACTTCGGAACCGTCGGAGTTGAAGATCCGGTAACGGAAATCCACCTCCGGGTTGCTTGGCGCTTCGACGATCAGCAATTGATCAAAACCGATGCCGGTGTGACGGTCGCCCCACTGTTTAGCGTGTTTGGGCAGAATATGCGCGTGCTGGCTGACCAGGTCGAGGACCATGAAATCATTGCCCAGCCCGTGCATCTTGGTAAAACGCAGCAGCATGGCTTACTCCGGCAGCAGGCTTTCGCCAGCATACAACTCGGCTACCGTCTCGCGGCGACGCACTTCGAACGCTTGATCACCGTCCACCAGCACCTCGGCGGTACGCCCGCGGGTGTTGTAGTTGGAACTCATGACAAACCCGTAGGCACCGGCCGAATGCACGGCCAGCAGATCGCCTTCTTCCAGGGCCAGCTGACGATCCTTGGCCAGGAAGTCGCCGGTCTCGCAGATCGGACCGACGATGTCATAGGCGCGGGCTTCGCTGTTGCGAGGCGTCACGGCGGTGACATTCATCCAGGCCTGGTACAGCGCGGGGCGGATCAGGTCGTTCATCGCCGCATCGACGATGGCGAAATCCTTGTGTTCGGTGTGCTTGAGGTACTCGACCTGGGTCAGCAGCACGCCCGCGTTGGCGACGATATAACGGCCCGGCTCGAACATCAGCGTCAGGTCGCGGCCTTCGATGCGCTCGCGGACGGCTTGGATATAGTCGGCAATCAGCGGCGGCTCTTCATCGCGGTAACGCACGCCCACACCGCCACCCAGGTCGATGTGGTGCAGATAGATGCCGCATTCGCCCAGGCGGTCGATCAGCGCCAACAGGCGGTCGAGCGCATCCAGGAACGGAGGCAGGCTGGTCAGTTGCGAGCCGATATGGCAGTCGACGCCCAACACTTCCAGGTTCGGCAGTTGCGCGGCGCGGATGTACACGTCTTCGGCGTCGGCAATGGCGATGCCGAACTTGTTCTCTTTGAGACCGGTGGAAATGTAAGGGTGGGTGCCGGCGTCGACATCCGGGTTGACGCGCAGGGAGATCGGCGCACGAACGCCCATCTCGGCGGCCACCCCTTGCAGGCGCTCCAGCTCGTCGGTGGATTCGATGTTGAAGCAGTGCACGCCGACTTCCAGGGCGCGACGCATGTCTTCGCGGGTCTTGCCGACACCGGAGAAGACGATCTTGTCAGCCTTGCCGCCGGCAGCCAGTACACGTTCCAGCTCGCCACGGGAGACGATGTCGAAACCAGCGCCCAGGCGCGCCAGGACATTCAGTACGCCCAGGTTGGAGTTGGCCTTGACCGCGTAGCACACCAGGTGCGGCACGCCATCGAGCGCGTCGGTGAAGGAGCGGTACTGGGCTTCGATATGCGCACGCGAGTACACATAGGTCGGGGTACCAAAGCGCTCGGCAATCGCGGACAACGCCACGCCTTCCGCGAACAGCTCGCCGTCCCGGTAGTTAAAAGCGTCCATGGAGTACCCTTATTCGTAGGTGTCGTGCTTATGCGCTTTGGAAGGTTTTTGCGACGATTGCGCCTGTTCATTCGGGTCTTTGCTGTCATCGGGCAGGTACAGCGGGCCTTTTTGACCACAGGCACTAACGAGGCAAGCGACCGCGACGAGCGCAGCAAGGGAAGAGATCAGGCGCTTCATGGCGAAATCCTTGAATATGCATTAATTGCGCCCGAGTATACCGACCACCCGCCAGCTTGCCTATGCGCCGGAATACCCGTCCGGCGGGGCTTTGCCGAGACAGTCGGGAAGCGGACTACGCTGGTTGAGGATATTTCACGCCGTCAATCGCGTTGAAATCGGTATCCTTTGCAATCGGCGGGGCTCGCCCGTATCGTGCGGCGCTTGAGCAAAACCAGACACTTTTGAGGTTGCCACAATGAGTTTGACCGAAGCCCGTTTTCACGACCTGGTGGATTCGACCCAGCAGGCGCTGGAAGATATTTTCGACGACAGCGGCCTGGACGTGGACCTGGAAAACTCGGCCGGCGTGCTGACCGTCAAGTTCGAGAGCGGCCAGCAGTTGATCTTCAGCCGCCAGGAGCCGTTGCGTCAGCTGTGGCTGGCTGCGCGTTCCGGCGGCGTTCACTTCGACTACGACGAAGAAAGCGGCAAATGGCAGTGCGACAAGAGTGAAGAGCTGCTGAGTGAAATGCTCGCGCGCCTGGTCAGCGAGTACACCGGCGCCGACCTGGATTTCGACGAGATCTGAACGTGACCCAGCCTGCACCTGTCCGCCCGCCCAAGCCGCTGTTCAGCAATGTCAGCCCGGCGGTGCCGTCACCTTGTATCAGTTTGTGTCGCCTGGACGAGCAGAAAGTCTGCCTCGGCTGCTTCCGCCACGTGGAAGATATCCGTGAATGGCGCTCTGCCGACGATGCCCGGCGCCGGGTGATCTGTGCCGAGGCCGAGCAGCGCCGGGCCCACGCCTGAGGCCGTCTTGTTTATTTGTGACGCTGTGGTAGTGTCCGGGTACGCCTCAACTCATCGAGGCCCGTGAGAACCCCGCCTTTTCCTGGCGGGGTTTTGCTTTTTTGTGCAGAAAAAAGGAGTCTGCCTCAATCATGACCGCACCTTCCATCATTCTTACCCGTCTCGACGTGCAGCGTCTTGAGCAACTGATCGACCGTGTAGGCGAGGACTCGCCGGGTGTCGAAGCCCTTCAGCACGAACTCGACCGCGCCGAAGAAGTGGTTGGCCACGATGAAGTGCCTGCAACGGTCGTGACCATGAATTCCAGTGTGCATTGCCGCGAGCAAGGCAGTGGCAAGGACTACCACCTGACGTTGGTTTACCCCAAGGACGCCAACGCCGATGAAGGCAAGATCTCGATCCTGGCGCCGGTGGGCAGTGCGTTGCTCGGCCTAAAGGTCGGTCAGCATATCGATTGGCCTGCACCGGGCGGCAAGACCCTCAAGCTCGAACTGCTGAGTGTCGAAGGCCAGCCAAAAGACGGCGGTGCCTTCTCGCTTTAGGTGCCTTCTCGCTTTAAAAGGCAGCGTGCTAAATCTGGCTCAGCGCCTCGTTGAGCGACAGCTCCAGCTCGGCCTTGTAACGCAGGTACAGGTTGCTCGGGCTTTGCACATCGCCGAGCAGGCCGGACAGGTCCAGGTCAGTGATGTAGCAGCGGTAACGCTCGGTCTCCCGGCGTTGCCCGACGATTTCCTGGGCGACCACTGCAAACAGCTGGTCGCCAAATTCCAGCTCGGAAAACTCCCGCTGATTGCAGTACAGGGTAATCCCCACCTGACCCGGCGCTGCTTTGCCGATAATCGCCTGTACGTCATAAAACGGTTTGTTTGCCGGGTTCAGCGGCGCCGGTCGAGGCTCGATGCCGCGCGCGCGACCGCTGCCCGCAGGCAATAGTTGGTAATACAAGATGTGCACCGCGCCCAGCGGCTCTTGCGGGTCCAGCGGCGACAGCGCGTCGCGGCGATAAATGATCGACTGTAAAAAACGCTGCAAAGGCGCCAACAGGCTCTGTTCATCATGGAACGGCAAGCGCTGCTGCCAGAGCGCGTTGAATTCATCCAACACATACAGCTCGGCGAAGCCTTCGTTGACCCGGTAGAACACCTGCACGCTATCGGCCTGGCCCATGGGCAACAGCAGCGCCAGGTCGTGGTCTTCCAGGGCCATGGCGTCCAGGTGCAGCGGGCTGTAGCTGGCCAGTTCTTCGCTGAGGTAGGCGATCAGCGCATCCTGGGTCGGCAACGACACATGGGTGGCTTGGCCCGGCATCAGTTCCATCACGTGATAGTGCTGCTGCACCTGGAGCAGATAGCGGTGGTTGCCCTGGCCCAGCAGCAGGTTCTGCGCGGTGTCGAAGATCTCTTCCACCCGCTGCGCAATGAATTGCGCACGGTTGTGGCAGAAGCAGCGCACTCGCAGGCGTGGCAGGTGGTCCGGCGGTAACTGGTTGAGGTAATCGCGCAGGCAGTCGAGCAAGGCGTGGGGGCCGTCATAGCGGCTGACCATCACCTCGTTCCAGCTATTGAGCGTGACCTGGTCCAGGGTCAGCACCAAGTTATCGCGCACACCGGCATAGCTCAGGGAATCGGTGCGCTCGGTGGTCATCAGGATATTCAGGTCACGGTGATGCTTGAGCGGGTCGACGCCGACGTTGATCAGCAGCAACACTTCCTCGGGCACTGCCGAGCGCAGCAAACGGTCTTCATCCACGCTGGCCAGGGGCAGGGCGATGGTCTGTTGCAGGCTGCCCAGCAGGTTGAACAGCTCGAATTCAGTCATGTCGCTGGTGCCGGGGTGCAAGGCCAGGCGCGTGCTGCTGTCGATCACGCCGTTGCGATGGCACCAGGTGAGCATTTCCAGCAGATCGCGGCTGCGTTTGATCGGCGCGAAATGCTCCCATTCCAGGGCTGTCAGGTTACCGTTGTACAGGCCCCAGTGGTGCTGGCCCGGCTCCTTGCGGTTGGGCGATTGCACCAGGGTCAGCGTGTCTTCGGCCAGGTCCGGGGCGATGCCGGGGTTGATGAACTCGACTTTGCCGGCCTTGCGCTCGAACGCGGCGTACAGGCGCCGCCCCAGCACATTGAGGTCGCGTTTGTTGATCAGGCTGACGGTCTGTTCGGTCCGGGCGAACTGGGTCAGGAAGCGATAGCTGTAATTGAGCTCGCTGACCAGCGCCCGGCGCTCCGAGGCCACCTGGCGCACTTTCCATTGGCTGCGGCTGTCGAGCAGCGTCAATTGGCGCTGGTCCCAGCCCCATTCGTGGGCCAGACGCTCCAGCAGCAGCCGTTGCCAACCGGTGGTGCGCTGGCCGGCGCTGAGCTTGCGGTTGACCTTCAGGTACAGCGCGCGTCGCACCAGCTCCAGGCGCTCGGGTTCATGGCGGGCCTTGAGGTATTCCTCGATACGGCGGTACACCACGATGTACGGGTCTAGCTCATCCAGGTCCATCTGGTTGGCGAATACCGCACGCTTGAAGCGCAGGCTCAGGCAGTGCACGTTCGGGTGTTCGCTGGCGTAGACCTCGGTCAGCAGCAGCTTGAGCACGGATTTGTAGGGCGACTCGATGCCCTTGAACAATTGCCACAGCCCGGCGCCGATGAATTCGCCCGGGGGAATGCGTGCCAGATGGCCGAGGTCCAGGGTTTCATCGGCACGGATAAAACGCTTGGAAATCAGCGTGTGGGTGAACTCGGCATAGTGGGTCTCTTCGTACACCGGCACCAGCCACCAGATCGGCGTACGCCCGGCGAGCCAGATGGCGGTGCGGTAGAACTCGTCCAGCAGCAGGTAATGCTGGGTGGTGCCGCAGTCATCGGAGCTCAGTTGCGTGTCGCGCTCGCCGAGCACAAAGCGTGTCGGCTCGATCAGGAAGAAATGCGCCTCGGCGCCCATGGTCAGGGCCCAGGCTTCCAGCAACTGGCATTTTTTGCGCAGTTCGGCCAGTTCACTCTCACTCAGGTCGGCGGCGTGGCAGACCCACACATCCATGTCGCTCTGGTCGGCTTGGGCCAGGGTGCCAAGGCTGCCCATCAGGAACAGGCCGTGGATCGGTCGCGGCGGGTTGCCGTGGCGTGGCTTGTAGGAGAACGAGCGGGTCAGGCGCTGGGCTTCTGCCAGGGCTTGGGTGTCGGGTTCGAAATTCGACAGGCCTGCCGGCGTGCTGCCCGACACATAACCGGGCAGCAGCGGGTGGTTGACGTGGAAGAACAAGGGCAACAGGGTCAGCACGCTCTGCTGGCGGGGTGTCAGCCCCTCGACGGCCCGGGCCATACGCCCTTCGTTGAGGGCCATGAAACGCGCGCGCAATTGAGCCAGCACCTTGCGGTCGATGCCTTCGTCCAGGTCGGGGCGGATTTCATGGGTGCGGGTCATGTCGAACTCGGTGGCTCGCAGGGCCCGACGTGGGCGGCCGTGTAGGAGTTTACAGCCAGTAGCGTAGGAGGTTTAGAGGGAAATAGATTTTGACGTCAGAATTTTCGCACTTCCACAGCAACGCCCCCGGAATCCGCAAGAGGCGGACTCCATGGGCGGTATAGGTATCAGGCGGCTTCTTTGGTAGTGGCAGTGGTCAAGATAGTCAGCAGGGTCTGGGCCTGCTCTGCGGCGTCCCGGCCAAGGCTGGTCAGGTAGCCCCCGTCCGGTTGGTCGATAAGTCCTTTCGCGTGGAGGCGTTTGGCAGCGGCGATGGCAGTAGGCGCGGCGGTCTGGTGGACTTTCAGACCTTCTTTGGTGCTGTCCAATGGGAAGAGTACAAGGATTTCCAGTTCGGCAACCAACTCAGGGGTATACGACATAAGGACTCCAGACTTTCTAAGAATTTATTAGAGGCTAGCAGGCCATAAGGTGAACGCACTTTGCCGAACTGTCCAGTAGGAGCAATTATTGCTTTTCAGGCGGCAATTCCGGCAAGGCGCGCAGTGCAGTTTCATACCATTCGGTATTGAAGGCACGGTCTTCTTCCAGCAATGCGTCGATCTCGACAGCTAGCACGTGAGCCATCAGTTGCAGGATCTCTTCACGCTCGTAGCCCACCAGGGTCAGCTTGTTGAACGTGGCCTTGGCCGCTGGTGGGTTTTCGCTTTCGATCTGGTTCTCGATCGCTTCGATCAGGGTGGTTTCGGCGAATTCTTCTTCGTCGTTGTCGATATCGGTCGGCTCGCTCATGGCAGGCTCCTCAAGGAAAGGGCGCCAGTCTACCCCCATTCAGGCGGGTGATGCTGCTGGCACGGCCAGGCGGTGGGCGCTATAACGCTTGCAGCCAACCCCGCACACGGCCTGGAGGCTTTGCGATGCTCAAGCTTTACGGATTTTCGGTCAGCAACTACTACAACATGGTCAAGCTGGCGCTGCTGGAGAAAGGGTTGCCGTTCGAAGAGGTGCCCTTTTATGCCGGGCAAACCCCAGAGGCCTTGGCTGTCAGCCCGCGCGGCAAGGTGCCGGTGCTGGGCGTGAAGCAGGGGTTTATCAACGAGACCAGCGTGATCCTCGAATACATCGAGCACACCCAGGAGGGCCGTGCGCTGCTTCCGGCCGAGCCGTTTCAGCGTGCTCAGGTGTTGGCGCTATGCCGGGAAATCGAGTTGTACATCGAGTTGCCCGCCCGCGCATGTTTCGCCGAGGCGTTCTTTGGCATGCCGGTACCGGAGGCGATCAAGGAGAAATCCAAGGCCGAGTTGTTGCTGGGTTTCGGTTCGTTGGGTCGGCACGGCAAGTTCGCGCCGTACGTGGCGGGGGAGAGCTTCACGATTGCGGATTTGTATTTCATGTACAGCGTGAACCTCGCCTGTGCGGTGGGCGAGAAGCTGTTTGGACTGGATGTGCTGGATGGAATGCCGGCGGCCAAGGCGTTGCTGGAAAGGTTGCATGCCATGCCAAGCGCCCAGAAAGTGGCGGCAGACAGGGAGGCGGCGATGCCGGCGTTTATGGCGATGATCGCGGCCAAAAAGTGATCAAGTGTGGGAGGGGGCAAGCCCCCTCCCACATTTTTCAGCGGCTAGCCAGTAAGGTCAGGCCGCGCACGACGGCGGCCTTCACCTGTGCCGGCGCAGTCCCGCCCACATGGTTACGGGCATTTACCGAGCCTTCCAGGGTCAGCACGGCAAACACGTCCTGCTCGATCTGGTCGCTGAACTGACGCAGTTCTTCCAGGCTCATTTCCGCCAAGTCCTTGCCGGTGTCCACGCCGTACTTCACCGCGTGACCAACGATTTCGTGGCAGTCGCGGAACGGCAGGCCACGGCGTACCAGGTAGTCCGCCAGGTCGGTCGCGGTGGAGAACCCGCGCAGCGCCGCTTCACGCATGATCGCGTGCTTGGGCTTGATCGCCGGGATCATGTCGGCAAATGCGCGCAGCGAGTCGCGCAGGGTGTCGGCGGCGTCGAACAACGGCTCCTTGTCTTCCTGGTTGTCCTTGTTGTAGGCCAGTGGTTGGCCTTTCATCAGGGTCAGCAGGCCCATCAAGGCGCCGAATACGCGGCCACTCTTGCCACGCACCAGCTCGGGCACGTCGGGGTTTTTCTTTTGCGGCATGATCGAGCTGCCGGTGCAGAAGCGGTCCGGCAGGTCGATGAACTGGAATTGCGCGCTGGTCCACAGCACCAGCTCTTCGGAGAAGCGCGACAGGTGCATCATCGCGATGCTGGCGGCGGCGCAGAATTCGATGGCGAAGTCACGGTCCGACACACCATCCAGCGAGTTACCGCCGACGGCGTCGAAGCCCAGCAATTGCGCGGTGTACTCGCGGTCGATCGGGTACGTGGTGCCGGCCAGCGCGGCGCTGCCCAATGGCATGCGGTTGGCGCGCTTGCGGCAGTCCACCAGGCGTTCATAGTCGCGACTGAGCATTTCGAACCAGGCCAGCAAGTGGTGGCCGAAGGTCACGGGTTGCGCGGTCTGCAGGTGAGTGAAGCCGGGCATGATGGTGTCCGACTCACGCTCGGCCTGTTCCAGCAGGCCTTTCTGCAGGCGGGTGATTTCGCCCAGGATCAGGTCGATTTCATCACGCAGCCACAGACGGATATCGGTGGCGACCTGGTCGTTACGGCTACGGCCGGTGTGCAGTTTTTTGCCGGTCACACCGATGCGGTCGGTGAGGCGGGCTTCGATGTTCATGTGCACGTCTTCCAGGTCGACGCGCCAGTCAAAGGTGCCGGCTTCGATCTCGCCACGGATGGTGTTGAGGCCGTCGATGATGCTGTCGCGCTCGGCGTCGGTCAGCACGCCGACCTTGGCCAGCATCGTCGCGTGGGCGATGGAGCCCATGATGTCATGGCGGTACAGGCGCTGGTCGAAGGTGACGGAGGCGGTGAAGCGGGCGACGAAGGCGTCGACGGGTTCACTGAAGCGGCCGCCCCAGGACTGGTTGGTCTTGTCGGTGCTCATGAGTTCGCTCGTGATCTGCTTATAAGGAGACTGGGAAGTGTGCCGGCGATAATAACAGGGTTGTCCGCAGAGGCGGTGCTGCGGGTGGTCGGCATTTTTATTTGCGCAATGGATGGCTAAGTGCCTTGCCGCCGAACGCGTCGAGGACGAGACTGGTGCAGAGGCTTATTGAAACGATATTTGACGATTGAGCAATGTCGTCGCAGCGAGCGTCTACAGTTGGACTGATAGTGTGTGAATGCACCAAAGTCCGGTGATGCGGTCAGAACCCGGACTATCCATTTGAAAGGGGGGATTCGGATTGTGTATCAGCAAACCCTACGACAATGCCCGAAGGCAGCAGGTCTTGGGCGCTATTGAACAGGTCCGGGTAAATATGGGTGCCACTCTCAGGGCACTTTTTGCCGCTCGCGCTAGTCTTAGCGTGGATCGCTGTGACGCAAGTCACCGCACCTGTCTACGCTATCCTTGTGCGAGACTCACGCAGGAATCCAGCGCAATATGAATGTCCTGATCGTTGATGACGAACCCCAAGCCCGCGAGCGACTGAGCCGTTTGGTCAGTGAACTCGAGGGTTATGCAGTACTAGAGCCGAGCGCCACCACGGGCGAAGAGGCGTTGACGCTGATCGACAGCCTCAAGCCGGATGTGGTGTTGCTCGATATCCGTATGCCAGGCCTTGATGGCCTGCAAGTTGCCGCCCGATTGAGCGAGCGAGAGTCACCACCCGCCGTGGTGTTCTGCGCAGCCGGTGAAGAGTTCTCTGCGGAGACGCTTGAAGCCAGTGGTGTCAGCTTCCTCACCAAACCGGTAGCGGGCGAAACCTTGCTCAAAGCCCTTAAAAAGGCCGAGCGCCCAACCCGCGTCCAGCTTGCTGCCCTGACTCAGCCTGCCGCCCAAAGTGGTAACGGGCCGCGCAGCCATATCAGCGCACGCACACGCAAAGGTATCGAGCTGATCCCTTTGGGCGAGGTGGTTTATTTTATTGCGGATCACAAGTACGTGACCTTGCGCCACCAAGGCGGTGAAGTCTTGCTCGATGAACCGCTCAAGGCCCTTGAGGATGAATTCGGCGACCGCTTCGTGCGTATCCACCGCAATGCGCTGGTGGCCCGCGAGCGAATCGAACGCCTGCAACGTACGCCCCTGGGGCATTTTCAGTTGTTCCTCAAAGGGCTTAACGGCGATGCGTTGATCGTCAGCCGACGCCATGTCGCCGGCGTGCGCAAAATGATGCAGCAGCTTTAGCCCGAGGCGTGGCGAGGTCTGCATTCGTTATCCCGGTGCGACGTGGCCAGGGAGGCCGCGCACTTGCTGATACAAATCAAGGCATATTTGCCTGAGCTGTTATTATCTGCCGTATCTATTCAGTACGGATTGATCCATGTCCTCTCGCGAAATCCGCATCGCCACCCGTAAAAGCGCCCTGGCCTTGTGGCAGGCCGAATACGTCAAAGCACGCCTGGAGCAGGCTCACCCTGGCCTCAAGGTGTCCCTGGTGCCCATGGTCAGTCGCGGTGACAAACTGCTCGACTCGCCACTGTCGAAAATCGGCGGCAAGGGCCTGTTTGTCAAAGAGCTGGAAACCGCGCTGCTGGAAAACGAAGCGGACATTGCCGTGCACTCGATGAAAGACGTGCCCATGGACTTCCCCGAAGGCTTGGGCCTGTTTTGCATCTGCGAGCGTGAAGACCCGCGTGATGCCTTCGTTTCCAATACTTACGCGTCTCTGGATGCGCTGCCTTTGGGCAGCATCGTCGGTACGTCGAGCCTGCGCCGCCAGGCACAGTTGCTGACCCGCCGCCCGGACCTGCAGATCCGCTTCCTGCGCGGCAACGTCAACACCCGCCTGGCGAAGCTGGATGCGGGTGAATATGACGCGATCATCCTCGCAGCGGCTGGGCTGATCCGTCTGGGTTTCGAAGACCGTATCACTTCGGCCATCAGCGTCGAGGACAGCCTGCCTGCCGGTGGGCAGGGCGCCGTCGGCATTGAATGCCGTACCGCCGACAGTGATATCCACGCCCTGCTCAAACCCCTGGATCACCACGACACTGAAGTGCGCGTCACGGCTGAGCGTGCCCTGAACAAGCACCTCAACGGTGGCTGCCAAGTGCCGATCGCCTGCTACGCCGTGCTCGAAGGTGAAAACCTGTGGTTGCGGGGCTTGGTCGGAGACCCGGAAGGCGGCAACCTGCTGACCGCCGAGGTCCGTGGTCCGCAGTGTGACGCTACGGCGTTGGGTATCCAGGTGGCGCAAGCGCTGCTGGATAAGGGCGCTGGTGCGATTCTGCAGAAAGTCTACGGCGAGGCCGGCCCGCAGTGACCGAATGGCGTGTGCTGCTGACGCGGCCTGCCGAGGAATCGATGGCCCTGGCGGCCTCGTTGTCCGAAGCCGGTATTTTCAGCAGCAGCTTGCCGTTGCTGGACATCGAGCCGCTCCCCGTCACACCTGAACAACAAGCCGTCTTCCGTGACCTGGGTCGCTACTGTGCCGTAATCGTTGTCAGCAAGCCGGCCGCGCGCCTTGCCGTGCAGCAGTTGGGTCAAGCCTGGCCGCATCTGCGATGGTTCAGTGTCGGTGCCGCCACCGCGCAGGTACTGGCCGAGCATGGCCTTAACGTTCAGTATCCCCCTACAGGCGATGACAGTGAGGCCCTGCTTCAATTGCCTGCTTTGCGCGAGGCTATCGCACCCCCACACGCCCGAGTCTTGATTCTGCGGGGTGAGGGTGGTCGGGAGCTGCTGGCGGAGCGTTTGCGCGAGCAAGGTGCTAGTGTCGACTATCTGGAGTTGTATCGCCGTTTGCTTCCGGCGTACGACGCCGGTGTACTGATGCAACGCATCCAGTTGGAACGCTTGAACGGCCTGGTGGTCAGCAGTGGACAGGGTTTTTTACACCTGCAAGCCCTGGCTGGCCCCGATTGGCCACAGGTGGCGCAGCTGCCGTTGTTCGTGCCTAGCCCGCGGGTCCAGGAGATGGCGCGGGCCGCTGGCGCAGAAAAAGTTGTGGATTGTCGCGGTGCGAGTGCCGCGGCTTTGTTAGTGGCGATACGGAGCTATACCGTTCCCACTCTCTGAAACGCAAAGGACGGATACGTGAGCGAAACAGCCTTGCCTAAAGATGAAACCCAACCCGCACTTGATGCGCCGGTTGCGTCACCGGTCACCGCGCCGCGCCGTGGTAATGGCCTGGCAATCGTCGCCCTGTTGCTCGGCGCCGCGGGTGTTGCCGCCGGTGGTTGGGGGATCTGGCAGGTCCGCGCCCTGCAGGCCAGCAGCCAGCAGCAGTTGGGCCAGGTGCAGACCCTCGATGACCAATCCCAGTCCCTCAAGCAAAGCCAGCAACAACTGGCTGCGCGGCTGGCGCAGTTGCCGGGTGCGGATGAGCTGGAAGAGCGCCGTCGCCTGGTCGCCCAGTTGCAGGGTGATCAGCAGCGTCTGAGCCAGCGCCTGGAGACGGTGCTCGGGTCCAGCCGCAAAGACTGGCGCTTGGCCGAGGCCGAGCATTTGATTCGTCTGGCGAGTCTGCGCCTGTCTGCCCTGCAGGACATCAACAGTGCCCAGGCGCTTGTCCAGGGGGCCGACGAGATTCTTCGCGAGCAAAGCGATCCGGGTTCCTACGCCGCCCGTGAGCAATTGGCCAAGAGCCTTGCCGCGCTGCGCAGCACCGAGCAGCCGGACCGCACCGGGCTGTACCTGCAATTGGCGGCCTTGCGTGACCAAGTCGTGCAACTGGCGGCCATTGCCCCCGAGTATCAACTGACCGATCCTGCTTCCGAGGGGCGACCGACTACCGATACGCAAAGCCGTTGGAGCCAATGGTGGGAGCAGATTTCCCGTTACTTCCGTATCGACTTCAACCCCGACGATAACATTCGCCCACTGCTGGCCGGCCAAGGCCTGAACCAAGTGCGCCTGGCCCTGAGCCTGGCCCTGGAGCAAGCCCAATGGGCGGCGCTCAATGGCGAGTCGGCCGTCTACAGCCGCTCGCTGGGCGAGGCGCGCAGTGTGTTGCAGGACAACTTCAACCAGGACAACCCGCAGAGCAAGGCGATGCTGGCGCGTATCGCCGAACTTGAGCCGAAGGCGGTATCGGTGGTGACGCCGGACCTGGCCGCGAGCCTGGCTGCCGTGCAGGCTTACCTTGAGCGTCGTCATCTGTCTGCCGACGAAGCCAAGGCAGCGGCGACGTCGGCGAAGCAGGAGTAGAGCCGATGAAGCGTTTCTATGTGATCCTCGTGCTGGCGATTGCAATCGCGCTGGCACTGGCTGTAGGCATTTCGAAACACACCGGCTACGTGCTGATTACCTACCCGCATGTGCTGCATTACGAGTCGAGCCTGTGGGCGACGCTGGTGGCGGTATTTGCCGTCGGTTTGGCGATCTACCTGATCCGGGTGCTGTTGAGCCTGATTACCACCTCCGGCGGCGTGGTCAACCCGTGGTCGCGGCGTAACCGCAGCCGTCGTGTACAGGTCGCCATCGAGCAAGGCCAGATGGACCTTGCTGAAGGCCGTTGGGCCAGTGCCGAGCGCCACCTGCACCGTGCCGCCGAGGCCGAGCGCCAGCCGCTGCTGTACTATCTCGGCGCGGCGCGTGCCGCAAATGAACAGGGGCGCTACGAAGAGTCCGACGGCTTGCTGGAGAGAGCGTTGGAACGTCAGCCTCAGGCCGAGTTGGCGGTTGCCTTGAGCCATGCGCAATTGCAACTGGACCGCGGTGATACGGACGGCGCACTGATAACCTTGCAGGCGATGCACGAGCGCCATCCTCATAACGCCCAGGTCCTGCGTCAATTGCAGCGCCTGCATCAGCAGCGCGGTGATTGGTCGTCGGTGATCCGCTTGCTGCCCGAACTGCGCAAGGACAAGGTGCTGCCCGCCAGCGAGCTGGCCGAGCTTGAGCGTCGCGCTTGGGGGGAGAACCTGAGTCTCGCAGCCCAGCGCGAAGAACAGGGCGAAGCAGGCTTGCAGTCGCTTGAGCGGGCCTGGCAACAACTGACGTCCGCTCAGCGCCAAGAACCGCAACTGGTCTTGGCCTACGCCGAGCAACTGCGCCAGTTGGGTGCTGACACCCAGGCCGAAGAAGCGTTGCGTGGCGCGATCAAGCGCGGCTACGACAGCCACCTGATCCGACTGTACGGCCTGTTGCGCGGCAGTGATCCGGCCCGGCAGTTGAAGTTTGCCGAAGGTTGGCTCAAGGACCACCCCAGTGATGCCAGCCTGCTGCTGACGCTGGGTCGCCTGTGCCTGCAAAACAGTCTATGGGGCAAGGCGCGGGATTATCTGGAAAGCAGCCTCCAAGTGCAGCGCAATCCTGAGGCCTGTGCCGAGTTGGCGCGCTTGTTGGCTCAACTGGGTGACACCGAGCGCAGTAACCAGCTGTTCCAAGAGGGGCTGGGGCTGCTGGATAACCGATTGCTGGCGTCACCGCTGCCTGTTCCGGCGCGGGTCTGACGTAGGAAAGCGACGAGGGTTGGCTCAGCTATATCCAGCGGGCCACCTTTCGTTGCTTCGAAAACACTGCAAAAGACGGGTTTAGAGGGTTTGTGGGCAAGGTCCGACGCTCGATTGCGCAACATCTTTCATCTTCTGGCGGCAAGTCCTTAACCGCTCGCGGAATCGTCTGCTCTAGTACGTATTGAAAGGGGTAAGGCCTTTCCTCTACCGTAGCGACCTATCTTTCGCGATGCGGATAAAGCATGTCTTTGGCCCCTTCACGCTCCTTGTTTTTCTTTGCGTTCCTGGCGGGTACGCTGACATTGGGCGCGTCCTTTTACCTCGAGTTCGGTGCTTCGTTGCGTCCTTGCTTCCTATGCCAGATGCAGCGGGGGTTCCTGGCGGCTTTCACATTGAACAATCTGGCCGCCACCCTCCATAACCCCAAGCGTAGCGTTATCTGCCGGTACGGGCTGGCGAGCATGAGCTTCGCGCTGCTCGGTGCCATTACCGCCGTGCGCCAGGTACTGCTACAAAATGCCGCGCCGGACCAGACGGCTGACTGCTGGCCCAGCCTGCACTACATGATCGAAAACCTGTCGTTTTGGCAGGCGCTGCAATTGACCGTCAAAGGCAGCGTTGACTGCATGGACATCAATTGGACGCTGTTTGACTTGAGCCTGCCGGAGTGGAGTCTGTTGTTCTTCCTAGGGATGTTGATCTTGGGCTTTATGCAGTTTTCACGGCTGTTTTTGAGCCAGCATTTGCGCCCGTTGGGGCGCTGAAAGGCAGTCGCAGTTTGTAGGACGGGATTAAACACTTGTATGAACTTTCTCTCCTGCGTACCTTGAAGCCATAGTCATGCGGGCATAATCTGGCCCGCACGTGTTATTGAAACCGTTTGTCAGATGTGGCCTTGTCCGGCTGCCGCTTTATCCTTGAAGTGTTGCGCGGGCACCAGGCGGCAGCGCCCCTATAGGGAAGAGAGATCATCATGCTGGAAAGTTGTCAGAATGCTCAGGAACGCTGGGGTGGGGTGCACAAGCTGATCGACAGCTGGCTGAAGGCACGTCACGAACTGGTTCGGGCCTTTGATGCTCTCGGTGCCAAGCCCGAGGCACTGGCGCAGAACCGTGAACCGTTGCAGGATTTTTGCGGTGTGTTGGTGGACTACGTGTCAGCCGGCCATTTCGGCGTCTACGAACAGCTGACCAAGGAAGCGGAAGCCTTCGACGATCAGCGTGGCCTGAAATTGGCTGAGACCCTTTACCCGCGCATCGATGCCATTACCGAGAAGCTGCTGGCGTTCACCGACCTGTGTGATGCCGGGCAATGTGTTGCAGAGAAATTCAAAGAATTGGGCGCACTGCTTCACGAGCGTTTCGAATTGGAAGACTGCCTGATCGAAGTGCTGCACAACGCCCATAAGGAAGAGCCTGCTACTCAGGCCTGACCCTCGATAGCCATACAAAAAAACGGTGCGCATGACGCACCGTTTTTTATTGGCTCAGTGTCGAGTGCCGAGCAATTCGATCTCGAACACCAGGGGGGTATAGGGTGGGATCAATTCACCTGCACCGTCGGCGCCATACGCCTGGGCTGATGGGATCACCAGGCGCCATTTTGCCCCCACGGGCATCTGCTGCAACGCAGTGCTCCAGCCGCTGATCACACTATCCAGACGAAACCACTGAGGTTGGGTGCTCTGGTCGAACACCGTTCCATCGGGTAACCGCCCCACGTATTTCACTTGAACTTGATCGCTGGCCGTTGGCTTGTCGCCAGTGCCGGGAGTGAGTTCGGTGAGCAGGATTCCATTCGCCAATTCGCGCACGCCTTTTGCGGCTTTCTCTTTGCTCAGGAATTGTTGTTCGGCAGCCAGGGCTTTTTCGCTTTGAGGTGCCTGCGTATCTGCTTCATTCTGTGCTTCGTGCTGGGCCAGAATCTGTTCGATGCGCGCGTTATCCAGCGCCAGCGGCTTGCCTTGATAGGCTTGCTTTAGGCCGTCGATCAACGCCTGGATCTGCAGGTCAGGGACCTCCTGGCGCAGGCGTTCACCGAGGCTTGCGCCCAGGCTGTAGGCGAGGTCATGCTGATTTTGTTCAGTGGTTTTGGACGGTGATTGCTCGCTCGCATTGGCCACCGAAATCGCCAGGCCAAGCACAAGAAAAAGGTAACGCGACATGGGTGGTCTCCCGCCGAAAGTGCGACGGATTATGCCAGTGTAAAAGGGTAAAAAGTGCCGTGTGCTTTCGTTATAACGATAAGAATTTTCGTACGGTGCAACGCAAGGCAAACGATACTGTCAACATGCCCTAGCGGCGGTAAGAGCAGAGGGCTAGTATGAGCCGCACCCACGTCAGCCAGGAGGTAAACCATGTCGGCCAAACAGAAGCCTGTTAATACCCCGTTGCATTTACTCCAACAACTTTCGGGCAGCTTGCTCGAACATCTGGAAAGCGCCTGTTCCCAAGCGTTGGCCGATGCAGAAAAACTGCTCGCCAAGCTGGAAAAACAGCGCGGTAAAGCGCAAGAAAAGCTGCACAAATCCCGCACCAAATTGCAAGACGCCGCTACTGCCGGCAAGGCCAAGGCCCAAGCCAAAGCCAAGGACGCAGTCAAAGAACTTGAGGACCTGCTGGACGCCCTCAAGGATCGCCAAGCTGAAACCCGCGCCTACATTTCCCAACTCAAAAAAGATGCTCAGGAAAGCCTGAAACTGGCCCAGGGCGTTGGTCGTGTGAAGGAAGCTGTGGCTAAGGTGCTGGGCGCTCGTACTCCTGCAAAAGCTGTTGCAGCAAGCGCGGCGAAAAAGCCGGCGAGCAAAGCTGTTGCTGCTAAGGCACCTGCTAAAGCCGCAGCAAAACCCGCTGCCAAAACCGCTGCTGCGAAGCCAGCTGCCAAGCCAGCTGCTAAAACGGCTGCTGCAAAACCAGCCGCCAAGCCAGCTGCTAAAACGGCTGCTGCAAAACCAGCCGCCAAGCCAGTTGCTAAAACCGCTGCTGCGAAACCAGCTGCCAAGCCAGCCGCTAAAACCGCTGCTGCGAAACCAGCTGCCAAGCCAGCTGCTAAAACGGCTGCTGCGAAACCAGCTGCCAAGCCAGCTGCTAAAACGGCTGCTGCGAAACCAGCTGCCAAGCCAGCCGCTAAAACCGCCGCTGCGAAACCAGCTGCCAAGCCAGCCGCTAAAACCGCCGCTGCGAAACCAGCTGCCAAGCCAGCCGCTAAAACCGCTGCTGCGAAACCAGCTGCCAAGCCAGCTGCTAAAACGGCTGTTGCAAAACCAGCCGCCAAGCCAGTTGCTAAAACGGCTGCTGCAAAACCAGCCGCCAAGCCAGCCGCTAAAACGGCTGCTGCGAAACCAGCTGCCAAGCCAGTGGCTAAATCGGCTGCTGCAAAACCAGCCGCTAAGCCAGCTGCCAAACCTGCTGCTGCAAAGCCAGCCGCCAAGCCAGCCGTTACCAAACCCGCTGCCGCAAAACCCGCACCGGCCAAGCCAGCAACACCTGCTGCCGCCCCGACAGCGTCCACCGCTCCAACTGCACCGGCCAGCAACACGTCTGCACCGGTAGCGCCAAGCACCACCCCAACCAGCGCTTCCTAAGCGCTGGTGGCCACGACGCGCAGCCGCTGCAGCGCGTCGTGGTCAAGGTTGGCGGCATCCTCAGCCGCCAGTCCTTCCAGCCACAGTTGCTGATTCATCGCTTCGCCAGTCGGCCACGTTTGTGCCAACGCTTCCAGTCGCATCAACAGCTGCCGTTCGGCGTCCAGCTCCAGAGCCTTGACCCGCTCGCGTAACCCCGCTAAATCCTCATCCTGCTGCGCCATGGCGCGCCATTGCATGCGTACGCGTCGTAGCGGCTCGATCACCTGTGCCTGCCAGGGCCTGGCGATTTGTTTCAGCGCCTGCATGCGCTCGGCGGTCACTGTCACAGCGCGCTGCTCCAGCCATGCGCCACACAGCAACAGGCACACATCCGCCCCTTGCTCCTGCAAGCGCAGGCAAGCGACTTCGACGTCCGGGCGGGCGTAAGTCGAGAGGGCAAAGCTCCACAGGTCAGCGTACATATTCACACCCAAGCCAGCGGCCAACGAAGCTGGTAGACTCCGCCGCCATTATGATCCGACTTCAAAGCCTAACATTACAGCGTGGCCCGCAACGTCTTCTCGAAGACGCCGAGCTGACCCTGCACGCCGGTCACAAAGCCGGCCTGATCGGTGCCAACGGTGCCGGCAAATCCACGTTGTTCGCCCTGTTGCTGGGTGAGCTGACCCCGGACTCCGGGGACTGCTTGCTGCCGGCCGACTGGCGTATCGCCCATATGCGCCAGGAGATCGACACCCTGGACCGCATCGCGATCGACTACGTGCTCGATGGTGACCTGCGCCTGCGCCAGGTGCAACACGACCTGGCCGAGGCCG
The DNA here is from genome assembly GCF_020093335.1 of Pseudomonas fluorescens group sp. Classification (NCBI taxonomy): domain Bacteria; kingdom Pseudomonadati; phylum Pseudomonadota; class Gammaproteobacteria; order Pseudomonadales; family Pseudomonadaceae; genus Pseudomonas; species Pseudomonas fluorescens group sp. The sequence continues at coordinate 2,988 of NZ_JAIOKW010000005.1, read as the reverse complement.
AGAAAGCCCAGGATGGTGCCGCTCAGGCCCGCCTGCACTCGGAACTCGACAGCGCCGACGGCTACACCGCCGACGCCCGCGCCCGCAAGATGCTCGCCGGTCTTGGCTTTACCAACGAACAGATGGACCGCCCGGTCGCCGACTTCTCCGGCGGCTGGCGCATGCGCCTGAACCTGGCGCAGGCGCTGATGTGCCCCTCGGACCTGTTACTGCTCGACGAACCGACCAACCACTTGGACCTCGATGCGATCCTGTGGCTGGAAGACTTCCTCAAGAACTATCAGGGCACCTTGCTGCTGATTTCCCACGACCGGGACTTCCTCGACGCCGTGGTCGACAACATCGCCCACGTCGAACAGAAGAAAATCACGCTCTACCGGGGCGGCTACACCGCATTCGAACGCGCTCGCGCCGAACGCCTGGCCCAGCAGCAACAGGCCTTTGAAAAGCAGCAGGCGCAGCGTGCGCACATGGAAAGCTATATCGCCCGCTTCAAGGCCCAGGCCACCAAGGCCCGCCAGGCCCAGAGCCGGATCAAGGCCCTGGAACGCATGGAAGAGCTGTCGGCGGCCCACGTCGATTCGCCGTTCGACTTTGTGTTCCGCGAGTCGGCGAAGATCTCCAGCCCTCTGCTGGACTTGTCAGATGCCCGCTTGGGGTACGGCGACAAAACCATCCTGGAAAAAGTGAAGCTGCAGCTCACGCCAGGTGCGCGCATCGGTTTGCTCGGCCCTAACGGTGCGGGCAAGTCGACGCTGATCAAGAACCTGTCGGGCGAGCTTTCGCCCCTGGCCGGGCGCTTGACCCGTGGCGAGAACACGGTGGTGGGCTACTTCGCCCAGCACCAGTTGGACTCCCTCGACGCCAAGGCCAGCCCGTTGCTGCACTTGCAGCGCCTGGCGCCTACCGAGCGCGAGCAAACCCTGCGCGACTTCCTCGGTGGTTTCGACTTCCGTGGCGCGCGCATCGATGAGCCGGTGCTGAATTTCTCCGGCGGCGAAAAAGCCCGCCTGGCCCTGGCGTTGATCGCCTGGGACCGCCCGAACCTGCTACTGCTCGACGAACCGACCAACCACCTGGACCTGGAAATGCGCCTGGCGCTGACCATGGCCCTGCAAGAGTTCAGTGGTGCGGTACTGGTGGTGTCTCACGATCGCCACTTGCTCAAGAGCACCACGGATAACTTCCTGCTGGTGGCGGACGGTAAGGTCGAAGAATTCGACGGCGACCTGGATGACTACGCACGCTGGCTGACGGATTACCGCCTGCGCAATGCGCCGGTCAGCAATACCCCGGTCAACCCCGACAAGACTGACAAGAAAGCCCAGCGTCAGGCTGCCGCTGCGTTGCGCCAACAATTGGCGCCGCACAAGCGTGAAGCCGACAAGCTGGAGGCCGAGTTGGGCAAGGTGCACGAGCGCCTGGCCAAAATCGAAACCAGCCTGGGCGACAGCGCCGTCTACGAAGCTGCCCGTAAGGACGAGTTGCGCGACCTGCTGGCTGAACAGGCCAAGCTCAAGGTCCGCGAAGGGCAATTGGAAGAGACTTGGATGGAAGCCCTCGAAGTGCTGGAAACCCTGCAAGCGGAGCTGGAGGCGCTGTCCTGATGGAAGCGTTGCAACTGCCACTGCCGGCGCAATGGATCGAACCCGTGTGGATCGGCGTGCAAATCCTGCTGATTCTGCTGGCCGGCTACCTCGCCCAGCGTTTTGTTGCCAAAGGCCTGACGCGCCTCGGTGAGCGTTACCCGTTCCCACCGCAATTGTTGATGCCGCTGCGCGGTGGCTTGCGCTGGCTGATCATGGGCAGTGCGCTGATCTTTGTGCTGGGTCGCCTGGGTGTGTCTGCAACGGTGTTGTGGACGGCGCTGTCGGGGTTTGTCGCGGTGGCGGCGGTGGCGTTCTTCGCCATGTGGTCGGTGCTCTCCAACCTGCTGTGCGCCATTCTGATCTTCACCGTCGGGCCGTTTCGCCTGGGTGACATCGTCGAGTTGGTGGACACCGTCGACAAACCGGGTGTGAAAGGCCGCGTCGTGGCGATCAACCTGCTCTACACCACGCTGGTCGAAGTAGCGGAAGCCGGAACCGACAGCGCCATGGTGCAAGTGCCCAACAGCTTGTTCTTCCAGCGCTCGGTGCGACGTTGGCCAGGTACCCATGTGTTTCCGGGCGACCGCTAGCAGTCATCCTGTAAAAATCTATAGCCATTCTTTGGTCGGCGGAGTTAGCTTAAGGCACAACAGCAAACTCCCTCCTGAGGTGTGTAATGGCACTCGATACGTGGCTGGCCTTTTTCCTGGCCAGTTGGATCATCTCCCTTTCCCCTGGCGCCGGCGCCATCGCCTCGATGTCCAGCGGCCTGCAATACGGTTTCCTGCGTGGTTACTGGAACGCCATTGGCCTGCAACTGGGCCTGGCGATGCAGATTGCCGTCGTTGCTTGCGGCCTGGGTGCCATTCTGGCGACGTCGTCCACGGCCTTCTATGTGATCAAATGGTTTGGCGTGGCGTACTTGGTGTACCTGGCCATCAAGCAGTGGCGCGCCTTGCCCATGGACATGACCGATGACGCGGCCGTGCGCCCGATCGGCAAGCCGATGGCGATGATGTTTCGTGGGTTCCTGGTGAACGCCAGCAACCCGAAGGCTTTGGTGTTCATGCTGGCGGTGCTGCCGCAGTTCGTGAATCCGCAGGCGCCGCTGCTGATCCAGTACCTGATCCTGGGCGCGACGATGATCTGCGTCGACATGGTCGTGATGGCAGGCTATACGGGGCTGGCGTCGAAGGTGTTGCGCTTGTTGCGTACGCCTAAGCAGCAGAAGCGTATGAACCGCACGTTTGCCGGGTTGTTTGTGGGCGCTGCGGGTTTCCTGGCCAGCTTGCATCGTGCTACCGCGTAACTGAAAAAACTGAATCAAAAATGTGGGAGGGGGCTTGCCCCCGATGGCGGTGTGTCAGTCAGCTAACTTGTAGCTGACCCACCGCTATCG
>NZ_JAIOKW010000059.1:0-22251 GCF_020093335.1 Pseudomonas fluorescens group sp. | reverse complement strand
GAGTTACTTGTTGTTCGAGGCGGGGTATTGCAGCGAGTTGATTGAGCTGGGGCGGCGGGATGCGTTGGCCAAGCGTGAAGAAATCACTCGGTTCCTCGGTTTGAACCAGGACTAAATGTGGGAGGGGGCAAGCCCCTCCCGCATTAGATCTGCAGTGTTCTGTCAGAAGTGGTACTTGACCAGGAAACTCGCCGTGTCCTGGTTGGTCTTGAACGCGCCGGAATCTTCGATCCCGTACTTGTTCTTCCAGTAGTCGTACTCAAAGCCCACATACAACTGCTTGTCGCCCCAATGCAGCGCTTTACCCAGGTCATATTTGACCTGTGGGTTGAAGTGCAGGTTGGCGTGGTAAGTGCCACGGGCGTTCTTGTCGTTGTCCGTCACCCAGTCCATGAAACCATCGATCAGCACATCGGAGCTGCCGACCGGAATCGTGTACGACCAGACCGGGGTGATCTGCCAAACGCCGTCACCCGGGCGATTGCCTTCGGTCTGGCGCTGGTAGAAGTTCAACTGGAAGTAATCGAAACCGGGGATGTTCAAGTCAAAGCCGGGGCCGACCAGATACGACTCGTTATCGCCTTCGCCGAACTCGTAAGTCAGTGCCAGCAGCACATCTTTGATCGGGCCGAAGGACAAGTCTTTGTCCAGGATTTTGCCGAATGATAGCCGCGGGCTGATTTCGCCGTAATACGTACTTGGGCCGACGTTGCCGTCTTCCTTGCCGTTGTAAAAGATGCGGTCGACAAAGAGGAAGTTGTCGCCGTACTTCCAGGCATCGGCATGTTCGAACGTGACGGTTTGCTGGATCTGCGGGTTGACGGTAAAGCTCTTGCCCCACAGGTAAGTCAGGCTGTTGTTCTGCCACTGCAACAGGTCACCGGCCACGGCTTGGCCACCGGCCAGCAGGGATCCCGCCAGCATCAGGCCTTGGAACATAGGTTTCATTCGGTTGCTCCCGAGTTAAAGTTTTATGGTTTTTCTTCTACGCAGGCGCTCTGGTGTGGCGCCTTTGGCTTCGCTGCAAAAATCGTCTGTTTGGTCAGCTTTAGTGCTTTTAGCAAGAGCTGCGCCAAGGTGTTTAAAAAGCCAAAAAATCCCCGTCGGCTGCATCGGATGCAGTCGAATTCAGAGGACGTTTGCGCACGTTGGCCGCAGACATAAGGCCGGGATAAGTTGGCCTTGCAGTCAGCTTTTACATTCGCTGTTTTTTTTTGAGTTGATTCGAGCGGGCGCGGAGAATACTGGCTCCAAAGCTTGGGCTCAAGTGCGCTGTAACAGCGCGCGTGGGGCGAGAATGGGGCACGGCTTGTGGCCGGCCCCTGGTGAAGGGTGTGCATGTGAGTGTTCCCTGTCTTGTTATCGTTTTACTAACAAAGGAATCAATGCGTGTGAGCAACGGCAGGTCGTTCATCGCCGCCGAGAATGTTGAACAGGATATTCAGCGACAACGCGCTGAGGGTGGCCATGGCGATGCCGCTGTGGGTAATCGGGCTCATCCACAGCGGCAGCTGCGCGAAGAACTCCGGGCGCACCACTGGGATCAGGCCCATGCCGATGCTCACCGCCACTAACAATTGGTTGCGACGGTCGGCGATGTCGGCTTCCTGGAGGATCTTGATCCCGGTGGCCGCCACCATCCCGAACATGGCAATCGCCGCGCCCCCCAGTACCGCCGGTGGAATCGATGCCACCAGGTAGGCGGCCTTGGGCAGCAGGCTGAGTACGATCAGAAATGCGCCGGCCATCATCGTCACCGAGCGGCAACGCACGCCGGTCATCTGCACCAGGCCGATGTTCTGGGCGAACGAGGAGTGGGTGAAGGTATTGAAGAAGCCGGCAAAGAACGACGCACCGGCATCACACAGCAGGCCGCGACGGAGCATCTTCGGCGTGACGTCCTGGCCGGTGATCTTGCCCAATGCGAGGAACATCCCAGTGGACTCGACAAAGATGATTACCACCACCAGGCACATCGACAGGATCGGCGCCAACTCGAACTTGGGCATGCCGAAGTGCAGCGGCGTCACCACTTGCACCCACGGCGCCTGGGCCAGGCCGCTCAGGTCGACCATGCCGATAGCCCCGCACAAGGCGTAGCCCAGGCCCATGCCGATCAGCACCGAGATATTCACCCAGAATCCGCGCATGAAGCGGTTGATCAGCAGGATGGTGGCCAGTACCAACGCGGCAATTGCCAGGTAGATGGGGGAGCCAAACGTCGCAGCGGCACTGCCGCCACCGGCCCAGTTCACGGCCACCGGAAACAGCGACAGGCCGATCGCAGTGATCACCGTGCCGGTCACCAACGGTGGGAAAAAGCGTACGACCTTGGACATGAACGGCGCGATCAACATGCCAAAGAACCCGGCGGCGATGGTTGCGCCGAAGATCCCCTGCAAGCCGATACCCGGCATGCCGGCCATGGCGACCATGCTGCCGACGGCGGCAAAACTGGCGCCCATCATCACCGGCATGCGAATGCCCACCGGACCGATGCCGAACGACTGCACCAGGGTGGCGATGCCGGCCACCAGCAGGTCGGCGTTGATCAAAAAGGCGATTTCTTCACGACTCAGGCCGGCGGCCTGGCCAATAATCAGGGGCACGGCGACGGCACCGCCGTACATCAGCAAGACGTGTTGCAGGCCTACCAGAATCAGTTGCAAGAGGGGCAGCCGCACCATGGCGGGCGCGGCAGGAATCTGCGGTTCGACTAACTCGGTCATGCAACACCTCGGATCTTTTTATTGTTGTGTTGTTCGGCATTCAATTGCCGGGTGTAACTCAATCTTCAAAACACCGGAGACCCTTGTGGGAGGTGGCTTGCCCCCGATTGCAGTTGTTCAGTCACTGATGCGTTGAATGACACGCTGCCATCGGGGGCAAGCCCCCTCCCACATTTGGATCTGCGCCAGCCTGTCAGTTGGTGCGCGCTCCCTGGTTGATCCAGGTGCCGATCAGATCCCGCTCCTGCTGGGTCATTTGGGTGATGTTGCCCAGCGGCATGATCTGGCTCGCCACGGCCTGCGCTTGAATGCGCGCGGCCTGCTGCTGGATCTGCGCCGGGGTGTCGAACATCACCCCGGCCGGTGCGGTGCTGAACAACGGGCTGGTCGGCTTGGCCGAATGGCATACGGCGCAGCGTTCCTGGATCACGCCATGGACCTTGTCGAAATCAATCGTCGCCTGGGCAGGTGCCGCAGGGGCTGCAGCCGTTTCGGCAGGCGCAGCGGGCGCGGCGGGTTTCAAACCTCCGCCCAACGCCGTTTCCGGCAACGGCTGATACTCGATGGCCGCCGGCGCCTTGGCCACTTCCGGGGTCGTCGACACCGGTTTAGGCCCGGTCACGTACGCCAGGCAAATCATCGCCAAGGCGCCTACCGGCAAGGTCCACGCATACTTCTGGCTGTTATGCCGCGTGTTGAAGTAGTGCCGCACCAACACCGCCGCCACCGCAATACCGGCCAGGATCAGCCAGTTGTATTGGCTGCCGTAGGTGCTCGGGAAGTGGTTGCTGATCATGATGAACAGCACCGGCAAGGTGAAGTAGTTGTTGTGTCGCGAACGCAGCAGGCCTTTGGCTGGCAGCGCCGGGTCCGGCGTGCGGTTCTCGGCAATCGCCGCGACCAGTGCGCGTTGCGCCGGCATGATGATGCGGAACACGTTGCCGACCATGATGGTGCCGATCACCGCACCCACGTGCAGGTAGGCGCCACGGCCACTGAACACTTTGCTGAAGCCGTACGCGGCGGCAATCAACAGCACGAACAGGATGAAACCGAGCAGGGCAGGGCGCTTGCCCAGGGCCGAGTCGCAGAGGAAGGAGTAGATGAACCAGCCGGCGAACAATGAGCCAATGCCCAGCAATACGCCTTCCGGACCACTGAGGCTGCTGCCCGGTGCCAGCAGGTACAACGTGGGGTTCCAGTAGAACACCACACACAGCAGCGCTATCCCGGACATCCAGGTGAAATAGGCTTCCCATTTGAACCAGTGCAGGTTGTCCGGCATGGTCGGTGGGGCCAGTTTGTATTTTTCCAGGTGGTAGATACCGCCACCGTGGATCGCCCACAAGTCACCGGCCAGGCCGCTCTTGGGGTTGACGCGATTAAGGTTGTTTTCCAGCCAGACGAAGTAGAAAGAAGCGCCGATCCACGCGACGCCCGTGATCATGTGAACCCAGCGCACGCTCAGGTTCAGCCATTCCATCAAATGTGCTTCCACAGTCTTTACCTCTCGCCTGTCACCCTTGTTGTCGGGTGATCCGGCCTTCTCTTATTGGTGGGGGGCGAGGATCAACCGCTCATCCTCTTCAAAAAAATGCTCATCGCAGTTATTGCCTGTGCCACTGCGATCAACCACCAGGAAGTCATCCCGCTTTTCGATCGTCAGCACCGGGTGGTGCCAGACGCCGCGATGGTAATTAATGCCCTGCCTGCCGTTGGTGACGAAGGCGCGGACCAAGCCCGATACAGGTGCATCGCCAAGTGGCGCGACCACGATCAGAAAGGGGTTGCCGAGCAGCGGAATGAAAGCCTGGCTGCCCAGCGGGTGTCTCTCCAGCATGCACACGGTCAATGGCATATCCAGCGCGTCGGCGCGGAAGATGCTGATGATGGCGTTGTCTTCCGGCTTGGCGGTTTCGACCGTTGCCAGTTTGTGAAAGCGCATGGTCGACCCGTTGTTGATCATGAAGTGATCGCTGCCGTCGGTTTCGATAACGTCTCCGAAAGGGGCGAAGGCTTCTTTGGTCAGGGGTTCGATCATCAGTGTGCGCATGGCTGTCTTCTTATCCGGATTCTGTGTGTTTGTTTTGCTTCTGTAGTGAGCGGGCTTGCCCCGCGCTGGGTGGCGAAGCCGCCCTAAAACCAGGCGCCTGAGTTCTGTCTGACAGAACGCGGTGGCTGGATTGGGGCGGCTTCGCCACCCAGCGCGGGGCAAGACCGCTCACTACAGGGTTCACCGCTTACTTCGAAACTTTACCCAGTACGCGCAGGCGACTCACGCCACCATCCGGGAACACGTTCAGGCGGATGTGGGTAATCGGCCCCAGCGCCTTGATCTGCTCGGCGAAGGTGTGTTCGGCGTGCATTTCCAGCTTCTGCGCCGGCAGCAGTTCGCGCCAGAACAGCGATTGGGTTTCGATCTGGCTGTCGGTGCCGCCCTTCACGAACGCGCCCTGGATCGAGCAGGTGTCCGGGTAGTTGCCCTTGAAGTGCAGGGTGTCGACGATGATCTTCTCGATCTCGCCCGGGTGGCCCAGGGCGACGATCACCCAGTCATTGCCCGGTGTACGACGACGCGCGGTTTCCCAGCCGTCGCCCATGTTGACGCCACGACCTGGGTTGAGGATGTTGCTCATGCGCCCGAAGTGTTCGTCGGAGCACGCCAGGGCACGCCCACCGTTAAGTGCGGCAGCCAGGTCGACCTGTTCGTTGTCGCCCACCGAGGACCAGTCGCGGAACGGCACGCCGTACACACGCAGACGCGCCACGCCGCCATCCGGGTAGATGTTGAAGCGCAGGTGGCTGAACGCCTGGTCGTTGTTGATCTCGTGGTAGTGGTGGCTGTTGCCTTGCAGCTCGACGGCCGACAGCACTTCCACCCACTGGGTGGTTTCGTCAGGCTCGCCCGAGGCCAGGAAGCAGGCTTCCAGGGAGGCCGACGGCGGGTAGTTGCCGGTGAAGAATGAAGTGTCGATGTCCACGCCCTTGATCGAGCCCGGTACGCCCAGGCGGATCACCGCGCTGTCGTAGCCTTCGAAGCGCTTGCGGCGCGACTCCCAGCCGTCCATCCACTTGCCGTTGTCATCGAAAACGCCCTCCTTCCACACGGCCGGGGTCGGCTGGAACAGGCGGTTGGCGTCGGCGAACCAGTCATCGGTGACAGAGATGATCTTGGTGCCCAAGCGGGCGTCGGCCAGGTTGACGAACTTCTCGAAAGGTGCGGCGTAAGCTTTCATTCTTCTTGTCTGCCTTAGATAAAGTGGCTGGGGATGGTCGTTTAGAGGGTCAGTAAGCGGAACAACGCGATCTTGTTGATCTCGTCCAGCGCGCACTTGAACTCGGTGTCCACCGCGTTGTGGATGCGCGTTTCGAACGCGGCGAGGATCTGATGCCGGTTGCTGCCTTTTACCGCCATGATGAAGGGAAACTTGAACTTGGCCTTGTAGGCATCATTCAGCTCGGTGAAGCGCGAGAACTCTTCGGCCGTGCATTGGTGTATACCGGCGCCAGCCTGTTCATTTGTGCTGGCTTCGGTCAACTGGCCCTGGACGGCGGCTTTGCCGGCCAGGTCCGGGTGAGCGTTGATCAGTGCAAGTTGCTTGGCATGATCAGCGCTCAACAGGACGTCGCTCATGCGCTGGTGCAGGGTTTCGATCTGGTCGATCGACGCGTCCTGGCCCAGGTCGAAGGCCTTTTCGGCCACCCATGGCGAATGTTCGTAGATGTCGGCGAAAGCCTGGACGAAGGTGTCGCGGCTCAGGGTCGACGGTTTCAGCGTTTGGAATGCAGTCATTTCGCTGCTCCCGTGTACGGATGGGTTGCGTGCCAGTGACGGGCAATGTCGACGCGGCGGGTGAACCACACCTGTTCATGGCCCTTGGCGTATTCGATAAAACGCTTCAAGGCGGCCAGGCGGGCAGGGCGGCCGATCAGGCGGCAATGCAGGCCGATGGACAGCATCTTCGGCGCTTCGGCGCCTTCGGCGTAGAGCACGTCGAACGCGTCCTTGAGGTACTCGAAAAAGTCATCGCCCTTGTTGAAACCCTGCACCTGCGTGAAGCGCATGTCATTGGTGTCCAGGGTGTAGGGGATCACCAGGTGCGGCTTGCCGGTGGGGGTGTTGGGTTCCCAGTAGGGCAGGTCGTCGTCGTAGGTGTCGCAATCGTAGAGGAAGCCGCCTTCCTCCATCACCAAGCGTCGGGTGTTGGGGCCGGTGCGCCCGGTGTACCAGCCCAGCGGGCGTTCGCCGGTCAGTTCGGTGAGGATGCGGATGGCTTCGAGCATATGCTCGCGCTCCTGGGCCTCGTCCATGTACTGGTAGTCGATCCAGCGGTAGCCGTGGCTGCAGATTTCGTGGCCGGCCTCGACCATCGCGCGGATCACATCCGGGTGACGCTGGGCGGCCATGGCCACGGCGAAGATGGTCAGCGGGATATCGAATGCTTTGAACAGCTTGAGGATGCGCCATACGCCGGCACGGCTGCCGTATTCGTACAGCGACTCCATGCTCATGTTGCGCGCGCCTTGCAGCGGCTGGGCCGAGACCATTTCCGAGAGGAAGGCTTCGGATTCCTTGTCTCCGTGCAAAATATTGCGCTCGCCGCCCTCTTCGTAGTTGAGTACGAAAGACAGCGCAATGCGCGCCTTGCCCGGCCAATGGGGGTGAGGAGGGTTACTGCCGTAACCGATCAGGTCGCGTGGGTAGTCAGCGCTCACTGCAGTCTTCCTTCTTGTTCGTCGAAGTAGCGATGAGTGATTGTATACAACTTATTGCTCAGTTTGTAAGCCTGCATTTCTGCATTTTTTCCGAATGGCATGCGTTTAAGTTACTGCAAGAAACCTGCCTGACTGGTCAGCTAAAGCCTAAAAACTTTTTGGTAGACGCCCACCTGTAGGCGTTAGCTTACCGGCAAGCATTCTAACTGGGTATAGCAGGTGCACCACTGTCGCCACCCTGGTCGTCACTCACGGGGACCGGGTGTTTGTTAAATTTATTGTGTACAAGTTTTTTGAAAAGTGTCTTAATCGTTCATCGCCGGCTTTTTTGATGCCCTGAAAGAGTGCGGTTTCCTCTATTACTGACCACGGGAGGCGCACAGACGCCATGGGACGTTTGACCACACACGTTTTGGACGCCGCACACGGCTGCCCCGGCAGCGCAATCAAGGTCGAGCTGTATCGCGTCGAAGGCGCGCAGCTGGAACTGGTTGCCACCGCACAGACCAACAGCGACGGCCGCTGCGATGCCCCCCTGCTGCAAGGTGATGACTACCGCAGCGGTGTCTATCAGCTGCAGTTCAGTGCGGGCGACTACTACCGCGCTCGAGGCGTGCAATTGCCGGAGCCTGCGTTTCTTGATGTGGTGGTCCTGCGGTTCGGCATCAGCGCCGAGCAGGACCACTATCACGTCCCGCTGCTGATTTCGCCCTACAGCTATTCGACTTACCGCGGTAGCTGACTAACGTACACCACTGACTTCGTTGGTTTTGGCCCGCCCACACTGCGGGCTTTTTTTCGAGTGCTGTTCAAGGAGGGCGATCCGGCACGGGCGCTTTCTAAGGTTTCCCTAGCAGATGAACAGAGAGAGCCCCCGCGATATTTTTATTGGGCCAAGGTTATTTATGTACATCGGGAGCGGTCGTCGATCTGCGTAGCCTCGTGTTTTTCAGAGCAACGGAGGCGAAGATGAGCGAGGTACCCGACTCTCAGGCAGGACGTGTCGACGATGACCCTATCAAGGACGGCTTGACCCGCCGAATCAATTCCAGCGCTTCGCCCAGTCGCACGATCAACGAGCTGCACGCCGCCAGCCTGCGAGCCCGGGCATCGACCAAACGCCTGAACACCATACTGAGCCGTGCCCCACGCATTCGCCGGATTACGCGCGTGGCATTACAAAAGGCCTTCGGCGTGAACCTTGAAGCCCTGCCGGGCAAAGTGCCGATGCAGGAGGGCCAGGTATGCTCACTGCCGGACTTGATCGAGGCGAGCCTGAGGTTGCTGGCGTCGGAGCCCGATGATGATGGCGTGGCCCCGTGTACGCTGGATGACACGTCCCAGGCGGCCTTGTTGGATGCTCTTGGAGAGTGGAACCACGCGCAGCTTGATGAGGCCCAGGCGGATTACTGGACGGGATTGGCGGGCGACTCCTGGCTGTCACGCCAGGCACGTTGGCGTGAGGTCTACAGCGAGTGGTTAGCCGACCAGGCGTTGCTGGCTCACGGCGTGTTGGAGCTGTCGGATCATGGCGTGGAGATGGTCCAGGGCATCCTCGACGCGCCCACCTTGGCGGCGCGGCAGCAGGCGGGTGGGTTTTGGGGCGGTTTGCAGGTTTCACCGCTATTTTGGCCGGCCAAGGGAGCGGTCCGCGTGCTGTTGGGCGGCGCCTTGCATATCTATCAGGACGAGGGGCGCAGCCATCAGCGGCAGGTGATTGTTCTGCCGGGGTTGGCCCAGGTGTTTCACGAATTTGGCTCCTTGATCAGCTTGCAAGAGCAACTGCCGAGGTTGATCAATCGGCATTTGGAGGCCGTGTGGCCACGTTTGCCCCTGAGTCGTCGACACGAATTACCGGACGTTGTCTCACAGGATGCCGTTCCTCTCACCGTCCAGCCCCCGCAACCGCTGACGGATAACGCACTGCACCACAGCGCCGATAGCGTGGTGCGCGTCCAATGGGAAAATGAGCGCGATTGTGTCCGGCAGATCAACTTGGTCCTGGTGTTTCCTCGCGACGCGGCACGCGGCAGCGAGGGGAGTATTATCCAGCGCTTGCAGCGGGTTGAGCAGGAGCGCAAGCAGTGGATCCAGCCACGACCGGACATTCACGCTGCGTTGGAGCAAATGCTGGAGTGGGACCGGCTACGTCGGTTGCAGCACATCGATTTTGCCAGCCTGGATTCGGACCTGGCGATCAAAACCCGCGAAGCCAAGCTGCTGCGCTATGAGAAAGCGCTGTCGGGGCTGTTGGATCCCACGGACCTGAACCATGAGACCTCCGCGCATAGCGACTTCCAAGCGCTGCACCGGCAGTGGCAGGAGGCCTTTGCCGCTGCGCAAACGCTGGTCTCTGACTCGCGCCTGGCAGACCTCGAATACTGGAAATATAGCCCCGCAGGCCAGCGTTCACGGGCTTCGCAACTGCTGAAAGCATGCCATACGGCTTTGGATGCCGAGGTGCGCCTGCAACACCAGTTGAAGCTGATCGGGCCCCGCCATCTGAAGGTCGGGCTTGAAGCCCTGGAAAAAAAACCAGCCACCGCCGATGCACGCAGTACAACGCGGTGGCTGGGTGTCTCGATTGGCAGCGGCCATCGCTTGCTCGGAGCATGGGTCATCACCACTGCCGAGGCTGTGGCGCGGCCGATTCGCCAAGAGCCGGTGCTGTTTTATTTGCCGGGTATCCACGGTGGGCTTCAAGGGTTCAATTCACTGGAGCAACTGTCTGCCGCGCTGGACGCCAGTCTTAAAGGCGCGGACGGCTCACCCCTGTGGCGCAGCGTTCACCGTCCGAAGCGCGCACGGGCCATGGCTGAAGTCAACGCCTTGGCGACCGACCAGCCGTTGACGGTGACTTGGTCGGTGATTGAAGGGCACGCGCTGATGCTGGCGATTCGTGAGCAGCTCGAAGGCTTCAATCAACTGCGGGTGAGCGTGGAAAAAGGCGAGCAAATTTTTCGCGAAGTCAGTGACACATTTTTGGCCAAAATGCTCTTGGCCGATGAAGCGGCCAGCAGCTTGCAGATCCCACCCAACGACACGCGGGACCAGGCGTTGGCCAATGTCGAGGTCTTGCGCCTGGCGGCGGCGCAGGTCAAGCGTTTGCCCGCCTGGATGGCCCAGGCCGCAGTGGCCCAACGCAGGCAATATGGACGGCTGCAAACCCAGGCACTGAGTGCGCGCCAGGCCCTCGAGCGCGGCCTGTTGCACCAGTTGCCGGCGCTGGCGACGTTTGCTCGCCAAGCGCTGATCGCGCAGTTGACCGCCGATGGTTTTTATCCCGAGGTGAACATCGACCAATCGATGCTGGAGTTGCCCGATGATGTCAGCACCCACTGGGAAGGCCACCCACAACGCCCGGCGGGCGGGTCGGGGATCAAGACGGTGGTCAGCCAGCAACGCAGCCAGTTCAGCCTGTTACAACTGGCCCTGAGCAACCTGGATGCCGAGGCGCCCTGGACACGACAGAGGTTGCGCCATGCGCGTTACCTGGAACCCTCCTGGAAGACTCGCCTGACCCCTGACTATTTGCTTGAAACCATTTCGGCCCTGGACCTGGGCGGGCAGTACGACCACCAGATCAGTCAGGCGTTTTATGGCGATGGCGAGGGTTCTACTGGCCTGCGGGCGGTCCTGTTACGGGCGTTTCGGTTGGCGGCGCGATGGGAGCTGTTCAGTGCCGTCAACGCGGGGTTGAGTGCCCGTGCGCAAAGCCTGTTTGACGTTGCGCTGAGCGCCCGCTCGGTGTCTGACCTGGAACGTAACGGTCATCGGGTTCAGTTGTGTTGCGTTCGGCTGGAGGCGTTGACGTTACCCCAGCCGCGACATGTGGCTGGCATTGTGGTGATCCTCGATCAAGTCGATGGCCGGTGCCTGGTGTATTGGCCCGAGGCAACAGGGCATCCGGCGTTAACCGAGCACCTGAACCTGGCGCGAGCTCGTCAGGCACTGATCGACCTTGCGGCTGAACCGGACATCTGTCTGGACATTGCCCGCAAAATCGCGCCGGGTTGGGAGGCTCAGGCCCTCGGCAGTTACCCGGAAGTCCTGCACCGTGTTGCCGAACCATTGAGCTGGTTGAGGGTCATCCACGGGTTTGCAAGCAACGGTTGGCCGGGCATCGCAAGGGCTGTGCGGCGATGGTTCATGACCTGGCGCGTACAGCCGGCCAAAGCCTTGACGGAGATCGAAGCCGAAATCAGTGAGCAACAGGCCGCAGCACCGCGTCAGTGGTTGGGGATTACCCTCAGCAACGGCTATCACCTGTTGGCCATGGTGGCCCATGCTCGGGTACTCGGTGTCCAGCGCCAGGCGCGCAGTGAGTCCAACTCCCGTGAAGAGTTGCAGGCCTATCGCGAATGGCGCTTGGGTGAACAGGTCGACGCCAGGCGGCGCGGGCTATTGTCCTACGTGCCGGGGGTGGGCCTGGGTGTCAAGGTGTACGAAGTATTGCTGGCTGCCAGGCGGGTGTATCAACGCGCCTCGCCACATGCAGTGTTCGACCTGGTGTCGAGTGTCCACATGGCCGTGGTCGAAGCGCTCATGACCTTAAGCCCCGGCATCCTGGCGCGGGGCAGTCGTGGCCTCAGCACCGCGACCCTGCGCCAGGCCCTCAAGCAGTTGCATCGCCAGCAGCGAATGGCACATGGCGGCGACTTTTATTTGCGTTCGTCGCCCGGCGCGCGTTCGCTCAAGGGCCTTGACGGCTATAGCACCTCGACCACCGTCGACGGTGCGATTGCCCTTCGTGGCCACAGCAAGGGCAGTTATGTGAAAGGCGGCGAACAGTTTGTGGTCGACGGTGCAGAGCGCTACGCCGTTTATCGTCGCCCAGGGGAGCGCGACCTGCGCATGAAAAACACCAAGGTCGGCGGTGAGAACGAACTGGTGCTGCGCATTCAAGAACCCTCCGAGTGGCTACTGGGGGCCGACGCCCCGGAACCGACGCCCGGTCCCAGCTCCGGGCGGTGGAGGCCTTGGGATACAACGGAGGGGAACACCGGCTGGTCGGCACCGCAGGCTCCTCCCCGCACCGGTTATCGGGACCGCGCCGTGCTGGCGGATCATGCCTGGCAGGGCTGGGGGCAGGAAGTACCGGCCGAGCCACCGCAGGCGATATCCGAGTCCAAGCGCTTGTACCGTATGCCTGGCCCCCGACCTTACGACGCACTGCTGTTGGGCAACAAATATTACGAGATCCTCCCCGCAGGCGCGAAGGCACCGGACGATCTGGTTTTCGTGAGGCGTAGCGTACGCATGGGAGAAGGGTCTTATGACGAACTGGTGCACTGGCTCAGCGATGACCTGGCTTCCCAGCCCATTCCTTTTACCTTGGGGGCCGACGGCCTGTGGACGCCGCGTCAACCGCTGTTCGTTGGGCCCTTGGTCGAGTCGGTGGCTACGGCTTTTCCTGGCTTGACCCGTTCGAGTCAGTACGCCGTAGCCCATCGTCTGGTAGAACTGGCCGATACGGGGAACTCAATGACCGCCACGCGCCTGCTCAATATTCGCGCGACCCTCGATGATTGGCTGCCGCCGGTGCCCCGCGTTCTGGGGCAGACGGATGACCTGTTAAGGATGCTCAAGCCGCTGCGACTGGAGAAGCGAGCGAGCATCAACATCGCCACTGAAAGCACTGGGATGGGGTTTGCCCGCGTGGACTTCATCGTGCCTTTTCGACTGCCTCCTGCACTGTCTGGCCCAAAAGGCACCGCGAGTACGCACACCAAAAACTTGACCGTGCGCAAGGCCGTCAGGCAAGTGCTTGAGCGCCAGGGTTTTACCGTCACGGCAGTGGAGAAACGCAAGATGGGCAACCAGTACAACTTTATCTGCACCCATCCCAAATCCAGCAATGTGTACTTCATGATGACGCGCTGGACGGAGTCGAGCAGCCTGAATATCCAGTCCACGGATGTGCTGCAGTTGTCCGACACCTGGTTTCGACGAACCCTGACCCATAGCCCTGCCAGCAAGAAGGGGCTGTACGAGCCCGTCAAGCAAGCCATGAAGGACAAACGCCTGGTCAAAATGCTGGTGGGCATACAGCACAACCGCAGCGCGGGTTACTTTACGGTGTTCATGATTAAGGTGACGGACTAGGTAACGATCAGCGACTGAGCAGTGACGCCGCGCCCGCACCACTGAACAACCCTGCGCTGATGCGGTTGAACCAGCGTTGCCCCTTGCCGCTGCGCAGGTACTGCACTGCGCCATGGGCGCCGAGGCCGTAGGCCAGCTTGCACAGCAGGTCGAGTACGGTCCACGTGGCGATCATGATCAACAGCTGTGGCACAAACGCCTGCTGGGCACTGAGGAACTGCGGCAGGAAGGCGGTAAAAAACAGGATGTCCTTGGGGTTGCTGGCGCCCAGTATAAAGGCGCTGCCAAACAGCGTGCGAAAGCGCGGCGTAGCGACGGCCTGCGGTACCACGGCACCTTGGGCCGGTTGGCGCGATTGCTGCCAACTCTGCCAGGCGAGATAAAACAGGTAGACCGCGCCGACAATTTTCAACGCGCTGAACAGGTGTTCCGACGCCAGCAGCAGGGCGCCCAGGCCTAATGCCGATGCGCTCAACAGGCAGATCGAGGCAGACACGCCACCGAGAAATGCCGGGTAGGAGCGGCGCAGACCGAAATTCAAACTGTTGCTGATCATCAGCAATGACAGCGGTCCTGGGATCAGGATCACTACCAGCGCAGCGCCGCTGAACAGCAGCCAGGTTTCCAGACTCATTGCGTTCCTCCCTTCATACAAAAGCCCCACCCGACGGGGTGAGGCGGGGTCAAACCGGTGTCCCTACAGAAACGCGAACTTGGCAATGAAGATCGCGCAGAGCACCCACAGGCTGACAGAAATTTCCCTATGCTTGCCGGTACCGGCCTTCAGTGCCACATAGGTGATAAAACCCAGGGCGATCCCGTCGGCAACCGAGAAGGTCAGCGGCATCATGATCGCCGTAACAATCGCCGGGATGCTGTCGGTGGCGTCGTCCCAGTTGATATGGGCCATGCCGCTCATCATCAGCATCGCGACATAGATCAACGCGCCGGCCGTGGCGTACGCAGGAATCATGCCGGCCAGCGGCGCGAAGAACATCGCCGCCACAAACAGGACGCCCACGGTCACGGCCGTCAGCCCGGTGCGGCCACCGGCGGCGACACCGGCGGCACTTTCCACGTAGCTGGTCACCGGTGGCACGCCGACCATGGCACCGAACACGCTGGAGGCACTGTCGGCCTTCAACGCGCGGGACAGGTTATCGATCTTGCCATCGGCATTGACCAGCCCGGCTCGTTGCGCGACGCCCATCAGTGTACCTGCGGTGTCGAACATGTGTACAAAAAGAAAGGCAAATACAACGCTGATCATGCTGACATTGAACACACCTTTCACGTCCATGGCCATCCAGGTCGGCGCCAGGCTCGGTGGGGTGGAGATCATGCCGTTGTAGTGCACCAACCCCAGCCCCCATCCGGCCAGGGTGACGGCGATGATGCTGATCAGGATCGCGCCAAACACGCGGTGGTAGCTGAGAATGGCGATGAGCAGGAAGCACACGGCCGCGAGCAGTGGTGCGGGTTCATGCAGCGAGCCGAGCTTGATCAGCGTGGCCGGGCTGTCGACGATGATCCCGGCGGTTTTCAAACCGATCACCCCGAGGAACAAACCGACGCCCGCGCCCATGGCATGGCGCAGGCTGACCGGAATGCTGTTGAGCAACCACTCACGCACCCGCGAGAGCGTCAGGCCCATGAACAACACGCCGGAGATAAACACCGCGCCCAGCGCGGTTTCCCAGGTGTAGCCCATGGTGCCGACCACGGTGTAGGTGAAAAACGCGTTCAACCCCATGCCTGGTGCGAGGCCCACTGGCCAGTTGGCATACAGGCCCATCAACAGGCAACCCAGCGCGGCGGCGATGCAGGTGGCGACGAACGCCGCGCCATGATCGATGCCGGCGTCGGCCATGATGTTCGGGTTGACGAAGATGATGTATGCCATGGTGATAAAGGTGGTGAGGCCGGCGATCAGCTCGGTCTTCACTGTGGTGCCATGCAAGCGCAGTTTGAACAGGCGTTCCAGCCAGCCGGTATGGGTGGGTTGGAGGTCCAGGGGTGAGGCTTCGGATTTGCGGCTATCCACAGCGAGTACTCCTCAAGCATTTTATTGTTATGGCCAGCGCGTAGGCGCTGAGAGGTACTGGCGGGTTTGTTGACCAATAGGTCAGGAACTCGCACGAAGCGAATTATGCTTTTGTATACAAATAAAGCAAATAATGTTTTCGATTGGCTGGGTAAAAGGGGATGAAAGGCTAATTAGCCGCACTTAACGCCTGATTCACTGCCAGCCATCCCGCCACCGCGTCTTCGCCCGCTTCACTGAACGCGCGCTGTAACAGCTTCACCTGTTCACGGCGTAATGACTGCTCGAAACGCCGACCTTCCTCTGTCAATTCCAGCAGGCGTTTGCGCTTGTCGGTCTCGGACGCGACGCTGTCCACCAGGTGCATTTCCTGCAATTGACGCAACGGCATGTTCAGCGCCTGTTTGCTCACCCCGAGCAATTCCAGCAGTTCCTTCACGCTCAGGGCGGGGTAGCGTGCGATAAAAAACACGATGCGCTGGTGCACCCGGCTCAGGCCACGGCGCTCAAGCATTTCGTCGGCCTTGGCGGTAAAGGCCTGGTAGCCGAAGAAGAACGCCTCCATGGCTGTTTGCTGGCTGGTCGGGTTTTTAAGGTCAAGCATATTGACGTATCCACTGAAGTCGTCGTAATTTCGGTCAACCAGTTTGACGTATTTTCTACAGTCTTCGCTACCGGTGACCCTAATGGCCTTCTCTGAACGTGTTACGCGCCTCAAAAGCTCCCTGATCCGTGAAATCCTCGCGGCGGCCCAGTGTCCGGAAGTGATGTCGTTCGCCGGTGGCCTACCCGCGCAAGCCATGCTGCCCGCCCTGGACTGGGATGACATGCCGCTCACTATCGGCCAATACGGCATGAGCGAAGGCGAACCCCACTTGCGCGAACTGCTCGCTGCGCAAGCTCGCGCCTTGGGCGTACCGTGCCAGGCCAGCCAGGTGCTGGTGGTCAGCGGCTCCCAGCAAACCCTGGACCTGGCCGCCAAACTGTACATCGATAAAGGCACCCAGATCCTGCTGGAAGGCCCGACCTACCTGGCTGCTTTACAGATCTTCCAACTCTTCGGTGCCGACTGCCTCACCGTGCCACTGGAAACCGACGGTCCCGACCTGGCCGCGTTGCGCGCCAACCTCGAACGCCACCACCCGGCGTTTATCTACCTGATTCCAACCTTCCAGAACCCGTCGGCTGTACGCTACAGCGAGGCCAAGCGTGCAGCGGTCGCCGCCTTGCTCGACGAGTTTGGGGTGACGCTGATCGAAGACGAGCCCTACCGCGAACTGACCTTCGACGGCGGCAGTGCCAAGCCCATCGTCGGGCGCCTGAAAAAAGCCAGCTGGATCTACACCGGCACTGTGTCCAAGACGTTGTTGCCCGGTTTGCGCGTGGGTTACCTGATCGCCAGCCCGGACCTGTTCCCGCATTTGCTCAAGCTCAAGCAATCGGCGGACCTGCACACCAACCGCGTCGGCCAATGGCAGGCGATGCAATGGGTCGGCACGGAAAAATACCAACAGCACTTGGTAGAACTGCGCAGCTTTTACCGCGAGCGCCGTGACGCATTCCAAGTGGCGCTGGCGCATCACTTCGCTGACCTGGCCGACTGGCAGGTGCCCCAGGGTGGATTATTCTTCTGGCTGACCTTGAAACAGCCGCTCGACACCCGCACCTTGTTGGCGCAAGCGTTAGAACAGAACGTCGCGTTCATGCCCGGTGAACCGTTCTTTTCCGAGCCGGACCAACACCTGGGTTCGCTGCGGCTCAATTTCAGCCATATCGACCCGGCCCGCCTGGACGAAGGTCTCAAGCGCCTGGCCGCGGTGGTCCGTCAAGCACAGCACGCGCAAGCGGCATAAGGGGAGCCCCATGTACAAAGTTTATGGCGATTACAAGTCGGGCAACTGCTACAAGGTCAAATTGATGCTCAGCCTGCTGGGCATCCCGTACCAATGGATCGATGTCGATATCCTCAAGGGCGACACCCAGACCGCCGAATTCCTGGCCAAGAACCCCAACGGCAAGATCCCGGTACTGGAACTGGAAGACGGCACCTGCCTGTGGGAGTCCAATGCGATCCTCAACTTCCTCGCCGATGGCAGCGAGTTCCTGCCGACCGAACCGCGCCTGCGTACCCAAGTGTTGCAGTGGCAGTTCTTCGAGCAGTACAGCCACGAGCCGTACATTGCGGTGGCGCGGTTTATCCAGTTCTACCTGGGGCTGCCCGAGGAACGCCTGGAGGAATACAAGAAGCTGCACAAGGGTGGCTACAAGGCGCTCAAGGTCATGGAGCGCCAACTGCAACTGACGCCGTACCTGGTGGGTGATCAGTTCTCCATCGCGGACGTGGCCTTGTATGCCTATACCCATGTGGCCCATGAGGGTGGTTTTGAGCTGGACGCTTATCCGGGTGTGCAGGCGTGGTTGAAACGTGTTGCCAGTCATCCTAAGCATGTGGCCATGCTGGACTGATTCACTCGGTCAAAATGTGGGAGCTGGCTTGCCTGCGATAGTATCGCCGCAGTGCAACTGGCAGACAGTGTCGTCTGCATCGCAGGCAAGCCAGCTCCCACATTCAGCTCAGTGGTGTGTCAGAGAGTTGTTCTTTCAACAGGTCAAAGCAGCGTTGCGCCGCCGGGCTCAACCCCATCCCGCTGCGGCTGATCAACCCGATCTCCCGGTTCACGCCGGGGTGATCGATGCTGATGCGCTTCAACCCTTCCAGGCTGTCCGCCGCCGATTCCGGCAGCACACTGATGCCCAATCCCTGGCGCACCAACGCCAGCACCGTCGACATGTAGTTGGCTTCCATGCCGGCGTTCATCGTCAGGCGTGTCTCATCGAATAGCGCATCCACTTGCTCCCGCACGCTGCTGTCACGGCCAGTGAGGATGATCGGCTGGTCCGCCAACTGTTCCAGGCTCAGTTGACGGTGGCGAGTGAGGGGATGATCCACCGGCACGAATGCACACAAGCGATCATTCAATACCGGCACGAACTCCAGGCCATGGCTGAGCCGTGCGCGCACGCCGATGCCGAAATCCACCTCGCCGGAACGCACCTGGGCATGAATCCGGTGGGCCACCAGGTCATGCAGGCGCACTTCGATCCCGGCAAAACGCTCGCGAAACAGGCGCAGCGCCGGCGGCAGGGTGCCGGCGCAGACCGAGGGCAGGGCGGCGATGGTGACCACGCCCCGGCGCAGGGCGGCCAAATCGCGGGAGCCGGTGACGATGTTGTCCAGGTCCAGCAGCAGTTTTTCCATGGGGCCGCGGGCTTCCTGGCCGGCGGCGGTGATGCTCACATGGCGCGGGCTGCGGTCGAGCAGGGCAACGCCGAGCCAGTCTTCCAGTTGCTGGACCTGCACCGTCAGTGCGGAAGGCGACAGATGCAGTTCATTGGCCGCCTTGGTGAAGCTGCCTGTGCGAGCCACCGCAAGAAACGCTTGAATGTGTTGGATACTGTTCTTCATTTTGTTTTTCCGAACACTAGCTGGTGAATATTCCAATTTACAAAGACTACCTCGCTTCCAATACTCCAGGGAAAACAATAACCGGCCACCAAGGCCGCTCTGGAGTAACCCATGCTCGCTACCCTGGGTGTCATCACCATCCTGTGCCTGCTCGCTGCTGTCATGAGCAAACGCCTTTCACCGCTGGTGGCGCTGATCGCTTTACCGATCATCGCCGCGCTGCTTGGTGGGTTCGGCCTGCAGACCAGCGCCTTCATCATCACCGGTATCAAGAACGTCGCCCCCGTGGTGGGCATGTTTGTGTTTGCGATCTTGTTTTTCGGGATCATGACCGATGCCGGTATGCTCGACCCCATCATTGACCGCATCCTGCGTACGGTAGGCACGCGTCCTACGCGGATTGTCGTCGGTACCGCGACCCTGGCGCTGTTGGTGCACCTGGATGGCTCCGGTGCGGTGACCTTCCTGGTGACGGTGCCGGCGATGTTGCCGCTGTATACCCGGCTGGGCATCGACAAACGTATCCTCGCCTGCGTCTGCGCGATGGCGGCCGGGGTCAACTTTCTGCCATGGACCGGGCCGGTGTTGCGCTCGTCGGCGGCGCTGCATGTGCCGGTAGCCGACCTGTTCCAACCGCTGATTCCAGTGCAGATCGTCGGCCTGGTCTTCGTCTTTGGCTGTGCGTGGTGGCTCGGCCGTCGCGAAGAAAAACGCCTGGGCCTGGGCGCCGGTTCAACCGTCGATGCGGTGCCGCAACGGGTACTCAGCGACGATGACATCAAGCTGCGTCGCCCTCGGCTGTTCTGGGTCAACCTGATCCTGACTGTGCTGGTCATGGTGGTGATGATCGCCGGCTGGGTCGACCCGGTGGTGATGTTCATGCTCGGCACGGTGCTGGCACTGTGCATCAACTACCCGAACGTGGATGCCCAGCGCGCCCGCATCGACGCCCATGCAAAAACCGCCCTGACCATGGCCAGTATCCTGCTCGCCGCCGGGGTGTTTACCGGGATCATGCAAGGCACCGGGATGCTAAAGGCGATTGCCGAAGTGGCAGTGGCACAGATTCCCGCCGGCCACGGCAAGCTGATCCCGGCCGTGGTGGGCTTTATTTCCATGCCCCTGAGCATGCTATTCGACCCCGATTCCTACTATTTCGGCGTAATGCCGGTGATCGCCGAAGTCGGCAAGGCCCTCGGCGTCGACCCGCTGCAAGTGGCCCAGGCCTCGTTGCTGGGCGTACACACCACCGGCTTCCCGGTCAGCCCGCTGACCCCCGCGACCTTTCTGTTGGTGGGCTTGTGCAAGGTCGAATTGGCCGATCACCAGCGCTTTACCATCCCTTTTCTGTTTGCCGCGTCGGTGTTGATGACCCTGACCGCGTTGCTCCTGGGAGTGATTTGAGATGAAAACCTTGCGCATCGGTTCCGGCGCCGGCTACTCCGGCGACCGTATCGAACCTGCCGTGGAACTGGCCGAGCAGGGCGACCTGGATTACCTGGTCTTCGAGTGCCTGGCCGAACGCACCATCGCCCTGGCGCAGCAGGCGCGGATCACTGACCCCGCTGGCGGTTTTGACCCGTTGTTGAGTGAACGCATGCGTCGTGTGCTGCCCTTCGTGGGGATAAGCGCCGGGCGTCGCCGTCTGCGGGTGATCACCAATATGGGCGCGGCCAACCCGCTGTCGGCGGCTGTTGAAGTGCGGCGGATTGCCGGCGAGCTGGGCCTTGATCTCAAGGTGGTTGCCGTGGTCGGCGACGACGTGTTGACGGTGCTGCAGCCCGAGTTTCTGCTGGATAACGGCCAGACGGTCGGTTCCCTGGGCGAGCGGATCATTTCCGCGAATGCATACTTGGGCGTCGATGGCATTCTGGATGCGTTGCGCGCGGATGCGGATGTGGTGATCACTGGGCGTGTGGCCGACCCCTCCTTGTTCCTGGCGCCGCAGATGTTTGAGTTCGGCTGGGCAGCGGATGATTGGCAGCGCCTGGGACGCGGTACGTTGGTGGGGCATTTGCTCGAGTGCGCCGGGCAAGTCAGTGGCGGCTATTTTGCCGACCCTGGTCGCAAGGCGGTGGAGGACCTGGCCCGCCTGGGCTTCCCCCTGGCCGAGATCGATGCCGAGGGTGAAGCGCTGATCACCAAGGTCGCCGGCTCCGGTGGCCGGGTCAGCCGCGCCACGTGCACGGAGCAACTGATCTACGAAGTGCACGACCCGGCGGCGTACCTCACGCCTGACGTGACCGCTGATTTTTCCCACGTGGGATTTGTCGAAGAAAGCGCTGATCGCGTTCGCGCCGTGGGTGCGGGTGGCCGTGCGCGACCCGAGCAGTTAAAGGTCAGCGTCGGTTATCTGGACGGTTGGATCGGCGAAGGGCAGATGTCCTACGGTGGCCCCGGTGCTGTCGCACGAGCGCAGCTGGCGCGGGATGTCGTCCTCAAGCGTCTTGAGTTGACGGGCGTGAAGATGCAGGACGTGCGTGCCGAACTGATCGGCATGGACGCGCTCCACGGACCGCGCAGCACGGTCGAGCCCTGGGAGGTGCGCCTGCGCGTGGCGGCCCGCTGTGAAGCCCGCAGCGAAGCGGTGCGTGTGGGCAATGAAGTGGAAACGCTCTACACCAACGGCCCGTCTGGTGGCGGCGGCGCCAGCAAAAGCGTACGCCAGGTGGTGGCAGTGGCATCGTTGCTGCTGCCGCGTAACGTGGTCAACCCGAGGATCGAAGCATGAAGCTGCACACGCTGGCCCATTCCCGGACCGGGGATAAGGGCGATACGTCGAACATTTCGATTATTGCGTACCGTGCCGAGGACTATCCGCTGCTGTGCGAAACGCTGACCGCCGAGCGCGTGGCTGAGTTTTTTGCGGACCAGCTGGAGCCCGGCGCTGCACCGGTGCGGCGTTATGAATTGCCTAACGTGCAGGCACTGAACTTCGTGCTGCCGGGGATCTTGCGGGGGGGCGTCACGCGTTCGCTGGCGCTGGATGCCCATGGCAAGTGCCTGGGCTCTGCATTATTGGATCTCGACCTGTAAATACCGTAACTGTGGGAGGGGGCTTGCCCCTGTACAAACCGGGGACATCGTTTACATTTCTAACCGGGGACATGGTTTACAGGTTAATACGCATGATCAGGAGGTAACTGATCATGCCCTGGAACCAAGAGTCCCCCATGAACCAACGAATCAAG
>NZ_JAIOKW010000058.1:0-23127 GCF_020093335.1 Pseudomonas fluorescens group sp. | reverse complement strand
GACAGCTGATACCCTGAGAGGCGGGGGTGGCGCGGATACCTTTGTCTACGACAAGGCCAGTGACTCCACGCCGGACCAGCCTGACATGATCGAGGATTTCACCAGCGGTACCGATAAAATCGACGTGTCGGGTGCGTTGAAGGACGCGGGTGTCCGTGGCCTGGTATTTACCGATCGGTTCACTGGTCGAGCGGGTGAAGCAGTGCTTAAGCAGGATGCCAATACGGGCCAGTCAAGCCTGGCCATTGACCTGAAAGGAACGGGCACTGCGGACTTGTTGGTCAAGAGTAAGGGCGAGATCAAACCGGCCGATGTGCGGTGGGACGGCCAGGCACCGGAGGTCTCACCCTTGCCCAAGCCGGCGCCTGCTCCCACACCGGCGCCTGTCCCGGCGCCTGCCCCCACTCCCGCGCCCTTGCCGGATAAAAAGCAGGACAGTACCGCTGGCGTGATCCACATCTTTGTCGTCACATTGCTAGCGATCTTCTCGCAGTTGCTGAGCCTGCTAACGTCGTCGTCCGGCCAGGCATCCGCTGGAAAAAAACAGCCCTGATTCCACCACTCAAGCGGTGGCGGCCGTGCCCTGGCGCGAAGCACTCAGGAACCGCAGCAACGCCACCAACGGGAATGCACTGCCCACCAGCATCACGCCCAGCCAGCCGCCGTGTTCATACACGCTGCTGGCAATGGCTGAGCCGAAGGCGCCGCCGATGAAGATGCTGGTCATGTACAGCGCATTCAAGCGGCTGCGGCTGTTAGCGTCGAGGGCGTAGATGGCACGCTGGCCGAGCACCATGTTCATCTGCACGCAGAAATCCAGGACCACACCGGTCACGGCCAAGCCGATCACGCTGTACAGCGGGTGCACGAAGGCCGGCAGGAAACTCAAAGCGGCGAACAGCATGGCCAACAGCGACGCGCGGTGGGTATGACCGGCATCGGCCAGGCGCCCGGCGATAGGCGCGGCGATGGCACCCAGTGCACCGACCAAGGCAAACAGCGCGATCTCGCTTTGGCTCAGGCCGTGATTGCGCGCCAGTTCCAGTGGGGCGGCGGTCCAGAACAGGCTGAAGGTGGCGAACATGCAACCCTGGTAAAACGCGCGTTGGCGCAGTACCGGTTGCTCACGCAGCAAGGTGCCGAGGGAGCGCAGCAGTTGGCCGTAGCTGGCGCTGTGGTCGGGTTGGCGCTTGGGGATGGTGATCAGCAGCACCACGCTGATAAACGCCATCAACGCCGCCGCCGCCATGAACATCGCGCGCCAGCCGAAGTGGTCCGCCACTACGCTGGACACCGGCCGAGCCAGCAGGATACCGAGCAACAGGCCGCCCATGATGCTGCCGACCACCCGGCCACGGGACTCGGCGGGTGCCAGGTGCGCGGCCAGTGGAATCAGGATTTGCACCGACACCGAACTGAAACCGATCAACAGCGACACCAGCAGGAACAGGTTCGGCTGCTCGGTGACCGCTGCCCCCAACAGGCTGGCGATAGCGAGTACGGTGGTGGCGATCATCAGCTTGCGGTTTTCCAGCAGATCACCCAACGGCACCAGGAAAAACAGGCCCAGGGCGTAGCCGATTTGCGTCAGCGAGACGATCAGGCTGGCCATGGCGGGCGTGAGGCCGATGTCCGGTGCGATCAGCTCGATGATCGGTTGCGCGTAGTAGATGTTGGCGACGATCGCGCCGCAGCAAAACGCAAACAGCATCACCATGCTCCGGGTCATGGTGGTTGTAGCGTGGGAAGTAGCGTTCATGGTGTTCTCATAAAAGCGAAGGAAAGTGGGGCGAGCCTAAAGACAACACCGTAGCCGGGGTAGGCCGTCGGCAGTGATAACACTCATGCCCGGTAATGATGAGTGAATCGTTAACTTTCTGCGCGAGGCCTGATGATACATTCAGGCACAACTGCCGAAACAGGAAATTGACTGTCATGAAAATCACGTTGAACAAGATGCTCCTGGCTTCCACGCTTGCCGCCGCCATGGCCGTTGGCCTGGCCCAGGCTGCGGACGCCCCACGAGTGGGTGTGCGCGGCGCCATTACGGCGATGGAAGGCGATGCGATGCACGTCAAGGTCAACAGCGGCGAGGACGTCATCGTGCACCTCACCCCGGCCACCCAGGTGCGCGCGGTCACCCTGGCCAAAATCGATGAGATCAAGCCCGGCAGCTACATTGGCTCCGCCGCCATGCCCAATGCCGACGGCAGCCTGACCGCGCTGGAAGTGCACGTGTTCCCCCCGGCCATGGCCGGTACGGGCGACGGGCATCGCGCGTTTGATCTGAAAGAAGGCAGCAGCATGACCAACGGCACCGTCGGCGACCTGGTGGTCAGCAACGGGCGGACGTTGACCGTGAAATACAAAGGCGGCGAACAGAAGATCGTCGTGCCGGAGGATGTGCCGATCGTCAACCTGGAACCGGGGGATCGCAGTTTGCTCAAGGCGGGCGTGAAGGTGGTGTTGTTTGCGGCGCAGGGGGCGGATGGGACTATTACGGCCCAAGCCATCTCAGCCGGCAAGGACGGCGTGACACCGCCGATGTAACGGCCAAACACGGAGCCAAATGTGGGAGGGGGCTTGCCCCCGATAGCAGTGTGTCAGCCAACGGATAAACCAGCTGATATACCGCCATCGGGGGCAAGCCCCCTCCCACATTTATCAATTACTGGCCGCTGTAGATCTGGTCGAAAACGCCGCCATCATTGAAGTGAGTCTTCTGCACCGTGCGCCAGTCACCAAAGGTCTTCTCCACCGATAGGAAGTCGACTTTCGGGAAGCGGTCGGTGTACTTGGCCAGTACTTTCGGATCACGCGGACGCAGGTAGTTGTTGGCGGCGATTTCCTGGCCTTCCGGCGACCACAGGTACTTCAGGTAGTCTTCGGCGGCCACGCGGGTGCCTTTCTTCTCGACCACTTTGTCGACCACCGACACCGGCGGCTCGGCTTCGGCGGAGACGCTTGGGTAGATCACTTCGAACTGATCACGCCCGAATTCACGGGCGATCATCTCGGCTTCGTTCTCGAAGGTCACCAGCACGTCGCCGATCTGGTTGGTCATGAAGGTCGTGGTGGCGGCACGGCCACCGGTGTCCAGCACAGGGGCCTGTTTGAACAGTTTGCCGACAAACGCCTTGGCTTTGTTTTCGTCGCCGCCGTTCTTGAGCACATAGCCCCAGGCCGACAGGTAGGTGTAGCGGCCGTTACCCGAGGTTTTCGGGTTGGGCACGATCACCTGCACGCCATCCTTGAGCAGGTCCGGCCAGTCTTTCAGGGCTTTGGGGTTGCCTTTGCGCACGATAAACACGGTGGCCGAGGTGAACGGCGCGCTGTTGTTCGGCAGGCGGGTGACCCAGTTGTCCGGCACCAGTTTGCCGTTGTCGACCAGGGCATTGATGTCGGTGGCCATGTTCATGGTGATCACGTCAGCCGGCAGGCCGTCGATCACCGAGCGCGCTTGTTTGCTGGAGCCGCCGAAGGACATCTGCAGGGTCAGCTTGTCGTTCGGGTGCTCGGCTTCCCAATGTTTCTGGAAGGCGGCGTTGTAGTCCTTATAGAAGTCGCGCATTACGTCATACGAGACGTTGAGCAGTGTGACGGGGGCAGCGTGGACGGCGCCCGCCAGGGCAAGGCCGGCGGCCAGGAGAGAGGCGCTAACGAGTTTTTTCACTGCTCATTCCTTGTTGTTCGAGAAGGTTGTCGATTGAGTGAGGGCAATTTGCCAGCGACTATAGCTGGCGCCGCATAGACGTTTAAAGATTAAAACGCACTTTGCTTATTCCACTTTCTTAAAAAGCGCATTGCCACAGCGCGAGCAAAAGGCCGCATTAGGCTCATGGCTGTTTTTCTTGCACACCGGGCAGTCGGTTTGCAGTTGTTCACCGCGCATGGCACTGGCCAGTTCGGCGGTGAAAATACCGGTGGGCACGGCAATGATCGAATAACCGGTGATCATCACCAGCGACGAAATCACCTGGCCCAGCGGCGTCTTCGGCACGATATCGCCAAAGCCCACGGTGGTCAGCGTGACGATGGCCCAGTAGATGCCTTTCGGGATGCTGGTAAAGCCGTGTTCCGGGCCTTCGATCACGTACATCAAGGTGCCGAACACCGTCACCAGGGTGCACACGCTGACCAGGAACACCACGATCTTCTGCTTGCTGCCGCGCAGCGCCGCCATCAGGTAATTGGCTTGCTTGAGGTAGGGGCTGAGCTTGAGCACGCGGAAGATCCGCAGCATGCGGATGATGCGGATGATCAGCAGGTACTGCGCGTCGCTGTAATACAGCGCAAGGATACCGGGCACGATCGCCAGCAAATCCACCAACCCATAAAAGCTGAAGGCATAGCGCAACGGCTTGGGCGAGCAATACAGGCGCAACCCGTACTCGATCAGGAAGATCAGCGTGAAGCCCCACTCGATGTAGGCCAGCACATCGGCATAGTTCTGGTGTATCTGGTCGATGCTGTCGAGCATCACGATCACCAGGCTGGCGAGGATGATCAACAGCAGGATGCCGTCAAAGCGCCGCCCGGCGACCGTGTCACTTTGAAAAACCATGACGTAGAGCCGCTGGCGCCAGTCGTTGTTGCTGTCCATAAATCCCGCCCGAATCGAATATCGAGCAAGCCTAGGGGGATTCGAAGGGCCTGTCCATGCGGGGTTTGCGCAGCACTCGGGCGCCTGCGCGCACCAGCCAGCAGGCGAGGATGAACGGTGCGGTCAGCGCGGGCAGGTGCAGGGCGGCAAAGCCTGGCGTAAGGAGGATCGCCAGCAGGAGACCGAGCAGCGGCAGCCAGGGTTGGCGACGCACTTGGCTCAGTGCCAAGGCGGCCAACGCCGGGTTATAGCCGTGCAGGCCGAGGAGGGCGCTGGCGGGTTCCTGCAGCCACAGCGCGATCAGCATGCCGGCACTGGCGCCGATCAGGGCCCATACGCAGGCGCGGCGGTTGGCCAGCCACAGGCCCAGTGCAATCGAGGCACCGGCCACCGGCTGATCCAGCAGCATGATTTGCGCCAGGCCGGTGAAGGGCGCGGTGAGCACGGCCAGGGTGTCCGACTCGGTCACGGCAAACGTGCTCGGCGGTACCGTGCCCAGCAGTAACCAGCCCAGGCCGACAAAAGGTGCGGTATAGGCCGGCAAGTCATCGGGCTGGCTGGCGTGTTTCAACCAGTGCCGCGTCAGGATCGCACTCAAGCCGCCGCACGCCAGGATCAGCGGCGGCAACAACGCCGACCAGGCGAAGTGCTGGCTGATCAACACACCCAGCAGCACACCGTTATAGCTATAAAGCCCGGCCTGGCGTTCAACCTTGGGATAGCCCCGGCGCTGGGCCGTGAGCAAGCCCGCCACGCCACCGAGCAGCGCCCCGCCCAGCAGGGCCGGTGCGCCGATCAGGATGGCGAGCAGGCACAGCAGGCCACACAGGGGATGGCGTTGCAGGAAGATCTGGCTGAAGCCGTTGAGCAGGGCTTCGGCCCAGTCGGGGCAGGTTTGGTTGTGCATGGGTCGAGTTTCTAAGGGGGATCGCCACAGAGGATTAGAGTAGGGTTTCGATCCGCAGTGAATTGGTCGACCCCGGCTGCCCGAACGGCACCCCCGCCGTAATCACCAACGTGTCCCCACGCTGCGCCATGCCCTGCGCCTGCGCGATCTCCAGCGCGGTGGAACACACTTCATCCACTTGGCGCAGGCGGTCGTTGACCACCGAATGCACGCCCCAGGCCACGCTCAAGCGCCGTGCCGTGGACAGGTTCGGCGTGAGGTTGAGGATCGGCGCCACCGGCCGTTCCCGCGCCGCGCGCAGGCTGGAGCTGCCCGACTCGCTGTAGTTCACCAATACCGCCACCGGCAGGATGCTGCTGATGCGGCGGATCGCGCAGCTGATGGCGTCCGACACTGTGGCATCCGCCTTGGGCCGGCTGACATCCAGCTGGGCCTGGTAGTCCGGGCCGTTTTCCACTTGGCGGATGATCTTGCTCATCATCTGCACGGCCTCCAGCGGGTACTCACCGGAGGCGGTTTCCGCCGACAGCATCACCGCGTCCGCGCCTTCGGCCACGGCATTGGCGACATCGGTAACTTCGGCACGGGTCGGCGCCGGGGAGAAACGCATGGACTCCAGCATCTGCGTGGCCACCACCACCGGTTTGCCCAGCTGGCGGCAGGTGCTGATGATGTCTTTCTGGATCTGCGGCACACTCTCGGCCGGCACTTCCACGCCCAGGTCGCCTCTGGCCACCATGATTGCGTCGCTCAGTTCGGCGATTTCCCGCAGGCGCTGCACGGCCGAGGGTTTCTCGATCTTGGCCATCAGGAAGGCTCTGTCGCCGATCAGCTCACGGGCTTCGCGGATATCCTCCGGGCGCTGCACGAACGACAGCGCCACCCAGTCCACACCCAGTTCCAGGCCGAAGCTCAGGTCGCGCCGGTCCTTGGCGGTCAGTGGGCTGAGTTCCAGCAAAGCTTGTGGGACGTTCACGCCTTTGCGGTCAGACAATTCGCCGCCGTTCAGCACCGTGGTGTCGATGGCGTCGGCGTGTTTGGTGATCACCCGCAGGCGCAACTTACCGTCGTCCAGCAGCAGGTCCATGCCGGGCTCAAGGGCCTGGATGATTTCCGGGTGAGGCAGGTTGACCCGGCGTTGGTCACCGGGTGTTTCGTCGAGGTCCAGGCGCAGGGCCTGGCCGCGTACCAACTGCACCTTGCTCTCGGCAAACCG
The DNA here is from genome assembly GCF_020093335.1 of Pseudomonas fluorescens group sp. NCBI lineage: Bacteria > Pseudomonadati > Pseudomonadota > Gammaproteobacteria > Pseudomonadales > Pseudomonadaceae > Pseudomonas > Pseudomonas fluorescens group sp. The sequence goes on along the minus strand of NZ_JAIOKW010000058.1, from coordinate 16,401 downwards.
CCCGACCCGCAGCTTCGGCCCTTGCAGGTCCATGAGGATGCCCAGCGGGTAATTCAGCTGGCGCTCCACCTGGCGAATCCACTGGTAGCGCTGGGCGTGGTCGGCGTGGTCGCCGTGGCTGAAATTGAGCCGGAAGATATTCACCCCGGCTTCCACCAGCTCGCGGATGTCATCGATACCGTCGGTGGCCGGGCCCAGGGTGGCGAGGATTTTGACCTTCTTGTCAGGCGTCATGTTTGGCAGTCTCAAGGATCAGGATGGCGCGGAAGTCGTTGACGTTGGTGCGCGTCGGCTCGGTGACGATCAAACCGTCGAGGGCGGCGAAATAGCCGTAGCCGTCGTTGTTATCCAACGCGTCGCTGGCCGACAGGCCGAGCGCTTCGGCGCGGCGGTAACTGCACGGCGTCATAATCGCGCCGGCGTTGTCTTCCGAGCCGTCGATGCCGTCGGTATCACCGGCCAGGGCGTAGACGCCGGGCAGACCTTTGAGGCTGTCGGTGAGGCTCAGCAGGAATTCCGCATTGCGCCCGCCACGGCCATCGCCGCGCACGGTCACGGTGGTTTCGCCGCCGGAGAGGATCACGCACGGCGCCGCCAGCGGCTGGCCGTGCTGGACGATCTGCCGGGCGATGCCGGCGTGCACCTTGGCCACGTCCCGTGCTTCGCCTTCAAGGTCGCCCAGGATCAACGGGCTGAACCCGGCCTGGCGCACTTTTACCGCCACCGCTTCCAGGGATTGCTGGGGGCGGGCGATCAATTGGAAGTGGCTGCGGGCAAGCACCGGGTCGCCGGGCTTGACGGTTTCCGAGGCCGGGTTCTGCAACCAGCTGCGCACTGAAGCCGGGGCGTCGATGTGGTAGCGCTTGAGAATCGCCAAGGCCTGTTGCGAGGTGCTCGGGTCGCCGACCGTGGGGCCGGAGGCGATCACCGTGGCCTGGTCGCCGGGCACATCGGAAATCGCATAGGTGTACACCGTCGCCGGCCAGGCCGCTTTCGCCAGGCGGCCACCCTTGATCGCCGAGAGGTGCTTGCGCACGCAATTCATCTCGCCAATGGTCGCCCCGGATTTGAGCAGGGCTTTGTTGATCGCCTGTTTGTCGGCCAGGGTGATGCCTTCGGCGGGCAGGGCCAGCAGGGCAGAGCCGCCGCCGGACAGCAGGAAGATCACACGGTCGTCTTCGCCGAGGTTGCTGATCAATGCCAGCACGCGCTGGGCCACGGCCAGTCCGGCGGCGTCGGGCACGGGGTGGGCGGCTTCGACCACTTCGATTTTCTGGCAGGGCGCGCCGTGGCCGTAACGGGTGACCACCAAGCCGGTGACTTCGCCCTGCCAGACGTTCTCCACGACCAAGGCCATGGCGGCGGCGGCCTTGCCGGCGCCGATCACGATCACACGGCCGCTGCGGTCGGCGGGCAGGTAGGGTTCGAGGACTTGCCGGGGGTGGGCGGCGTCGATGGCTGTGGCAAACAGCTCGCGAAGCAGGTGTTGCGGATCGACCGACATAAGCGGGCTCCCGGGGGATTCTTGTTATTAGAGGTGAGGCTTGGAATGCAATCAGGGGCTATTTATCGCGAATCGAAAAATTCGCCATATGCTCCAGCCCCTTGATCAGCGCCGAATGGTCCCAGTTACCGCCGCCAATCGCCGTGCACGTGCTGAACACCTGTTGGGTGCCGGCGGTGTTCGGCAGGTTGATCCCCAGCTCCTTGGCGCCGGCCAGGGCCAGGTTGAGGTCCTTCTGGTGCAGGTTGATACGGAAGCCCGGATCGAAGGTGCCCTTGATCATGCGTTCGCCATGCACTTCGAGGATTTTCGACGAAGCAAAGCCGCCCATCAGCGCTTCACGCACCTTGGCCGGGTCGGCGCCGTTCTTGGCGGCGAACAACAACGCTTCGGCCACCGCCTGGATGTTCAGCGCGACGATGATCTGGTTGGCAACCTTGGCCGTCTGGCCATCGCCATTGCCGCCCACCAGGGTGATGTTCTTGCCCATGGCCTGGAACAGCGGCAAGGCGCGTTCGAAGGTCTGCGGCTCACCACCGATCATGATGCTCAGGGTGCCGGCCTTGGCGCCGACTTCACCACCGGACACCGGTGCATCCAGGTACTGCGCGCCGGTCTCGTTGATCTTCGCCGCGAACGCCTTGGTGGCGGTGGGGGAGATCGAACTCATGTCGATCACCACCTTGTTCGGCGACAGGCCTGCAGCCACGCCGTCTTTGCGGAACAACACGTCATCGACCTGCGGGGTGTCCGGCACCATGACGATGATGAACTCGGCTTCCTGCGCCACTTGCTGCGGGTTGGCCAGGGCCACGGCACCCGCGTCGAGCAGCGCTTGCGGGGCCTTACCGTGATGCTCGGAGAGGAACAGTTGGTGACCTGCTTTCTGCAGGTTGGCGGCCATGGGTTGGCCCATGATGCCGGTGCCGATGAATCCGATTTTAGCCATGACGAAAATCCTCTTGTTATTACACCGCAGGTCCCCTGTGGGAGGGGGCTTGCCCCCGATGACGGTGTGTCAGGTAAAACAGTACTGACAGACCCGCCGCTATCGGGGGCAAGCCCCCTCCCACATTGGTGTTGCGTCGTGTTGGTTAGATGGCGTTATGGGTCTTGAGCCAACCCAGCCCCGCTTCGGTGGTGGTCAACGGCTTGTACTCGCAGCCGACCCAACCCGGGTACCCGATGCGGTCCAGGTGTTCGAACAGGAAGCGGTAGTTGATCTCCCCGGTCCCCGGCTCGTTGCGCCCTGGGTTATCCGCCAGCTGGATGTGGTTGATCTCTTCCAAGTGGGCGGCCATGGTGCGGGCCAGGTCGCCTTCCATGATTTGCATGTGATAGATGTCGTATTGCAGGAACAGATTGTCGCTGCCGACCTGCTCGCGAATCGACAGAGCCTGCGCCGTGTTGTTCAAGTAGAAGCCTGGAATGTCGCGGGTGTTGATCGCTTCCATCACCAGCTTGATGCCCACTGCTTGCAGCTTTTCGGCGGCGTACTTGAGGTTGGCGACGAAGGTTTTTTCCAGGGTCTTGTCATCAATACCTTGTGGTCGAATGCCCGCCAGGCAGTTGATCTGGGTGTTGCCCAACACCTCGGCGTAGGCAATCGCCAGCTTGACCCCAGCACGGAATTCCTCGATCCGGTCAGGGTGGCACGCCAGGCCGCGTTCGCCCTTGGCCCAGTCGCCGGCCGGCAGGTTGAACAGCACCTGGGTCAGGCCGTGGGCGTCCAGTTGCGCCTTGATTTCGGCGGAGCTGAATTCATACGGGAACAGGTACTCGACACCTTCGAAGCCGGCATCGGCGGCCGCTTTGAAACGGGCAAGGAAGTCCTGTTCGGTAAACAGCATGGACAGGTTGGCGGCGAAACGCGGCATAAGGTTCTCCTTAATCGAGCAGGGAAATGGCAGTCGGCGCATCGTTGCCGACCAGTGCCAGGTCTTCGAATTCGTTGACGGCGTTGATCTCGGTGCCCATGGAAATGTTGGTCACGCGTTCCAGAATAATTTCAACGATCACCGGCACCTTGAATTCTTCGATCATTGCCTCGGCACGGCGCAGTGCCGGTGCGATCTGGCCGGGTTCGAACACGCGCAGGGCCTTGCAACCCAGGCCTTCGGCGACGGCGACGTGGTCCACGCCATAGCCGTTGAGTTCCGGAGCGTTGAGGTTGTCAAAGGACAGCTGCACGCAGTAGTCCATTTCAAACCCGCGCTGGGCCTGGCGGATCAAGCCCAGGTAGGAGTTGTTCACCACCACGTGGATGTACGGCAGCTTGAACTGCGCGCCCACGGCCAGTTCTTCGATCATGAACTGGAAGTCATAGTCGCCCGACAGTGCCACCACCTTGCGGCTCGGGTCGGCCTTGACCACGCCGAGAGCGGCGGGGATGGTCCAACCCAGCGGGCCGGCCTGGCCGCAGTTGATCCAGTGGCGTGGCTTGTACACGTGCAGGAATTGCGCGCCGGCAATCTGCGACAGGCCGATGGTGCTGACGTAGCAGGTGTCTTTGCCGAACACCTGGTTCATTTCTTCATACACACGCTGTGGCTTGACCGGCACGTTGTCGAAGTGAGTCTTGCGGTGCAGGGTGGCTTTGCGTTGCTGACAGTCGTGCAGCCAGGCACTGCGGTCCTTGAGCTTGCCGGCGGCTTTCCACTCGCGGGCGACTTCGATAAACATCGTCAGTGCGGAACCGGCGTCGGACACTATGCCCAGGTCCGGGGTGAAGACGCGGCCAATCTGCGTCGGCTCGATGTCGACGTGAATGAACGTGCGGCCCTCGGTGTAGACCTCGACCGAACCGGTGTGGCGGTTGGCCCAGCGGTTACCGATGCCCAGCACCACGTCCGACTTGAGCAGGGTCGCGTTGCCGTAGCGGTGAGAGGTTTGCAGGCCGACCATGCCCACCATCTGTGGGTGATCGTCCGGGATGGTGCCCCAGCCCATCAGCGTCGGGATCACCGGGATACCGGTGAGTTCAGCGAATTCAACCAGCAAGTCGCTGGCGTCGGCGTTGATCACGCCGCCACCGCTGACCAGCAGTGGGCGTTCGGCCTGGTCCAGCAGGGCCAGGGCTTTCTCGACCTGGATGCGGGTTGCCAACGGCTTGGCCAGGGGCAGTGGCTGGTAGGCGTCGATGTCGAATTCGATCTCGGCCATTTGCACGTCGAACGGCAGGTCGATCAACACCGGGCCGGGGCGGCCGGAGCGCATTTCGTAGAAGGCTTTCTGGAAGGCGTACGGCACTTGGCCCGGCTCCAGGACAGTGGTCGCCCACTTGGTCACCGGTTTGACGATGCTGGTGATGTCCACGGCCTGGAAGTCTTCCTTGTGCATACGGGCGCGGGGGGCCTGGCCGGTAATGCACAGGATCGGGATCGAGTCGGCCGAGGCGCTGTACAGGCCGGTGACCATGTCGGTGCCCGCCGGGCCCGAGGTGCCGATGCACACGCCGATATTGCCGGCCTTGGTCCGGGTGTAACCCTCGGCCATGTGGGAGGCGCCTTCAACGTGGCGAGCAAGGACGTGATCGATGCCACCCACCTTCTGCAAGGCCGAGTACAGCGGGTTGATCGCGGCGCCTGGGATACCGAAGGCGGTGTCCACGCCTTCACGGCGCATCACCAGGACGGCGGCTTCGATTGCTCTCATTTTGCTCATGATTTTGGTGCCTCTTGCGTTTTGTAATTGTATACAAGTGGTGTCTGGCCAAAGTGTATTCACGGCGAGCGGCATAGGTCAATGCATTTTATAGACTGGCCTTTGCGTTCGTCGGAACGGCTTTTTTCGACGTATGGAGCCTTTGTGCGAAAATATTGTATACAAAATTAAAAGCCATTGTGTTCTATTTGTTTGATCAAGCATCTGATCATTCAGACCGCCACGGCATTCCCAATAACAAAAGAAGGACGGCACCATGAGCGCTTTAACCTTGAAACTCGCCACCCAACTGGCCAGCCAGGCCCTCACTGCAGGGCGCACCCTGTCGGCAGCGCCGCTGACCATTGCGGTGCTCGACAGCGGCGGGCACCTGATCACCCTGCAGCGCGAAGACGGCGCCAGCCTGCTGCGCCCGCAGATCGCCATCGGCAAGGCCTGGGGCGCGATTGCCCTGGGCAAGGGCTCACGCCTGCTGGCACTGGACGCACAGCAACGCCCGGCGTTTATCGCCGCGCTGAACAGCCTGGGGCAGGGCAGCGTGGTGCCGGCGCCGGGTGGGGTGTTGATTCGGAATCAGGAAGGCGTGGTGCTGGGCGCGATCGGGATCAGCGGGGATACGTCGGATATTGATGAGCAGTGTGCGATCACGGCGATCGAGGGGGTGGGGTTGATGGCGGATGCGGGGGTGTCTGCTTGATTCTGCGTTGACTGTTAGGGCCTCATCGAGGGCAAGCCCCCTCCCACATTTGACGGTGTTCACAACTCAAGTGTGGGAGGGGGCTTGCCCCCGATTGGCACAGACGCCACGGTCTATCAGTCCGGCTCACACCCCTTGAGCACCAACCGGATAATCGTCTGCGCCGCCGCTTCGTAATCCGCTTCATCCAACTTGGCCTTGCCGGTCACCGCCGAGATCTGCCAGTCGAAGTCCGCATACGTCTGCGTGGCCGCCCAGATGCTGAACATCAGGTGATTGGGGTCAATCGCCGCGATCAGGCCGCGATCGACCCAATGCTGGATGCACGCGATGTTGTGCTTGGCTTGGGCGTTCAACTGTTCGACCTGGTCGGCGCTGAGGTGCGGGGCGCCGTGCATGATTTCGCTGGCGAATACCTTGGAGGCAAACGGCAGGTCGCGGGAGATGCGGATTTTTGAGCGGATGTAGTTGCTCAGCACCACCGAAGGCTCACCGTCCGGATTGAACGGCGTGGAAGCGGCCAGGATCGGCTCGATAATACTCTCGAGCACCTCGCGGTAGAGGTTGTCCTTGGACTTGAAGTAGTAATAGACGTTGGGCTTTGGCAGCCCGGCCTTGGCGGCGATGTCGCTGGTTTTAGTCGCGGCGAAGCCTTTGTCGGCAAACTCCTCGCTGGCCGCCCGCAGGATTTTTTCTTTGTTGCGCTCGCGAATGGTGCTCATAAACCAGAGGTTTCCTTGCCAGGACAGGCGGTTGCGCATGGTAGCACCGGCCATCCGCGAGCCTCAACAATGTGCCCGTAAAGCGTTGCACCGCGCTATGCTCGGCCCCTCCCTCTCTAATGGAAGCCCGATTCATGGCAGGAAGCAGTTTGTTGGTGTTGATCGACGATATCGCCGCGGTACTCGATGACGTTGCCCTGATGACAAAAGTGGCGGCCAAGAAGACCGCCGGCGTGCTCGGCGATGACTTGGCGCTCAATGCCCAGCAGGTCTCCGGGGTGCGCGCAGAGCGGGAAATTCCCGTGGTGTGGGCGGTGGCGAAAGGGTCGTTCGTCAACAAGTTGATCCTGGTGCCGGCCGCTTTGCTGATCAGTGCATTCGCGCCGTGGGCGGTGACGCCGTTGCTGATGCTCGGGGGTGCCTACCTGTGTTTTGAAGGTTTCGAGAAGCTCGCGCATAAATTCCTGCACAGCAAGACCGAAGACCAGGCTGAACGTGCGCAGTTGGTCGAGGCCGTGGCCGACCCGGCCACCGATCTGGTGGCCTTTGAAAAGGACAAGATCAAAGGCGCCATCCGCACCGACTTCATCCTCTCGGCCGAAATCATCGCCATCACCCTCGGCACTGTGGCTGACGCGCCGTTGATGCAGCAGGTGGTCGTGTTATCCGGCATTGCCATTGTCATGACCATCGGTGTCTACGGGCTGGTGGCTGGCATCGTCAAGCTGGATGACCTGGGCCTGTGGCTCACCCAGAAGCCTGGCCAAGTGGCCCGCAGTATCGGCGGCGCGATCCTGCGGGCGGCGCCTTACATGATGAAGAGCCTCTCCGTGATCGGTACGGCGGCGATGTTCCTGGTGGGCGGCGGCATTCTCACCCATGGCGTGCCGGTGGTGCATCACTGGATCGAGACGCTCAGCCAGGGCGCGGGCGGGGCGGCGTGGCTGGTGCCGGTGCTGCTGAATGGGGTGGCGGGGATTATTGCGGGCGCGGTGGTGCTGGCGGTGGTCAGCGTGATCGGCAAGGTGTGGAAAACATTCAAGGCTTGATGCAGGTGTGGAATTAAAAAGGCCGCTCAACCGAACGGCCTTTTTTGTGCGCGTTTACTGTGCAGTCTGCACGTTGTGTGATGTTACATAAGCATCTTGGTTTTTGCGGGCAGGTGATACTGTCAGGTGCTGCCCGCGCAAACTTTTACTTACCCACGCTGAAGGCGTTTAATCTTTGGGGATGAGGTATTCATAAAGCTTTTCAAGTTCAGAGCCCGGTTTAGTCAATTCAGACACGCTGTGAACGGCCCTACGGTTCATATACAGTTGGGCCCCGTCGATCTGGTGATTACCGTTTTGATCAAAACTCTTGATTATTTCATTGGCTTTCAGAAGGGAAGCCTGCCTCTCTTTTTTGCTGCGACTCACATCGTCCCAGTCACCTACGCGCTGCTTCAACAACTCGCTGGGGGTAGATATCGCAAAATCCTTAGTCACCGGGTCAACGTACTCGATGGCGTCGTAGAGATTGCGGCCTAGTGAAGCAAGATAAGGGGTTTTTTCTGCTTTCTCAGGCCTCATGTGGTTTGAAGGCTGTGAAGGCAATGCAGGTGCCGCATAGAAAAACCGTTGGGGGTCGAGGGTCATAGAGGGCGACATATAACAATCCTTGTGTGATTTTTAATGTAACGATATTGAACGTTAAGTTGGAGTCCATTTGCTGTCCTCATAAAGTGATTGGCGAATGAGGGAGGGGGGTTCCTAAAATAGATAGTTTGTAACGCTTATGAGAAATACCTTTTAGCTCGTATGGTATGTGTGTTTGCAGTCGTAGGAGGTTTTACTAATTGTATGGTGTTCTGTTGGCCATAAAAAAAGGCCATTCGACTTTCTCGAATGGCCTTGTTCTTATTGAGCTTTTTTACTCAGCTATTTGTAACTTTCGAGACTCAGTATAGATGTACCGCACCTTCTCATACTCGAACGGCGAGTTCATCTGACCATAACGGAAGCTGGTCTGGTAGCGCTTGTCGACCGCGCGCAGGGCCCAGACTTCCGGGTGGTTGGAGCTGACTTCGGCCACGTTGAGGAAGTTGATCTGGGTTTCGGCGGTGTAATCGACCAGCAAACCGCCGGTGTCGCGCAGGTTCGATGGGCCGAAGATCGGCAGCACCAGGTAGGCGCCGCCGGGCACGCCGTAGAAGCCTAGGGTCTGGCCGAAGTCTTCGCTCTGGCGCGGCAGGCCCATGGCGGTGGCTGGGTCCCACAGGCCGGCGATGCCGATAGTGGTGTTGACCAGCAGGCGCCCGGTGGTTTCCAGGGAGCGGTGGCCCTTGAGCTGAAGCAGGCTGTTCAACAGGTTGGGCACATCGCCCAGGTTGTTGAAGAAGTTGCTCACGCCGGTGCGCAGGAAGCTGGGCGTCACATAGGTGTAACCGTTGACCACCGGCAGGAACACCCACTGGTCGAAGCGGTAGTTGAAGTGGTACACGCGACGGTTCCACGATTCCAGTGGGTCGTACACGTTGAGTGCGGTCAGCGACGAACGCTCGAACTCGCGCTGGTCCAGGCCCGGGTTGAACTTGAGCTTAGTCAGCGGTTCCTTGAACCCGTCGGCACCCACGTTGACCGGCTCATGGGCCTTGCTGTTGTCGGCATTGGCCACACCTGCGCACATCAAGGCGGCAAGCAGCAGAAGATATTTAGCCACGGAAGAACTCCAGCATGGCGTCGGCGTTGACGCGGTAATTAAGGTTGCCGCAGTGGCCGCCCAGCGGGTAGACGGTCAAGCGATCGCCGAAGGTTTTACGCAGGAAACCGAGGTCGCCAGGGCCGAGGATTACGTCGTCGGCGTTGTGCATGACGGCGATCTTCGGGTTGGAGTGCAGGTAGTCCTTAAGGGCGTACAGGCTGACCTGGTCGACCAGTTGCAAGAGGCTGCCGCCGTCGGAACGGGCTCGCCACATCGGGATCACCTGTTCGGTGAGGTAGCAATCGAAATCACATTGCAGCGCACGCTTGAGGAACGGCGTGAGGCTGGTGCCTTCGGTGATCGGGTACTTCGGCGGGATGATCAAGCCACGGCGGTTGATCAAGTCCGAGGTAAAGGCGATGTCGGCCGCCGAGAAGCGGAACGAGGTGCCGATCAGCATGGCCATCTGTTCGTTGGTCAGGTGCTGCTTGGATTGCTGGAAGTCGTAGAGCAGGGCGTCATTGAGGTCAATGTAGCCCTTTTGCTGGAAGTAACGGGTCAGCTTGTTCAGCACCAGCTCGTAGAAGGTGGTGGTGTTGTTGATGCCCTTCACTTCGGTTTGAACAAGCTTGTCGAGGTTGGTGATCGAGGTGTAGAGGTTGACCGGCGGGTTCAGCAGCAGCACTTTCTTGAAGTTGAAGCTGCGACGGGTCTCGTCGAGCTTGCTGACAAACGCCGCATCCAGGGCGCCGAGGCTGTAGCCGGTGAGGTAGAAGTCGGTCACCGGCAGCGAGGCGTTCTGCGCCCGCACGGCCTGCATCACGCGGTACATGTCTTCGGCGTCTTCCTGGGTGATCCCCGGAGTCGCGAAGCGCGAGGCGGCGCTGATGAAGTCGAAGCTGGTGGGCGACGACAGTTGCACCACGTGGTAGCCGGCCTGGTAATAGAGCTTTTTCAGGTATTCGTTGATGCTGCTGTCAAACCTTGCCCCGGTGCCCGCGATCAGAAAGATCAGCGGCGCGGCGCGATCCTGCTTGGCGATGCGGTAGGTGAGCTTCTTCACCGCCCAGAAGTTGTCCGGCAGGCTGAACTCGCGCTCGGGGCGCATGTTCAAGGTGTAGTCGGATTGGTTGATCTCGTCATCGTTCGGCAATTTGGGCCGAAGGTCGGGCGGTGTGGTGGCGATAGTCGCTTCAAATGGGTTGGTCAAAGGGTAGCCATAGCTGGCTTGGTCGATATCGACGGCCAGTGCTGACGCACTCAGAAAAAGGCTGCCCAGTAAGGCAGCACAGCGCAAGGAACGGAGCATGACTTAATCCCTAGGAGGAAACGTGCTTAATGAAGTTCGCAGGCTATGACCGCCGTCCTATCGCCGAAGTGCCATCACTCGGCACGAAATGTCGGAAAAAAACGTCGGAATCGGGGTAATAGTAGCCAGACGATACACTTTGACACGTGTACGTGAACACTAATTGTGTATATGCGCCTTGCTAATGGCCGGCGGGGCATTAAGCTGAGCGCCGTTTTTGCCTATCGGAGTGCCTCATGTCCCGTCGTTTGCCGCTGATTTTGCTGCTTGTTGCACTGCCGCTATGGCTGGCCGCCAGTTACGGTGCGCGCTATGGCTTTATGGAAGATGGCCAGTGGGTCGGCATCTGTGCGGACGAAGCCAGCCGTTGGGAATGCCAGTTGCGTTCGAACCTGGGGTTGATGATCCACTTCAAGGTGCTGGGCTGGGCGGCGCTGATCACGTCAGTGCTGGCGTTTTTCGTGCCGGGTCGTGCCGGGTGGGGTTTGGCGGTGCTGGGGATGGTCTTCGGTTTGCCGGCGCTGGCGTTGTACAACACCACGTTTGCGGTGTTTGCGGTGGTGATTGCGGGGTTGCGGTTGGTCAGGAAGCCCCGCGTCGCCTGATAAGGCCTCATCGGGGGCAAGCCCCTCCCACAGGGGAATGCATTCCAACTGTGGGAGGGGGCTTGCCCCCCGATAGCGGTTTTAGAGCTTGCGCACCCGCAAGCAGCGCCACAAGGCTGCAACCATGAGCAGGCTAACCATCGCCCAACCCCACGCCTGCTGGTTCAACAACCCTTCACGGTACAACTGCGGCGCAATGCCCGCACCGATGATAAAGGTCAGCAGCGCAATCTCCCGACGCGGTCCGGTCACCGGCCGCACCAGGTACACCAAGGCCGGTACTACCAGCGCCGCCGTCGGGAAGCTGCGATAGCGCGGGTCAAACACCAACGCCAGCATCATCACCGCGCCAGCGAATCCGGCAATCGCCACCAGCCAGCCCGCGCGCTGTTCCAGCCAGTTGAAGGCCCGTGCGCGCCAACCTTCCCGGGCGCTCAGGGCCAGTGCCGCGTGAGCCAGCACCAGCAGGTTCAACACCACCAGCAAGCCTGCCCACACCCATTCATCATTGAAACGCGCGGTAACGCGGGTCAGTTCAGCCCAGGTGCCGATGGCGCATGCGGCAACGGCGCCCAGCAGCGGCAGGGCGATAGCGGCACGCACACTGCGTACACGACCACCGAGCACCAAGGCGCCCAGCAGGATGATCCCGCCCACCCCCAGCCACAGTGGCCAGTAAGGCACATTGGTCACGGGCCCGGCGAGAATGCCCTTGTCCTGGCGGTCGGCATCGAACAGGCCCCAGTAACCGCCCACGGCGCCTTCGCTGGCGCGCTTCCACGGCTGGTCAAAGGCTTCGATCAGGTTGTAACGCCAGCCATTGGCCTCGGCCATGGCCACGAAGCCGCGCATGAACTTCGCTTCGTTGACCCGGCTTGGCACGGCGGTTTCGCGCTGGCGGCCTTCGCTGGGCCAGCCGGTTTCACCGATCAGGATGTCCTTGGGCGCAAACTTGTTGCCAAAGGTCTGGCGCACGTCACCTACGTGCTTGAGGGCCTGGTCGATGCCGGACGGCTCATCTTCCCAGTACGGCAACAGGTGGATCGTGAGGAAGTCCACCGCCGGCGCGATTTCCGGGTGTTGCAGCCAGAACTCCCAGACATCCGCGTACGTCACCGGCTGCTTGATCTGGCTTTTGACAGTGTGGATCAGCGCCACCAGCTGTTTGGCGGTGACTTCCTTGCGCAGCAGCGCTTCGTTGCCGACGATCACTGAGGTCACGACGTCAGGGTTGGCGTTGGCCGCGGCGATCAATTCGTTGACTTCCTTGGCGGTCGCCACCGGGTCGCTGCTGACCCAGGCGCCGGCCATCACCTTAAGGCCATGCTTGCGTGCCATTTCCGGCAAGGCTTCCAGGCCGGTCATGGAGTAGGTGCGAATGCACTCGAAGCGGGTCGCCAGCAGGGCCAGGTCAGCGTCCATGCGCTCCGGACGCAGGGTGAACGGCTGGTCAAACGGCGATTGGTCCTTATCGAACGGCGTGTAGGACGCGCACTGCATCTTGTGCGTGGCGCTGGCGACGTCGGGCAGTATCACCGGCCGGCCGAGGCCATACCAGTAGCCGATCATGGCCAGCAGGCCAAGGATCAAGGCGAAGCAATAGGGGAGGGCAGGGAAGCGGGCGATCGCGGGCATGGTTGGCTTATCTGGAGGAGCAAAGGCGCGCATCTTACCCGGATTTAGCCCTTCCCAGTGGGGCAGCATAATTTTGACATGCAAAGTTCGGGCGGGATTCTGGCGTCAAATCCTACAAAGCGTCCTACTGGCTATGTGATGTCGTTTCCTGCTTGCACAAGGTCGCTGACAGAGCAGGTCGAAGGTCCCGGCAGGTTGATGATCGAAGCGTCAGTACTCCGCTGACGGCGCACTACCGTGATCGATGCGCGTGAAGGGGGCGCGGTGCACCACATAACAACAGGTTGACGTCGCTCGGCATCCGCCGGGCGCAGCACTTTCGGGGAAGTACGATGAAGATGCGACGACTCTTGGGCGCAGCTGCCACTCTGGTAGTTGCGATGAGCTCCACACTGGCCAGCGCCGACAGCAAAACCCTGAGCATCGGCTATGTGGATGGCTGGTCTGACAGCGTTGCCACCACGCACGTGGCGGCTGAGGTGATCAAGCAAAAGCTCGGTTATGACGTGAAACTGCAAGCGGTCGCCACCGGGATCATGTGGCAGGGTGTCGCCACCGGCAAACTCGATGCCATGCTCTCCGCCTGGCTGCCCGTGACGCACGGTGAGTATTGGGCGAAGAACAAGGACAAGGTGGTCGACTACGGCCCTAACTTCAAGGACGCGAAGATCGGCCTGATCGTGCCGGAGTACGTCAAGGCCAAGTCCATCGAAGACCTCAAGACCGATACCACCTTCAAGAACAAGATCGTCGGCATCGACGCCGGTTCAGGCGTGATGCTCAAGACCGACGAAGCCATCAAGCAATACGGCCTTGATTACAAGCTGCAAGCCAGCTCGGGCGCGGCGATGATCGCCGAGTTGACCCGTGCCGAAGACAAACAGGAATCCATTGCGGTCACCGGTTGGGTGCCACACTGGATGTTCGCCAAATGGAAGCTGCGCTTCCTGGACGATCCAAAAGGGATTTATGGTGCTGCTGAAACCGTCAACAGCATCGGCAGCAAGGGCCTGGAGAAGAAAGCGCCGGAAGTCGCGGCCTTCCTGAAGAAATTCCAGTGGGCCTCCAAGGACGAAATCGGCGAAGTCATGCTCGCTATCCAAGAGGGCGCCAAGCCGGATGCCGCGGCCAAGGATTGGGTAGCCAAGCACCCTGAGCGTGTGGCCGAGTGGATCGGTAAGTAACTCCCCAATGCCTTGATACACCCCCTGTGGGAGGGGGCTTGCCCCCGATGGCAGTGTTTCAGTCAGCTCATCTGTAGCTGACCCACTGCCATCGGGGGCAAGCCTCCTCCCACATTATTTTCGTGACCCGCAAATCTTTCTTCGCCCTCCCAATCCCTCGCTACACTCCCTCTAATACTAAGGTCGTCTGGAACCTGTTCCGCAGCCGCATACAGTGGATACGTTCCAATAATAAAAAAGCTGTGCTGCGAGGATAAAAACAATGAACGACAGCATTTACCTCTCGATTCAAAACAGCCCGCGTTTCAAGGAGCTGGTGAGAAAAAGGGAACGGTTCGCCTGGATTCTCTCGGCGATCATGCTAGGGCTCTACTCCGGATTCATCCTGTTGATCGCCTACGGGCCACAAGTACTGGGGGCCAAGATCAGCCCCGGTTCGTCGATTACCTGGGGCATTCCCCTGGGCGTCGGGCTGATTGTGTCTGCGTTTGTCCTGACCGGCATCTATGTGCGTCGGGCCAACGGCGAATTTGACGACCTGAACAATGCGATTCTCAAGGAGGCTGCGCAATGATCCGGCGTCTACTGGCAGTACTCGGCGCTTCGCTTTTTGCTCCAGCCCTTTGGGCGGCGGACGCATTGACCGGTGAAGTACACAAACAACCGCTGAACGTCTCCGCCATCTTGATGTTCGTCGCGTTTGTCGGTGCCACTCTGTGCATCACCTACTGGGCTTCCAAACGTAACAAGTCGGCGGCCGACTACTATGCGGCCGGCGGCAAGATCACCGGCTTCCAGAACGGCCTGGCGATTGCCGGCGACTACATGTCGGCGGCGTCTTTCCTGGGTATTTCCGCACTGGTGTTTACCTCCGGCTACGACGGCCTGATCTACTCGATCGGCTTCCTGGTGGGCTGGCCGATCATTCTGTTCCTGATCGCAGAGCGCCTGCGTAACCTGGGCAAGTACACCTTTGCCGACGTGGCGTCCTATCGCCTCGGGCAAACCCAGATCCGCAGCCTGTCGGCCTGTGGCTCGCTGGTGGTGGTGGCGTTCTACCTGATCGCGCAGATGGTGGGCGCGGGCAAGTTGATCCAACTGCTGTTCGGCCTGGACTACCACGTAGCGGTGATCCTGGTGGGCATCCTGATGTGCCTGTATGTGCTGTTCGGCGGCATGCTGGCGACCACGTGGGTGCAGATCATCAAGGCTGTGCTGTTGCTGTCCGGTGCCTCGTTCATGGCGCTGATGGTGATGAAGCACGTCAACTTTGACTTCAACATGCTGTTTGCCGAGGCGATCAAGGTTCACCCTAAAGGTGAGGCGATCATGAGCCCTGGCGGTCTGGTGAAAGACCCGATCTCGGCATTCTCCCTGGGCCTGGCACTGATGTTCGGTACCGCCGGCCTGCCGCACATCCTGATGCGCTTCTTTACCGTGAGCGACGCCAAGGAAGCGCGTAAGAGCGTGTTGTATGCAACCGGCTTCATCGGCTACTTCTACATCCTGACCTTTATCATCGGCTTCGGCGCGATCTTGCTGGTCAGCACCAACCCGGCGTTCAAGGATGCGGCAGGCGCCTTGCTGGGCGGTAACAACATGGCGGCGGTGCACCTGGCCAACGCGGTGGGCGGCAGTATCTTCCTGGGCTTCATCTCGGCCGTGGCCTTCGCCACCATCCTGGCAGTGGTTGCCGGTTTGACCCTGGCGGGTGCCTCGGCGGTGTCCCACGACCTGTATGCCAGCGTGATCAAGAAAGGCAAGGCCAACGATAAAGATGAGATTCGCGTGTCGAAGATCACCACCATCGCCCTGGCGGTGCTGGCTATCGGCCTGGGTATCCTGTTCGAAAGCCAGAACATTGCGTTCATGGTCGGTCTGGCGTTCTCCATTGCTGCCAGCTGTAACTTCCCGGTGTTGCTGCTTTCCATGTACTGGAAGAACCTCACCACCCGTGGCGCGATGATCGGCGGCTGGTTGGGCCTGGTCAGTGCCGTTGGCCTGATGGTACTTGGCCCGACCATCTGGGTCTCGATCCTGCATCACGAAAAAGCCATCTTCCCGTACGAGTACCCGGCGCTGTTCTCGATGATCATTGCGTTCGTCGGCATCTGGTTCTTCTCTATCACCGACAAGTCGGCGGCGGCAGAGAAAGAGCGTGCGCTGTACTTCCCGCAGTTTGTGCGTTCGCAGACTGGCCTGGGGGCGAGCGGGGCGGTTAATCACTAAGGTTGCAGCTGGATAAAGAAATGCCCCGGTCGCAAGGCCGGGGCATTTTTTTACCTGAATATCGGTGAGGGTAGGTCTGTAGTGAGCGGGCTTGCCCCGCGCTGGGTGGCGAAGCCGCCCCATCTCAGGCACTCAGTTCTCCAATTAGAACCGAGGTGCCTGGGTTTGGGG